>NZ_JBBIAB010000006.1 GCF_039634785.1 Tistrella mobilis | reverse complement strand
ATACGCCGTTCAGAACCTCGCGGACATCGACCGTGCGCTGCCGACCGCCGCGCTTCGCGGGCGGGATCAGCGGCTCGACAAGCGACCATTCTTCATCCGTCAGGTCGCTCGGATATCTCAGGCCAGGCCGTTCATAAACCCGGCGGGTTTCCGTCGTCCACATTCTGTCCGCTCCCGTTTCCTCTGGCGCGGCAGAGAATCACAACGGATTCACCGGATTCAATAACCTTCCGGACGGGCTCTCATACTCCAAAGGAGTAGGGCGTGCCCTTCGTTCCGCGACAAAACATTGCATCCAGAGAAGCGTCCCCTGTGCTAAAAGAGCCGCTCGGCGTCTCTCCAAACATAAGGCGGCGATATATTTTACCATTTTTGGGATTTTCATTAGATCTTAAATTTTTCAACGGCATGCAATCAAATGGATTTCGCATGAAATATAGATATTTACTTTTATAGAAAAATAACATAAGCACACTTGGAGCATATTTGCAGAAATTTATTTGATCGTCATAAACATCAAAAACATAAAAACCTGTGCCATTTTCGCTTGAACCGAGAGCAACTATTCTATGGTCTCCGTCAATTTCGCGAAATTTCCGTCGGCTAACCTTCTCGTAATGATCATCAAAATTCTCTATAATTGATCTCAGGGCATTGACAATGAAATTATCATCGATATTTTGTTTTCCATGTTCATACGACATCTTAGCGGCCGGCTTTTGAGGGCCCGGAACATCTTTGCACATTTTTGAGGAAACAAAAGACGGGTCGAGCCAGCCATCCGGATACCCGGCAGGCCTCTCGGGTGGCGGCATCTCAGCCGGATGCCAGCCATAGAGCTCAAAAGAGCGGTACTTCAAACAGGCGATAACCTCCGGATCATGGTCCGTGAGGCTTGCAAGAGCCGCCGGAAGAAGCACCAGATTGGCAATACAGGTGTGATAGCGGTGGTCGTAACAGGATTTCGGCCAGATATGGCAGGCGCTATAGCGCTCAGCTATCACGCCCGATCCGAACACCGCATTCTTGATGGCGGCATTGGCCTTCGAATTGTCATCGAGAATGATGCCGTTTACGACATTCCCTCGTTCCTCATCCTTTCTGGCGCGGCGCGTATTCGGAAACCAAGCACCGTTCGGATCAAGCTTCCTGCGCTCCTGGAATACTCTCGGATGGGCCCAAAGCGTACAACTTGCCACCAGCGCCGACAGTTTCACACCCAAACGGGCTGTTCCCCATGCAAGCAAGTCATCACCGTTGAGCATGCTGACCTCTCTTTGGATCAATGGCGAAATTGCACTACCGTTGAGAATGCCGTTCAATTTTCGGTAGTTTTTTTATGGTCATTTGCGCGCAGATGAAAGACTACGCATGTCGGAGCGGTAGATCCATCTGTTTTTATCCAGATGCGCGAATTATCCGACAGTTAAAATACCGAAAGTAAATATTAAACCAACGATGTTACCAGCAGGTGTAAAGGCCTCTGTGCCTTCTTGCCCAAGATGTTTAACCGCTCCGATGCGCTCGGTTTACCGGTATGGCAATCTGCCGTCGGTATGTGTGCGCAGCGGGGCAAGGCCGTGCACGCGCCGCGTACCGGCTGCCGTTCTGATCAGTAAAATCCTGCGGAACGTCCGAATGTCGTCTCCGACCCGGATCATGTGACGGGCCTGTAATGCGGCGACGCAGAACGCAATCATATGCAGAAAGCTCAGTTCTGCCGGCATAGAGACGCTGGCTGGGGCGCCAGGATTCGAACCTGGGATCACGGGACCAAAACCCGTTGCCTTACCGCTTGGCCACGCCCCATCGCGCGGGCTGCAACATAGTACGGACCCGGACGGCTTTCAACCGGATCGGGCGGGGGTTTCACGGATTTCGGGCGGGCCGGCGAGCAGCGGGCCGGTGGCCGTCCACCAGCCGGGGCGGGCTGTCGAGATCAGGCTCCGGGCGGCTTCCGCGGCAGCGGCTTCGGTGAAGAGCGCAAAGCAGGTGGCGCCCGATCCGGACATGCGCGTGAAACATGCCCCCGCCAGCCGGCCAAGTGCCGCCTCTGCCTCGGGAATTTCGGGAACCAGGCCGCGGGCGGCGCCCGAGAGGTCGTTGCCGGCCGCCCCGAGCGCCGCCAGCCATGCGCCGATATCGGCGGTGTCCGGGGCCGGCAGCCGGGCCGCGGGCGTGAAGCCGGCGCCGGCGGCGGCGCGGGCGCGGAACACCGCCGGCGTCGACAGCGGCACCAACGGGTTGACCAGCAGGATGTGCAGGCCTGCGAAGGCGGCCGCGGCCGGCACGTCAAGCGGTGCGACCACCTCGCCCACCCCGGTCACGCGGCAGGGTGTGGCGGTGACACACATCGGTACGTCGGCTCCCAGGCCTTCGGCCACGGCCTGAAGGTCGTCCGCCCCGGCGCCCCAGGCATGGCCCAGCAGGCGCAGCACGGCTGCGGCATCGCTGGAGCCGCCGCCGATGCCGCTTGCGACCGGCAGATGCTTGTCGAGCCGGATCCGGGCCGGCAGCGGCCGGCCGAGCCGGGCGGCGAGCCCCGTGGCGGCGCGCATGGCGAGATTGTCGGCCGGCGCCGTGTCACCGAGTGCCGCGGCGAAGGGGCCTTCGAGGTCGAAACCGGTGGGCGTTCCCGCAGGCGCCGGACGCGGATCGACCGCCACCCTGTCTCCCGCCCCGGCGAAAACCACCAGGCTGTCGAGCAGGTGATAGCCGTCATCCCGGCGGCCGGTGACGTGCAGGTGCAGGTTGATCTTGGCAGGCGCCAGGGTAGAGAGCATCAGTTGCGGAGGGGCGGTCACTTGGGGGCGGGAGCCGCGACGGGGATCACGCTGCCCGCGGGCGCCGGCGGCAGGCCACGAGCCAGCTTGTCGCGGATGATCTCGGCCTGTTTCGGCTCGGGGTCGAAGACCAGGGCATGGCTCCACTGGAAGCGGGCCTCGCGCTCGCGCCCGACCCGCCAATAGGCATCGCCCAGATGATCGTTGATCGTGGGGTCGTTGGGCTGCAGCAGGACCGCCTGCTCCAGCCGGGCGACGGCGCCTGCGTAATCGCCCATCTGGAACAGCGCCCAGCCCAGGCTGTCGACGATGAAACCGTCGCGCGGGCGCAGCGTCACCGCCTTTTCCAGCATCGCCCGGGCCCGGTCCAGGTGCATGCCCTTCTCGACCCAGGAATAGCCCAGATAATTCAGCACCAGCGGCTGATCGGGCGACAGCTGCAGCGCTTTCAGGAAATCGGACTCGGCCTCGGGCCAGCGGCCGGCGCGCTCATAGGCGACGCCGCGGGCATAGAACAGATCCCAGTGTTCGGGGCCGGGATCGACCAGGGCGGCGAGCGCGCTGCTATAGGCGCGGGCGGCATCGTCCCAGCGTTCCTGCCGGCGATAGAGTTCGGCCAGGCTGATCGCCGCATCCTTCTGGCCGGCGGCCACCCGCTCTTCCAGCAGCGCCTCGGCCCCGTCGATATCGCCCGAGGCTGCGAGATTGTCGGCGATGCGGATCGCCGCCGCCTCGGCCACGGCACCGCCATCGTCGATCTTGCGGAAGGCATCGAGCGCCGAGCGGTGATCGCCGGCCCGCTCGTAAACCTCGCCCACCAGATAGCGGGCATCGGCGAAATCGGGGCGCATGAACAAGGCGAGCCGGCCGTAGAACAGGGCGGCCCCCAGCACCTGATCGCGCAGCAGCAGACCGGCCACGCCGTAAAGCGCCTCGGCGATGCCGGCCTTGTAGTCGGGCACCAGCCGCGGCAGTTCCTCGCCCGCCTCGATCCGCGCCAGCGCCTGGCGCAGCGTCGTGCTCTCGGGCGCATCGCGCAGAAGCTGGCGATAGAGATCGGCCGCCTGGTCGCGGTTGCCGGTGCGGACGAGATACGAGGCGTAGGACTGGATCAGCCGCACGGGCGTCGGCCCGCCGCTCGACAGCGCCACCTCGTAATTGGCCCGCGCGCCTGCATCCTGGCCGGCCAGATCGTGGATCAGTGCTGCATAGTAATAGCGGTAGGTGGCGAAAGCCGGCGTGCCGGCCAGCCGGTCGAGTGCGGTGACCGCCTCTCCCGAACGGCCGCGGCCGAAACGCACCCAGGCATCGACCACGGGGGCGAGCAGCGCGTTGACGCCGCCGCGATCCATGCGGTCGGCCATGCGCTCGGCCTCGATCAGCTCTCCCGCCTGGATGCGGTCCAGGATCAGCAGCAGATCGGCGAACGGGGCGGCCGGCTCCAGCGCGCGCACGCGCTTTGCATAATCCAGCGCCTGGGGGATGTTGCCCTCGCCCGCCGTCAGCAGCATGGCGCGGCGCAGCAACTCCGGGTCCTGCGGCGCCTGATCGAGCGCTGCACGATAGAAGGCGGCCGCGGCGGTGAAATCGTCACGGGTCTGGGCATAGCGCCCGGCCAGATAGTTGCCGGTGAAGGTACGGCCGACCTGGACATCCGGGGCCGGCCCGGTGCCCGGGCTGGCGCAGGCCGCCAGCAACAGCGTCGCCATGGCCGCGAAAACCACCGCTCCCGCCCGTCTGCTGCCTGCCCGTGTCATGCGAAGGTCCATCCCGTCGATCGGCCCCTGCCGGCCCGGACCACGGTCCGACCCTCCGGCTTTTCTGGATGCGCCCCGGCTCCCCGGGCCGCCATTCGTCGCACCATCCGTGGCCCGCGGCAAGGGGGCCGGCGGTTTGGCTGGCGACTGCGACATTTTCGTCTCGCACCGCGTTGCGGCAATGCCACCATTGGACACTCTGGCCATGCCCCTGTCCAGCGCTGACGGCCGGCGCCGGCCGGAGCCATCGCAAGGCTGAAGATCAACGGCGCGACCCATGCAGACAATGCCGGGCTCGACACTTGACCTTCGGCCCGGTTTGACGCACAAATCGCGGGTTACAGCAGGGCCGCGCCGTCAGCAGGCGGCGGGAGCCCGTATCCCGACCGGTTCCGGTCCGTTCTCGCCTGCCGCCCTCTTCCCCGCCGGGAAGGGGTCGCCGCGGGCGTGGCCGTGTCCCGGGCATACGGTCAGAGCGGGCACGGCCCGCGTGGCGAACGCCGCAAGGCGGGCGCCCGTACCTTGAGGAAATGGTGCCATGGGCAGCAAGAACAACCCGAAGAACCGCGGCGCTGCTGCGGTTGAGAAGACCTTCGACGGCAAGAAGGTGAAGCCGGTCCTGTATGTCGGCTCGAATGTCGGCCATGGCCGCTACATCGCCGCCCAGGACGAGGGTGGCAAGCTGGTGAACGACGCCGGCGGCCGCCCGGTCGCGTGGCGCGATATCTGAGGTCTTTTTCAGCCCCTCGGCCCAAGCGGCCGCTACCGCGGCCTTGGCCGCCGCCTCAATGGCGGGAGTCGGTTTGACCCTCGCCGGGCGGCCGCTACCGCGGCCTTGGCCGCCGCCTCAATGGCGGCTGGGTGCCGCTGAGCGGCACCGGGGTATGAAGACGGACGACGCACGAAACGGCGGCAGTCGGGAAACCGGCTGCGGCCGTTTTGTCTGTCGGGGCTCAGGAGGCGCCGCGGGGCAGGAAGGGTGTGGTGGCGGCGGCGCGGTCGGCGTGGCGGACCACGCCTTCGGCCATGCGGTCGTCGAAGGTGACGTCGACGCGGACATCGCGCACGGCATCGCCGCGCCACACCGCCTCGCCCGCTTCCAGACGCAGCCGGCCGCCGCCATGGGCCGGCAGGCCGCGGAGCGCGATACGGTCGGCCTCTGCCACCGCGTCGCGACCGGTCAGATAGGCATCGAGGTTGAGCCGGTCGAAGGCGACCCGGCCGCCCAGGCGCCAGGCCTGATCGGGCCCGCCCCAGGCCACCGACAGCCCGCCCGACACCTCGGCGCCGTCGAAGGTGCCCGAAAGATCGGTGAGGCCCAGCCCGCCGGGGGCCAGTGCCGCCGTGGCCCTGAGCGCGAGCCGGCCCAGCCGGCCCGGGGCCACGCCCGGCTGCTCGCCGCCGTTGAAGGCCGCGATCAGGCCCGAGACCGAGCGGGCTTCGAGCGTCATGATGCCGTCGAAGCCGAGCCCGCCGGCCCGCTGGCCCACGCGCCCCTCGGCATCCAGCCGGGTGGCGCCGGCCGGGCTTTCGACAGAGAAGGCCGGCATCAGCACATCGCCGCCGGTGCGCGGATCACGCTTCAGCGTGACGGCGAGATCGGAGAGCGCCGGCAGGGCCGCCATCCCGGTTGCGACAGAGGCAGCCGAAAGGTCCAGGCTGGCCGGCAGCGCGCCGAGCAGGGCCGCCGCGGCCCCGGGGGCCGAGGCGGCCTCGATCCAGGGGCCGGCATCGAAGCGGCCCAGATCGATACGGGCGGTGACGCCGCCGGCCATGCCGTCGGGCGCCCAGGCAAGCTCTCCCTCGGCCCGGCTGTCGCCCAGGCTCATTTCCGCGCGGGTCAACCGGGCGCCGGCCTGATCGACCTTGAGCGCGCCAGTCAGACGCAGCGGCAGGCCGAAGGGCACCGGCGGCGGGGTGGTGGCACCCGACACGTCGGAAACCAGCCCGGCCAGCACGCCGGCATCCCCGGCCCTGAGATCGATGCTGCCATCGAAACCGCCGGGCAGGATCCGGCCGTCATAGGTGACCGCGGCGCCGCCGGCGGTGAGCGTGGCGCGGCCGGCGACGGCGCGCACGCCCTCGCGATCGGCCGCGCCCAGACGCATCTCCAGCAGGATGGGCACGCCGCCCGCCGACATCCGCCCGGCGAGTTCCCGCCCGCCCCCGGTGAGCGCCTGGCTTTCCGCCTCCACCCCGTCGAGCAGCACCCGCCGCCCGCCGCCGAGGCCGAGATCCAGAATGCCGTTGCGAATGGTGAGGTCGGGCGCGCCCGCAATCAGAAAGGCGGCCGCGGACGCCGCCGCCGTCGTCGGTTTTGCCCCCGCTTCGGGCCCTTCTTCGAGGGCGAGGCGCGGCCCGTCGAGCACCACCCGTCGGGGGCTGAGCCCGCCGCCCAGAAGATCGCCGAAGCCCAGCCCCATCGAGAGATGATCGGTGGCAAAGGCGGTTTGCGGATCGTCGCCGATCAGCACCTCGTCGAGGCCCAGTTCCGGCATGGGGAAAAGCCGGAGCGTGATCGGCCCGGCCACCGATACCCGGGCGCCGGTGGCATCGGCCAGCCGGCCGACGACGCTCTGGGCCGTGGCCGGCGAGACCTCGCGCAGATCCCGGCCCGGCAGCCAGACGGCACCGGCAACCCCCGCCGCGGCCAATCCGGCCACGACGATCACACCGGTCGTGATCGCGATACGGGCGAACGACATCGCCTCTCCGTTCCCTCTGGCGTTCCGGCCGGCCTTTCCGGCGGTCCGGTCGGGCCTGCGGCCGCATTCCTGCCGGACATCCCCCTCAGAATGCCCCTCGCAGGATGGCGGTCCGCGCCCTAGATTCTCTTCCCGCCGGCCCCTGCCGGCAGCGCCGCCCTTGCGGCGTCATTGACCCTAGCCGGGGCCGCGCCCATGGGCAACTCTGCCCGTGACCGGCGATGTCCGCGGCAGACCTGCCGGAGGAGACGTCGGCCATGGGTGACGTCATCAACCTCAATGCCGTGCGCAAGCAGCGCGAGCGCGCGGCCAAGGAAGCCCGGGCGGCCGAGAACCGCGCCCGTTTCGGGCAGAGCCGCCTTCAGCGCGATCTGCGCGATGCGGAGCGGAGCCGTGCCGAGCGCGAGCTGGACCGCAAGCGGCTGTCCTTCGACGACCCGGACAAGACGCCAAAGCGCTGATCCGGGATCAGCCTGCCTGCCGCCGCCGGATCAGCCGGCGGCGAGCGGCCGGGTCACCCGGGCAAGCCAGCCCCTGACGCCGTCGTCGACCAGGGGCGAGACCTCGGCCAGCACCCGCGCGTGATAGGCATCGACCCAGGCGATTTCATCGGCGGTCAGCATGTCCACCCGGATCAGGCTGCGGTCGATGGGGGCCAGCGTCAGGGTCTCGAAACCCAGGAAGCGCCGGCCGGCGAAGCCGGTGCCCTCGTCCCGCACCACCAGCAGGTTTTCGATCCGGATGCCGTAGCGGCCGGGCTCGTAATAGCCCGGCTCGTCGGACAGGATCATCCCCGGCTCCAGCGGCTGGGTCGACAGTTTGGAAATCCGCTGCGGGCCTTCATGCACCGACAGATAGCTGCCGACGCCATGGCCGGTGCCGTGATCGAAATCCAGCCCCGCCGCCCAGAGATCGCGCCGGGCCAGCACGTCGAGCTGGGCACCGGTGGTGCCGGCCGGGAAACGCGCCACCGCCACCGCGATATGGCCCTTCAGCACCCGGGTGAAGGCCTCCGCCACCTCTGCCGGCAGATCGCCCACCGCCACGGTGCGGGTGACGTCGGTGGTGCCGTCCAGATACTGGCCGCCGCTGTCGACCAGATAGATCTGCCCCGGCTCCAGCCGCCGGTTGCTGCGCTCATTCACCCGGTAATGGGCCATGGCGGCATGGGGCCCCGAGGCCGAGATGGTCTCGAAACTCATGCCCCGGTAGTGATCGAGCCCGGCGCGCAACCGGCCGAGTTCGGCCGCGGCGTCAAGCTCGGTCAGATGGCCTTTGGGCGCCTCGGCCGCGATCCAGGCCAGGAAGGTGACCAGCGCGCCGGCATCGCGCAGATGCGCCGCCCGCGTGCCCGCCAGCTCCACCGCATTCTTGCGCGCCTTGGGCAGCGAGACCGGCGAGTTGCCCTCCACCACCGTGGCCCCTGCCTGCTTCAGCCGGTGATCGGCCCAGACATTGGCGGTAGTGGGGTCGATCAGCACCCGGCGACCGGCACAGTCGTCGAGTGCCGCCCCCAGCGCCTCGACGCCGGCAACCCGCGCCTCGCCCGCCAGATGGTCGATCACCTCGGGCGTCAGCTTGCGGCGGTCGATGAAGATCTGCGCCTCGCCGTCGCTGGCGATCAGGCCGAAGCCCAGCGGCAGCGGCGTGCAGGGCACGTCGGCGCCGCGGATATTGAGCAGCCAGGCCAGTTCCTCGGGCATGGTGATCAGATAGGCATCGGCGCCGGCGGCGGCGATCGCCTCGCCGATGCGCCTGCGCTTGGAGGCCACGCTCTCGCCCGCAAAGGCCTCGTCATGGGGCACCACGGGGGCGAGCGGCATGGCGGCACGGCCGTTCCAGATGGCATCCAGCGGGTTGCCCTCCAGCGCCGCCAGCTCGACGCCCGCACGCGCCAGCACGCGCTGCCAGCGCGAAATCTCGGCCGGGGTGTGCAGCCGCGGATCATAGCCGATCCGCGCACCGCGCCCGGCGGTCTCGGCGATCCAGGCGATCGGCGTGCGCTCCACCACATGGCAGCGCTCGAACACCCGGCCGTCGACCTCCTGCTCGGCCTGGATGGTATAGCGGCCGTCGACGAAGATGGCGGCCCGGTCCTTCAGGATGACCGCGGTCCCGGCCGAGCCGTGGAAACCGGTGATCCAGGCCAGCCGCTCGGCCGCGCGCGGCACGTATTCGCCCTGATGCTCGTCGGCGCGCGGCACGATGAAGCCGTCGACCCCCGCCGCCGCCAGCCGCAGCCGCAGCCGCGCCACCCGGCCGGCCGTGTCCGGCGCCTCGTCCCAGAGCCCGTCTTCCTGGCGGGCCGCAACCTCGGCCCGGCGGGCGACCAGCGCCGCGACCAGGTCCGGATCATGCGGGCCGCGGCCCAGAACCAGATCCACCCAGCGCAGGTCGCCGGCGGGCGATGCCGCGGCATCGATGCCGGCCAGCAGGGCGTCAAGCCCGGCCGCCCCCACCCGTGCGCCCCGGGCGGCAAGCCGCCGGGCAAGCGCGTCGCCGTCCTGCGACGCAGAGATCGGGGCAGCGGTTCCGTCCGGGGTGGAAGCGGTCATCGGGTCAGGCCTCATCAGGAGGTAAGGGCGGTTCAGTCCTGACGGCGGGGCGCCCGCCGCATCATCAGCGTCGTCCAGCCGTCGAGCACCAGACGCTTGTCCAGCACCAGGCCGCGACGGCGATAGGCGTTCAGCACCCAGCTGTCCTGGCGGGGGGTCAACCCCGACAGCACCAGCCGGCCGCCCGGCGCCAGATGCCGCACCACCACCGGCGCCATCCGCGCCAGCGGCCGGGCCAGGATATTGGCGAGGATCAGGTCGTAGGGGCCGTGGGCCATGACCTCGGGCCGGCGGAAGCCTTCCGAGATCAGCGGGATCACCCGGTCGCGAACATGGTTGATGTGGATGTTCTCGGCCGTCACCGCAACCGAGCGCGGATCATTGTCGACCGCCAGCACCCGGCGGCGCAGCCGGCGCGGGTTGAAACGCTGCGCCGCAGCGATGGCGAGCACGCCCGTGCCGCAGCCCATGTCCAGAACCCGGCCGACCGGCTTGCCGCGCCGGGCCAGGTGATCGACCATGGTCAGGCAGCCGCGGGTGGTGCCGTGCTCGCCCGAACCGAAGGCCTGGCCGGCATCGACCACGATGCCGATCGCCCCCGGGCGAACCACCTCAGCCGCGTCCAGATGGCTGCCATGGACCACGAACCGCCCGGCATGGATGGGCACGAAGCTTTTCAGCACGTCGCTCGCCCAGTCGCGATCCTCGATCTGGTCGAGCACGGGCGTCTCGAGCGCGATGCCTTCGGCGGCCGCGGTCAACGAAATGCGGGTGCCGATTTCGGCCATGTCGGGCCGGGGGCCGCGGGCATAGCCGGTGACACGCCACCACAAACCGTCCTCGATCACCTCGAAACTGGTGAGGCTTTCGACGAAGGGCTCCAGCGCGGTCTCGACCGCGGACACATGCTCCAGACCCGGAACCTCCAGGGTCAGCCGCCAGACCAGGCGGGCGGGATCAGACGGGCTCGACAAAGCGATCGATCACTTTCTTCCGGCCGACCCCGTCGAACACCACCTGCAGCTTGTCGCCTTCGATGCGTTCGATGAAGCCGGTGCCATATTTGGCATGCGACACCCGCATGCCGATCTTGAAGGACGACGTATCTGCGGCCCTGGCCGCCGCGGCCGCCTGTCCCGGGGTGCGGCCGCTGGAGGGGCCGGGGCGCCGGGGCGCCACCGACATGCCGCCCCGTTCCACCCTGACCGCCGTGCCGTCGATGGTCCGGGTGGTGACGTCGTCGGCCAGCCGGGTCGCACGGTCATAGACCTCGGTCTGGGCGTAGGGGCTGGTCTGGGCGTAAGGGTCGGCACGCCGCCCGGCCGGCTGCCAGCCGGCGGCGCGGTTGCCGCCATAGACCCCGGTCTGGCCCGAGAGTTCGACATGCTCGGCCGGCAGTTCTTCCACGAAGCGCGAGGGAACGGCCGACAGCCACTGGTTGTAGACCCGGCGGTTGGCCGCGAAGCTGATCACCGCCCGGCGGCGGGCGCGGGTGATGCCCACATAGGCCAGCCGGCGTTCCTCTTCCAGCCCGTCGCGGCCGCTTTCCTCCAGCGCGCGTTCATGGGGGAAGACGCCCTCCTCCCAGCCGGGCAGAAAGACGGTGTCGAATTCCAGGCCCTTGGCGCCGTGCAGGGTCATGATGCTGACCATGTCCTCGCCGGCGCGGGTATCGGTGTCCATCACCAGCGAGACATGTTCCAGGAAGGCCGGCAGGCTGTCGAATTCCTCGACCGTGCGCACCAGTTCCTTCAGGTTGTCGAGCCGGCCCTGGGCCTCGGGCGTCTTCTCGGTCTGCCACATGCCGGTCAGGCCGCTTTCATCCAGCATCTGCCGGACCACCTCGCCATGAGGCTCGTGCGACAGGGCCTCGCGCCAGCCGGCGATCATGCGGGTGAAATCGGCCAGCGCCGCACGCGCCTTGGGCCGCAGGCCGCCGACCACCACCGGATCGGCCGCCGCCACCAGCATCGGCAGCCCGGCCGCCCGTGCCGCCACCGCCACGGCCTGAACCGAGGTGTCGCCCAGCCCGCGCTTCGGCACGTTCACCACCCGCTCAAACGCCAGATCGTCGGCAGGCGTGATGGTCAGCCGCATATAGGCGAGCGCGTCGCGCACCTCCGCCCGCTCGAAGAAGCGCAGGCCCCCCACCACCCGATAGGGCAGGCCGATGGTCACGAAGCGGTCTTCGAAAGCGCGGGTCTGATGGCCGGCGCGGACCAGCACCGCCATGTCGGAAAGCGACATGCCCTGGGCACGCAGATGCTCGATCACGTCCGAGACGAAGCGGGCTTCCTCGTCGCCATCCCAGCAGCCCTGGACCCGGACCTTCTCGCCCTCGCCGTCATCGGTCCAGAGCGTCTTGCCCAGCCGCTCTTCATTGTTGGCGATCACGGCGCCGGCGGCGGCCAGGATATGGCCGGTGGAGCGGTAATTGCGCTCCAGCCGGATCACCGTCGCCTCGGGGAAATCCTTTTCGAAGCGCAGGATGTTGCCGACCTCGGCACCGCGCCAGGAATAGATCGACTGGTCGTCATCACCCACGCAGCAGATGTTGTGATGGGCCTGGGCCAGCAGGCGCAGCCACAGATACTGGGCGACATTGGTGTCCTGATACTCGTCGACCAGGATGTAGCGAAAGCGGCGCTGCCAGTCGGCCAGCACGTCGGGATGTTCGCGGAACAGCCGGATGCATTCCATCAGCAGATCGCCGAAATCGGCGGCGTTCAGCTCTTTCAGCCGTTTCTGATAGGCGGCGTAGAGATCGGCGCCGCGGCCGCGGGCCAGCTCGTGCGCCTCGGCCCCCGGCACCTGGCCCGGCTGCCAGCCCTTGTCCTTCCAGCGCTGGATGGCGCCGACCAGCACCTTGGGCGGCCAGCGCTTCTCGTCGACGCCGGCCGCCTGGATCACCTGCTTCGCCAGCCGCACCTGATCATCGGTGTCCAGAATGGTGAAGGTGGAGGTAAGCCCGACCAGTTCGGCATGCCGGCGCAGAATGCGGGCACACAGCGAATGGAAGGTGCCGAACCAGAGCCCGCTTTCTTCCGCGCCGATCAGCCGCCCCACCCGCTCGCGCATTTCGCGCGCGGCCTTGTTGGTGAAGGTGACCGCCAGAATCTGCCAGGGCCGGGCGCGGCCGGTATCCACCAGATGCGCCAGCCTTGTGGTCAGCACCCGGGTCTTGCCGGTGCCGGCGCCGGCCAGCACCAGAACCGGCCCGTCCAGCGCCTCCACCGCGGCCCGCTGCTCGGCATTCAGCCCGTCTAGATAGGCATGGGCATGGGACGCACCGGCACCGCGCGCAGGATGCTGCGGCACCGAGGCTTCCGGCAGGCTGAACGGATCGGACATCGGAGGGGCCGGCTCTCTTGGTCTGGACGCGGGGTTCCGGGTTCACTGGAACATAACCGAAACGCGGCCGCGACGACAGCCATCGGCACGCCTGCCTTACCTATACCCTCGGCGGTGCGTCTGCAAGGCGTGCGCCTTGAGGTTGTCGGCCTCGGGGGTGTCGACCTGGGGGTGTGGAGAGGTGCCTGACCGGGGCTGCATCCGCCAGAGTGTCCGAAGCCGGTCGTGCGGTTCGCGCATCCAGCGCTCACAGAGGGCGATCTCGGCGGCGGAGGCCTCACGACGCTTGCGCTCACCATCGGGAACGAAGGCCTGGCGGTCGCCGCGGCCCTTCGAATAGAGCCGCGCCTCGCGCTCCATCCCGGCGATTTCGTCCGGGGTCGGCCGGATCCCGAGCCAGGGCAGGATGCGGTCGATCACCGCCCCCGGCAGCTCGGCATGGTCGACCAGCAGCCACCCGGCCGGCGCGGCGGCGATCCTGTCCGCCGCCAGAGACAGCGCCCGCCCGAGGACGGCGGCGATGAACGTCTCCATGGCCATATCGGCGGCGGCAGTCGGCCGCATGCCCAGGCTGAAGGCCCGACGCATCGGGTTGTGAAACGAGAGCGACCAGCCGGGCCGCAGACGCAGGTTCGAGACCAGAATCTCCAGCGGATCCCGCATCACGAAGACCTTGCGCATCCGAGGGGCGACCGTCTCCAGCTCGTCGAGGCGATCCAGCCCGATGCACGAGAACTTCACCATGAAATGCCGGGCCTCGGGCATCATCGGGCGCCCGAGCAGGGCGAGCACAAGGCGCAGATCATCCTGCCTGACGCCGGCCGGAACCGGTGTCCAGAACGGCCCCATCAGATCGAGCAGCGCTTCCGGCTCGTCGGCGATCTGCACGCCGCCGATCCCGCCCAGCATGTTGGCGACCAGGGTCGAGCCGCAGCGCGAGGCATGGAAGATCCCGGCCGTCAGCGGCAGGCTGGCGGCCGGAGACGGTCCGGCCGCCAGGGACGGATCCTCCAGCGACACATCCCGGAAGGGCAGATCCCGGAGGGGCGCATCCGCATCCCGCGCCTGGTGCAGTGCCGTACGGAACGACCAGCGGCCGTCAACCGGCCAGCTGGCGGATCTGAGGCGCAGACGCCGGCCGTCGCGGGTGATAAGCGCCCGCTCGGGCAGCTCCCATCCGGCGGTCAACTCATATTGCGGGTGACGAGACCTTCCGTCACCTGGCTGCCGCCCCCCTCGGTCTGATCATGGATCGGCACGACCGTCAGCCTTGGCGTCGACCAGGCCGCCGAGGTCATATTGCCACTGTCAGAAGGCTCATCGTTTCGATCGGTCATTGCCGGCTACTCCTCAATGGTGATGATTTATGTGCAGACAATACACAGTGCAATCGGCGCCGTGAACGGGCAACAGCACCGCCGCCCGGACATGATGTGCCTCAGCCATTGCCGCCCTCGGCCCGATAGATGAACTGCCCGACACGCAGCCCGCGCCCGACGGCATGCAGCAGGGGCAGCATGGTCTCGGGCCGGGAGGCCGGCGTTGCATCTGCGGGCCAGGCCTCGATCAGCCGCCGGATCCTGGGCAGGTCGAGCACCTCGCGGGCGAGCGGCGACGCCTCGCAGCGTTCGATCTCCGCCATCATCCAGTCGCGCCGGATGGTCATCCGCTGGAACCAGTCGGCATTCTCCCGGCCCGTCCGGCGCTCGTCGAGCACCGCCTGCGGCACACGACCGGCCAGCACCCGTCGGGCGAGCCAGCGGTCGCGGCCCCGGTTCAGATACTGCCCCGCGGGCAGCCCCAGGCAGAAATCGACCAGCCGGACATCGGTGAGCGGATGGCGCCGATCGGCCGGATCGGCCCACATATGGCCGGAATGCGCGAGCTTCAGGAAGGTGTTCTTCTCGATCAGCTCGATCCGCATATCGGCATCGCGCGAGGCGCTGCGCCGCGGCGCATGGCGGGTGAGACGTCCCTCTGCGAGCCGTTCGCCGAGGGACGGGGCAAGGGCGCTGCGTTCACGCCACAGCTCCGGACGCCCCCGAAGGCGCTTCACGGCAAGCCGCAGTTCGGGCGGCAGCGCCGGCAGCAGCGCCCATCCAAGAAATTCCCGGAGCGGTGATTTGCCCTGGCGTGCCCGCCCGGCCAGGTTCGTGGCCAGGCCCCGGAGGCGCAGGTGACGAAGCTGATCGGCCATGGCAAGACGGCCGTCCCAGCTGAGCGACAGATTGCCGCCCTCGCCCGTCAGCACCACCCGCGCGCCCAGATCGCGCGCCAGATCGGGGGCCGGATGGTAGAGCCCGTCCGAAAACAGCCAGCTCATCGGCCAGTCGCGGCGATGGAAACGCCCGCCCGGATCTTCATCCGCTTCCGTCGGCACCGGCGCCACCAGATGATGCGGCACCATGTTCGGATAAAGCGGCGGCACCAGCCGGGCGCCGTCCCACTCGTCCTGGATCAGCCCGGGCGCCTCGGGCAAAACCGCCATGGGCTGCGGGCGCAGGGTCACCGTGTGCAGGGGCGCGGGATCCCGCAGCCGGGCCGCCGTCGTGGCCACCGCAGTGGAATCGAGCCCGGCCGTCAGATGGCAGAGCAACGGTTCGTCACCGGCCGGCAGACGACAGGCGACCGCCTGTTCCAGCAGATGGCGGGCCGCCTCGACATACTCGTCATCCCGCCGGAACCGGATCCGGCGGGTGGGATCGGGCTGCCAGTACCGCCAGAGCCGCAGACGACCGTCGGACCAGGTGAGCCCATGCCCCGGCGGCAGCATGTCGATCGCGGTGTGCACGGTGCGATTGGGGCGGCGATGGGCGGCCGCCACCAGCGTCAGCCCCAGAATCTCCGGATCCAGCCCCCGGGGAACGGCGGGATGGGCCAGAAGCGTGTCGATCCGGGAGGCGAGCAGGATGCCGTCCGGGCGGCAGCAATAGAACAGCGGTCGCCCGCCCATCTGATCGATCGCCGCGATCAGCACCCGGCGCGCCGGGTGCCAACGGATGGCCGCGAAATCCCCCACCCAGGCGGCGGGGGCCGCCTCTCCCCGCCGGGCGAGTGCGGTCGCGGCAAGGGCGGCCGCCTCCGTTCCGGCCGGATGGTCGAGCGTGGCGGCGAGTTCGGCGGCATTGTACAGGGCACCGTCGAACAGGGTCACACTGCCGTCCGGTCCCGGCCGGCACGGCAGGGGCCGCGGGGGACGCGACGACGGCCCGGCCGCCCCGGCCTGGAGCAGCAGGGCAATACCGTCGTCATGGTGCCGACGGATGATCAGCCCGGAGGCGGACACCGCCGCCGCCGACCGCCGGCCGTCGATGACGCCATGGTCGCGCCCGATATGCGCGAACAGGAGATTCACGGAACCGTTCCCGCCCTGAAGAAATGTTGCCAAGACCAGGCTGTCTGTCTCTGGGGTTAGGTATCCGGTCGGACGGGCCTCTGCAAGCCGGGAACGATCGGATGCGCCGCCGGCGTCACGCCGAAGCTCTGGCGGAACCGGGCGATGAAGCCGCTGACGCTGGCATAGCCGAGGTCGAAGGCGATGGCGGTGACCGAGGCGCCCTCGGCGAGCATTTCCAGCGCGCGCATCATCCGGGCGCGATGGCGCCAGTCGGTGAAGCTGAGGCCGGTTTCGCGCGGAAACCGGCGGCTGAGCGTGCGCGGGGTGAGGCCCGCCCAGCCGGCCCAGCCCTCAAGGCTGCGGCCGTCGGCCGGATCTTCCAGGATCGCCTGTGCGATCCGCTGAAGGCGCGGCTCCACCGGCATGGGCAGGCCGAAATCTTCGGCGGGAAGCCCCCTGATCTCGTCCAGGATCAGCCCGGTGATCCGCGTGCGCGCCGCATCCATCCGACCGTCCTGCCAGGTTGCAGCCCGCAGGACCGCCTCGCGCAGCAGGCCCGGCACGCGCACCGTGCGGGGGGTGGACGGAAGCTCCGTGCAGCGATCGGGGCGGATATAGGCGGTCCACCCGGCGCCCGGCCCGAAGCTTCGCCCGCCATGCAACTGCCAGGGCGGCAGCCAGATGCCGTGGCCGGCCGGCACCAGCCAGGCGCCCTGATCGGTCAGCACGGTGACGACCCCGCGGCTGCAGCCGATCATCTGGCCGCGGGGGTGACGATGGGCCTCTGTGTCGAATTCACGCTTCAGCTCAACCGTGAAGGCTGCGACCTCCGGTCCGTCGAGGGCATGGCCGATCGTCTCTGGTGCATGGGACATGGCGCCATCCTGCTATCGATTGGCGCCGATAGATTAGCAGCGCCAGGCCGTATGGCGTAGAACGGATCCATCCGAATGCGGGAGGCAAACCCCATGTCCGACATCACCCCGACCGATCTCGACCAGCTCTATGATCCGCCGTCCGAAGCGATCCAGAAGGGCGTGATGCCCCATCTGATCCCTTTCCATGAAGACTATATCGCCCGGGCGACGTTCTTCTGCCTGGCCAGCGGGCGCGCGCAGGGCCTCGACGCCTCACCCCGCGGCGGCCCTGAGGGTTTCGTGAAGGTGATCGACCCGCAGCATGTCGCCTTCGCCGACTGGCCCGGCAACAACCGGATCGAGACCCTGCGCAACCTGGTCGAGGACGACCGCATGGCCATGCTGTTCCTGTTTCCGGGGCTGGAGGTCTTCCTGCGCATCAACGGCCGCGGCCGGATCTCTCGCGAGGCCAGGCTTCTGGCGCAGCTGACGGAAGGGGCGAAGACCCCCAAAACCGCGATCGTGGTCGCGATCGACGAGGTGCTGTTCCACTGCGGCAAGGCCATCAACCGCGCCCGCCTCTGGCAACCCGAGGCCCGCATCGACCGCGGCACCCTGCCCTCGGTCGGCCGGATGAAAGCCGCCATGACCGGCGGCTCCGACGCCGATGCCGGGCGGGTGGATGCGGAGTATGAGCGGGCGGTGAGGAATGATCTGTATTGATCGGCTTGCGGGGTCAGGATGCCGGCCTTACCCTCTCAAGGGTAGAAGGAGCGCCTGACCATGCACTCTCAGACACCCATGCCCGACAGCAGTGCCGACGACGAGCGCCGCATTGATCTTTCGGTGCGTGACAGCGAAGCCTTTGTTCGGGCGCTCACCGACCCGCAGCCGCTCGAGGATCGCCTGTCGGACACCATCCGTCGATACCGCCGGCGGACCGGCGTCTGACACATACAACCGACGTTTCGGTCAGATCGCAGGCGACGACATCTTGCCGGTCACCATCTTGTCGGTCACTCCCCTGCATCTGCCCGA
This sequence comes from Tistrella mobilis, assembly GCF_039634785.1. NCBI lineage: Bacteria > Pseudomonadati > Pseudomonadota > Alphaproteobacteria > Geminicoccales > Geminicoccaceae > Tistrella > Tistrella mobilis. The sequence continues at coordinate 355,193 of NZ_JBBIAB010000006.1, read as the reverse complement.
GGAACCTGCTCCGCCACGAACCGGATCCGCCCCTCCACCGCCGGCGCGGCCTCGCCGCTGCGGGCCAGGTGGTCGATCACCTGGTTGGCGGTGAGCTGGGAATCCGACAGGCCGATCACGGTACGGGCGGTGGCGAAGGCGCCGTAGCCGTCGCCGGCGCCGGCGACGTAATCGGTGGTGGCCAGCTGGTAGAGCCGGTCGGGGTCGAGCGGCTCACCGCCGATCATCACCTCCTGAAGCCGGGCGCCGGGCGGCTGGGCGGGATCGACGGTCAGGGTCATGCCCGATACCTGCGGGAAGCGGCCGGCCAGCTCGTCCAGGCCCGAGAGGCCGTTTTCCAGCGCCTTGTGCAGCTCGGCGCCGGTCACTTCCAGCTTGAGCGTCCGGTTGCCGAAGGGCAGTTCCGACAGCATGTCGCGGCGGGTGATGCGGGTGCCGGGCTCGTAGATCCGGTCGGCGCGGATGCCGCCGCCATTGATCATCGCCACCTCGGCCCCCACCGCCGCACGCATCGCATCGGTGATCAGATTGCCGATCGCCGCCTCCCGCCCGCGCACGGTGGCCCGGCGGCTGTCGAGGGCTGTGGCCAGCGTCGCCACCGGCTCGTCCAACGCAGCCCCCAGGCTCTGCCCATATCGGGCGACCAGGGCGGCGATGTCGGGATCGGGCGCCACCTCGCCCGTGTCGACGATCTCGAATCGCGGGCGCCAGCTCAGGCGGTCGGCGGTCTTTTCGATGTCGATGCGGGTGACGACCACATGATCGCCTTCCGATCCGCTTTCGGCGAGGGCGACGCGGCCATCATGGAAGACCAGCAGATGCTCGTCATGGCCCGAGAGGATCAGATCGGTGCCGCCGTCGCGCACCAGACGCATGTCGATGTCGAGGGGCGTATGGGCCACGGCGACCACGAAATCGGCGCCGGCCTCGCGCAGCTGCCGGGCGGCGGCACGGCCGGCATCCAGGCTGGCGCCGAAGGTGATGGCGCTGCGCCTGGCCACGACCCGGGTCGATTCGGTGGTGAGCCCGTAGAAGCCGATGCGGATGCCGTCCTGCTCGACGATTTTGGCGGGCAGCGTATGGGCCGGCTGGCTGCCGTCGGGCTCGTGGATGTTGGAGGCGACGACGTCGAAGCGGGCCTCGGCCATGCGGGCGCGGAAGACCTCGGCGCCGAAATCGAACTCGTGATTGCCCGGCACCATCACATCGGGGGGCATGTGGTTCAGGATGTCGATGATATGCCGCCCCTGATCGAGGCCAGAGAGCAGCGAGGGCGAAATGGTGTCGCCGGCATGGATGAAGAAGGCCGGGCCTTCCTGCCGCACCCGGTCGAGCACCGCCTTGACCCGGGCAAAGCCGCCGCGGCCGTCCTTCTCGTCCATCCGGTCGATATCGTTGGTCTGGACGAAGCGGAGGGTAACGGTTCCGGCCGCCGCCGGCACAGCGGTGGCGGCAAGCAGAATGGCGGCCGCGACGGCGGCCAGATGGTGGCGACGCAGCGTCAGCGGCATTGCCCGACACTCCCTTCGGCGCAGCGCGTGGTGCCGTCGACCCAGACGGCCCCTTCCAGATCGGCATCATAGAGATCGGCGCCGGTCAGATTGGCACCGGTGAAATCGGCGCCGCGCAGATCGGCGCGGTAGAAGCGGGCCCGGCGCAGATCGGCGCCGGTGAAATCCGCCCGGGCGGCCTTGGAGCGGGTGAAATCGGCGCTCTGCAGATCGGCCTCGGCGAAGATCGCCTCTTCGGCCTTGCCCGAGACGAATTTCGCGCCGCGCAGATCCGCGCCCGAGAAATCGGTGCCGGTGACGTCGGCGCGGGTGAACGAGGCATCGCGCAGCCGGCCGCCGGTCAGCGACATGCCCTGCATCGGCCGGCCGTCGAAGAAGCAGCCGACCCAGTTCACCCCTGGCCGGCCGGGATCGCTGCAACCGGCACGGGCGGGGCCGGTATCGGCGCCGACCACGGCGGCGAGGGCCAGCAGCGAGACGATCAGGCTGCGGCGGATAAGAGGGCAACGGTCGGTCTGGCGGGTCATCGGGAGCATTTGCCTCGTCTGGCCGATCCATAACACGGCATCCGCACCAACATATCGTGCCGCCCGGCCCGCGGACAGGCCGAAGCGCCGGCTGCGACGCCGCGACACCGCCGGGGCCGGCGCGAAAAGGGTTGGCGTTCGCGGCTGACGGGGACAATCTGTGCATCAAACACCGGATGCGGAGGCCCCGATACCGGTGATCGACATCTTTCCGGAGATCCGTGCCATGGCCCTCGCCGCCCCCGCCCCGTCCGCCCCTGCCCGGCCCGTCGCCGCTGCCGTCGACGACGATTTCGTCGCGGCCCTCGTGCAGCTTCTCGGTGACCGCGTCTCCACCGCCCAGGCGGTGCGCGAACAGCATGGCCGCGACGAGAGCTATCACGATGTCGAGGCGCCCGATGTGGTGGTCTTCCCCGAGACCACCGAAGAAGTGGCCGAGGTGGTGAAGCTGTGCGCCGCCCATGCCGTGCCGATCATCCCCTTCGGCACCGGCACCTCGCTGGAAGGCGGCGTTGCCGCCACCCGCGGCGGGGTGTGCATCGATGTCAGCCGGATGAACCAGATCCTGCGGGTATCGACCGACGATCTGGACGTCACCGTCCAGGCCGGCGTCACCCGCAAGCAGCTGAACGAGCATCTGAAGACCACGGGGCTGTTCTTCCCGATCGACCCCGGCGCCGATGCGTCGCTGGGCGGCATGGCCGCGACCCGCGCCTCGGGCACCAATGCGGTGCGCTATGGCACGATGCGCGAGAACGTGCTGTCGCTGACCGTGGTCATGCCCGACGGGCGGATCGTCAAGACCGCGCGCCGCGCCCGCAAATCCTCGGCCGGCTATGATCTCACCCGGCTGTTCGTGGGCTCGGAAGGCACGCTTTGCGTGATCACCGAGGTCACGCTCCGGCTCTATGGCGTGCCCGAGGCGATCTCGGCGGCGGTCTGCCCGTTCGAGACCCTGGAAGGCGCCGTGCGCACGGTGATCCAGACCATCCAGATGGGCATTCCGGTCGCCCGCGTCGAACTGCTCGACGAGCTGTCGGTGAAGGCGGTCAACGCCTATTCCAAGCTCGACAACCCGGTGCAGCCGACCCTGTTCTTCGAATTCCACGGCACCGAGGCCGGTGTGGTCGAACAGGCCGAGATGGTCCAGGCGATCGCGGGCGAGCATGGCGGCGGCGATTTCCGCTTCGCGACGCTGGCCGAAGACCGCAACGCCCTCTGGCAGGCGCGGCACAATGCCTATTACGCCTCGCTCAGGCTGAAGCCCGGTTCCAAGGGCTGGCCGACCGATGTCTGCGTGCCGATCTCGCAGCTGGCCGATGCGATCCTGGAGACCCGCAAGGATCTGGAAAGCTCCACCCTGATGGCGCCGATGGTGGGCCATGTCGGCGACGGCAATTTCCATCTGGTCTTCCTGGTCGACCCCGAGAACCCCGACGATCTGAAAGAGGCCCAGCGCCTCAACGACCGGCTGGTGGAGCGCGCGCTCGCCTTTGGTGGCACCTGCACGGGTGAGCATGGCGTGGGCCTGGGCAAGCGCGACTTCCTGATCGCCGAACATGGCGAGGCGATTTCGGTGATGCGCCAGCTGAAGCAGGCGCTGGATCCGCAGGGGATCATGAACCCGGGCAAGGTGCTGCGCCCCTGAGGATCTGAGCCCGGCAAAGGTTCACCCGAAGGTTTCCCGGCGACCACTCTGCAACGATGCCCGCGCGCCCCGGCCGCGGGCATCGGCGTTTCCGGGGTGACGCGGGTGGTATACCGGGCCTAGACTGCCCGCCATGCCGGCACCAGACCGGTAGCTTCGACAAGACGATGACGTGTGAAGAAACCGTCGGGAGACGACCGAAGATGCTCAGCACCCGTTCCGGGGCGCGGCCTTCCCGCCGCAGCCTGCTCAAGACCATCGGCCTTTGCGGCGCGGCGCTCGCCGCCCTTGCCTCGGCCCTGCCCGGCGGCGCCGTCGCGGCGGAAAAGACCAAGGTGACGGTCGCGGCCCTCGCCTTCGTGTCGTCCTCGCCGCTGTTCATCGCCAAGGACCGCGGCTATTACGAGGCCGAAGGGCTGGATGTCGACATCCAGATCTTCCGCGCCGCCCAGCCGGTGGCGGTGGCGATTGCGTCGGGCGATGCCGATTTCGGCGTGACCGCCTTCACCGCCGGCTTCTACAACCTGGCGGGCAAGGGCGCGCTCAAGGTCATCGCCGGCCAGTCGGCCGAGATCGCCGGCCAGGACGGATCGGCGATCCTGGTCTCGAACAAGGCCTGGGACGAGGGCTTCCGCTCGGTCGACGACTTCCCCGGCCACAGCCTGGCGATGACCCAGACCGGATCCTCGTTCCACTACATGATCGGCCGGATCGCCGAGGCCCGCGGCTTCGACCTCTCGAAGGTCGACCTGAAGCCGCTGCAGGCGGTGCCGAACATGATCGCGGCGCTGAAATCCGGCCAGGTCGACGCGATGATCATCGTGCCGCATATCGCCAAGGGGCTGGTCGATTCGGGTGCCGCGAAGATGATCGGCCGGGTGGCCGATATCGCCCCCTATCAGCTGGGCGGGCTGTTCACCTCCACCCGCAACGTCACCGAACATCGCGACATGGTGGAGCGGTTCGTGCGCGCCTATGTGAAGGCGGCAGCCGACTACAACGCCACCCTCAACCAGAACGACGCCAGGGGCGAACGGGTCTATGGGCCCGACACCCAGCCGGTGGTCGACATCATCAACAAATATGTCTATCCCGAAAAGCCGAACGATGCCGGCGTGAAGGCGGGGGCCATGTATATCGAACCCGCGGGCCGGTTCGATGCCGCCGACATCGCCGATCAGCTGCGCTGGTACAAGCAGCACGACCTGGTCGATGCCGATGTCGAGGCCGCAAGCTTCGTCGACACCAGCTTCGTGTCCGGCGGCTTCTCGGTTCAGGCGAAGTGACGACCCGACGATGCGCCTGATCCTGAAGGCCGTCTCTCATGCCTATGACGGCCTGCACGCCCTCGGCCCCGTCGACCTTGAGGTCGGCGCGGGCCGCATCGTCGCCGTGGTCGGCCCGTCGGGCTGCGGCAAATCCACCCTGCTCGGCATCGCCGGCGGGCTGATCCGGCCGACATCGGGCGAGGTGCTGTCGGCGAGCGCCGCCCCCGAGGGCTGCCTGAACCCGCTGACCTATGTCTTCCAGGATTTCGCCCTGCTGCCCTGGCGGACGGTGGCGAAAAACGTCGCCCTGCCGCTGGAAGGCCGCGGGCTCGGCGCGGCAGAGGTCCGCGCGCGCGTGGCCGATGCCCTGGCGCGCACGGGGCTTGCCGATTTCGCCGGCGCCGTGCCGCGCCAGCTGTCGGGCGGCATGCGCCAGCGGGTCGGCATCGCCCGGGCGCTGGCGGTCTCGCCCGCCGTGCTGCTGATGGATGAACCCCTTTCGGCGCTGGATGCCCAGACCCGCGAGCTGCTGATCGAGGATCTGGTGGCCCTGCACGGCCGGGCGCCGTTCAGCGCGCTTTACGTCACCCACAACCTGACCGAGGCGGTGCGCCTCGCCCACGAGGTGGTGGTGCTCTCCCGCCGGCCCGGGCGGATCCGCGAGGTGGTGCAGATCGACACGCCGCTCGACGACCGCGCAGCCGACGGCGCCGGCATGGCCGCCCTGGCCGACCGGCTCTGGCGGTCGATCCGCGACGAGGCCGCCACCGCCGATCGCGAGGTGCAGCATGGCTGACCGGCCCCGTCCGACCCCGCCTGCCGACGACACGCCCCGCCCGGTGCCCTATCGCGGCGGCGGCTTCGCGCCGCGGCGGATGCCGCTGGTCACCGGCCTGTTCTTCGCCCTGCTCTTCGGCCTTTGGGCGCTAGGATCGGCCCGGGGCTGGATCGGGGCGCTGACCCTGCCGCCGCCGGGCGAGGTGCTGGCCGCCCTTGCCCGGCTGATCGAGACCGGCGATCTCTGGCGCCATCTTTCGGCCTCGCTGATGCGTCTCGGCCTGGGCTGGGCGCTGGGGGCCGGCTTGGGCGTGGCGGTCGGGCTGATGGTCGGGCTGTTTTCGCTGGCGCGCGCCACCGGCCTGCCGCTGGTGACGGCGCTGTTCCCCATCCCCAAGATCGCGCTGCTGCCGCTGTTCATCATCTGGTTCGGCATCGGTGAGCCGTCGAAGGTTGCGACCATCGCCTTCGGCGTGTTCTTCCCGACCGTGATCAACACCGCCGGCGGCGTGGCCGGCGTGCCGCGCAGCCTGATCTCCATGGGCCAGAGCTTCGGCCTGTCGCCCTGGCGGATCGCCACCCGCATCGTGCTGCCGGGCGCCCTGCCCGCCATCCTGACCGGGTTCAGGGTCTCGGCCTCGATCGGCATCATCCTGCTGGTGGCGGCCGAGATGATCGGCGCCGAATACGGGCTGGGCGCGCTGGTGCTGAATGCCGGCAATCTGATGCGGCTGGACCTGCTGATCGCGGGCGTGGTGGTGCTGTCGGCCCTGGGCCTGGTGGTGGCCTTCCTGCTCGGCCTGGTCGAGAAACGCCTGCTGCGCTGGCGCTGAGCCGGCTTTCATGCTGGGATCGGCGCCATGAGCACGACCGATAGCGACGTTCCGACCCGCGGCCTGGTCCACGCCTTTGCCCTGGATGGCAGGGGCGGCGGCCGGCCGCTCTCCCCCGCCCAGACCGCGGCGGCGCTGCGCGACCGCAGCGCCGGCCAGACGGTCGATGCCCCCGATCTCTGGCTGCATGTCGACCGGATGGATCCGGGCGTGCAGGACTGGCTCGATCTCGCCGGCGTGCCGCCGCATGCGGCCGAAGCCTTGCTCGCCGAAGAGACCCGGCCCCGGGCCGATCGGTTCGCCGACGGGCTGGTGGTCAATCTGCGCGGGCTGAACGTCAATCCGGGCATGGAGGCGTCGGATCTGATTTCGGTCCGCGCCTGGACGGTGGCGGGGATGACCATCACCACCCGCCGCTACCCGCTGCGCTCGACCCGCGAAATGGCCGAGGCGCTGACCGCCGGCAGCGGGGGCCCGCGGGATTCGGGCGGGGTGATCGCCGATCTGGCCGACCGGCTGGTCGGCCGGCTCCGGCCCGAGGTCGACCGGCTGGAAGATCTGATCGACGATCTGGAAGACGAGGCGCTGGCCGGTGCCGCCGACGCCCGCCCGCGCGAGGGCATCCGCAAGGCGCGCGCCGCGCTTGCCGAACTCAGGCGCGAGACCATCGCCTTCCGCCGCTATATGGCGCCCCAGCGCGAAGCGCTGATGCGGCTGGCCGGGCTCGACCCGTCCCCCTTCGGCCATGTCGACCGGCTGGAACTGCGCGAGACCGCCGACCAGCTGACCCGGATGGTCGAGGATCTGGACGCCATCCGCGAACGCACCCTGCTCGCCCAGGGCGAATGGGAAGCGCGCATCGCCGAACGCACCGACCGCACGGTCTATCTGCTGACCATCCTGTCGTCGGTGATGCTGCCTTTGGGTTTCATCACCGGGCTTCTGGGGGTCAATGTCGCCGGCATCCCCGGCGCCGACGACCCGGCCGCCTTCCTGCTGCTGTGCCTGGCGCTGGGCCTGCTGGTGGCGGTGCAGTTCGTCCTGTACCGGAGATTGCGGTGGATCTGAGATGCCACCCCGTCACGGCCGACGGTAGAGGATCATGCCGGCGTGGTAGAGCACGCCGTCGATGAAATCGCCATCGGCCGTGAAGCCGGTATCGTCGACATAGTCGATATGGTCGCCGGTGATCGTGTAGCGGCCCTGATAGGCCGCCTCGCGGCTGCCGCGGGCCTCGACATAGCGGCCGTCGGCGCGCAGTTCGTGACGGATGCGGCCGTCTTCGGTCACCCACATGCCGATGTAAGGGTGTGGATCCGTGGTGGTCATGGATGTCGTCTCCCCTGCAAGGGCGGTGGAGGTCAGCAGCAGCAGGCCGGCGGCGGCAAGGCGGCGCATCGGTCTTCTCCTGATCAATGCGGGCTGGCGGTCGGGCGGATGACGATCTCGCTGGTGTCGACGTCATCGGGCCGGGTGATGGCGAAGCGGATCGCGCGGGCGATCGCCTCGGGCGGGATCGCCACCGCCCGGAAGGCGGTCATGGCGTCGCGGGCGGTGGCATCGGTGATGGTCTCCGCCAGTTCCGAGGTCACCACGCCGGGCGAGATCACGGTCACCCGCAGCCGGTCGGTTTCCTGCCTGAGGCCGTCGGATATCGCCCGCACCGCATATTTGGTGGCGCAATAGACCGCGGCGGTCGGGCTGACCGCATGGCCGCCGATCGACGAGACGTTGATCACCTGGCCGAAGCCCTGCGCCGTCATCACCGGCAGCACGGCGGCGATGCCGTGGAGCACGCCGCGGATGTTCACGTCGATCATCCGGTCCCATTCGTCGAGCTTGAGCGACGCGAGCGGCGAAAGCGGCATCACGCCGGCATTGTTCACGATCACGTCGATCCGGCCGAATTCCTCGCGGGCGGCGGCGGCGAACCCCGCCATGTCGTCGCGGTCGGTGACGTCGAGCGCGCGGACGCGGATGGTGCCGCCCGCGTCCGTCACCTGATCGGCCAGGCGCTGCAGACGGTCGAGCCGGCGGGCACCGGCGACCACGATCGCGCCGGCTTCGGCCAGCAGCCGGGCGGTGGTCTCGCCGATGCCGCTGCTGGCGCCGGTGACCAGAACAACCTTGCCGGCGATGCCCTCGACAGGGGCGATGGGGGTGGTGGTCATGTCTGTCATCTCCCGAGGCTGGCCCCGAAGGCCGTTGGTCCTGGCAGAGAGATGACATGGCAGGCGATCGGATATAATCCGGCGCAAATGACCAGGACTTTTAAGCCCGGCTACACAATCACGCTGGCGGCGCGCAGGGCGTCGATGAAGGCGCGCATGGCCGGCGGCATGCGGCGCTGGCGCGGATAGCACAGGAAAAAGCCCGGATAGGGCGCGCACCAGGGCTCCAGCATCGCGACCAGCCGGCCATCGGCCAGGAAGGGCCCGGCCTCCTCGTCGGTCAGGAAGGCGATGCCGATGCCGGCGAGGCAGGCATCGAGCATCAGCCGCCGGTCGTCCAGGATCAGCGGTCCTTCGACCGAGACCGCGAACCAGCCGTCGGCGCGATGGAATTCCCAGTCATAAGGCAGGCTGCGCCCGCGCCACCGCCAGCGGATGCAGTCGAAATCCGTCAGCGCCTCGGGCGTTTCGGGCCGGCCATGGCGGGCGATGAAACCGGGCGTCGCCACCGGCATCTGGCGGTGCTCGCCGCCCAGCCTGACGGCGATCATGTCCTTCTCCACCACCTCGCCCGGGCGGATGGCGAGGTCGAAGCCGCCGGCGACCGGATCGACCACCGCATCATCCGCCGTCAGATCGATCACGACATCCGGATGCGCGGCATGGAAGGCCGGCAGCATCGGCAGGACCCGCCGTTCGGCCGCGACCCGTGCCGCATGCACCCGCACCGTGCCGGCGATGCGCCCGCCCGCCCGGGCGGCGCCCGAGACCGCGTCGCCGATCTCGGCCATGGCCGGGCGCAGGCGTTCCAGCAACGCCGCCCCTGCAGGGGTGGTGGCGACGCTGCGGGTGGTGCGGTTCAGAAGCTGCACGCCCAGCCGCTCTTCCAGCGCGCGGATCGTCTGGCTGAGCGCCGAGGGGGTCACGCCCAGCGTCTCGGCCGCGCGGCTGAACCCCGCCTGTTCGGCGACCGCGACGAAGGCGACGAGCTGGGCGTATTCCGCCCCATGGACGGTCGGGGTCATGGCACTGCACTCCGGACGGGATTGCCGGCAGGGTGCGGATGCTCTCCAATGACCGGTCATCAACCGCGCGACAGACGCACCCGGAGGAATGCCCGATGACCGAGACCATCCGCCTGACCCGCGACGGCCCGATCGCCACCATCACCCTCGACCGGCCGCCGGTCAATGCGCTGGGTGCGGCAGAACTCGACCGGCTGATCGCGCTGGTGGCCGAGGTCGATGCCGATCCGGACATCCGGGCGGTGGTGCTGACCGGCGCCGGGCGCTGCTTCTCGGCCGGGCTCGATCTCGGCCAGGAGCTGGATGCGATCGAGGCGGAGCGCCCCGGCCCGTCATCACGGGGCGTGGCGCTCTACCGGGCGCTGACCGGCCGGCGCACGCCCTGGATCGCCGCGATCAACGGCCCGGCGCTGGGCGCGGGGCTCGGCATCGCCATCTGCGCGGATGTGATCCTGGCATCGGAAACCGCCACCATCGGCCTGCCCGAGATCGATGTCGGCATGCTGGGCGGCGCCCGTCACGCCATGCGGCTGCTGGGCCATGCGACCGTCGCCCGGCTGCTGCTGACCGGCCGGCCGATGCCGGCCGCAGAGCTGGCGCGGCGCGGCGCGATCGAGCCGGTGCTGGCGCCCGAGGCCCTGCTGCCGGCGGCCCGGACCCTCGCCGCCGAGATCGCCGCCAAGGACCCGGTGGCGGTCGCCCATGCCCTCGCCTGCCTGTCGGAGGTGGAGGATCTGCCGCTGGTCGAGGGCTATGCCGCCGAGATGCGCCATGTGGCGGAGCTGGCCCGCACCGAGGCGGCCCGGGCGGCGATGCGGCGGTTCCTGAAGCGCGGGATCTAGTCCCGGAAGGCGATCTGCGTCACCCGGCCGCGCCAGAAGGGCAGGATGCGGCCGCCCGCGGCGCGCGAGATGGTGAAGGCCATGGGCAGCATCATAGCCCCGACCCGCTGATAGTCTTCGCGGGTCACATGCTCGCCCGAGCCGTGATAGGGGGTGGTGAGGTCGCCATCCTCTTCGGCCGCGAAGCTGGCGAGGCTGCCATCGGGCCGGAAAACGGCGACAAGCGAGGCGGTCTGGCCGCCGGAGGTGACCACCGCCCGGGCGTGGCTGTCGTCGATCGGCTGCCAGGCGACCGGCCCGCCGGGCAGCAGGGCCATGGGGTAGAGCGGGCTTTCCAGCAGCCAGCGCCTGAGCGAGATCCGGTCGAGTTCGGGCGAGCCGGTCTCGTCGACCACGGTGACGAGGCCCAGGATCCGGGCCTTCATCTCCATCCGGCCGTCGGCGAAAGCATCCCAGGCGCGGGCGTGAATGCCGGGCAGGATCGGCGTGCGGGCGGCGAAGGCGAGCGCCGGCACCCCCAGCGCCACGGTCTGGCTGGCGGTGGTGGGGGCAAAGCCTTCGGTGCGCGGCCGGCGGAAATCGCCCGCCATCTCCATCTCCACCAGCCGCACGCCGGCGGGCGGGCCGTCGGGGAAGGTGAAGCGGAGATAGGCCCGGACCGGCGTCGGCAGGGCCGCCAGCGCCGCGGCATCTGGATCCGGCGGCATGGCGGCCCGGGCCGCCACCCGCACCCGGTCGACATGGGCGGCGATCTCCGCCCCGGTCCGCCAGCTGCCGATCAGCACCGCGATCAGCACGGCCGCCACCACGCCGCCGGCCACCAGGGCCGCGGTTCGCCAGAGTCTGCGCATAAAGCCCCCTTCCCCGCCGTCATCGGCCGGTGGGTGATGCATGGATGGGTTGGAAAGATTGATCAGCCGTCGGGGTGACCGTTCCCCAGGATCAACCCCATAATGGTGTCGACGACGCCCCGGCAGAGCGCCGCCGCGGTCTCGCCCCGGGCCGGTGCGCGGCCGGCGGCGATGAGGGAGGCGGCGCCATGCACCGCCGACCAGAGGGTGAAGGCGACCAGCCCGGGATCGCGCCCGGGCAGCAGCCCTTCGGCCTGCACCGCCTCTACCGCCCCCCTGAGCAGGGTGAGCGAGGTCATGCCCGGATCGGCCGCGAAGGGATCGCCGGCAAGATCCGGCAGCGGCGGGGGCGCGAACATCAGGCGGTAGAGCGCCGGATGTTCCGCGGCGAAGGCCAGATAGGCAAGCCCGCCCTCGCGCAGCCGCGCCACCGCATCGCCGGCCGTGCGGGCGGCGACGGCGAGCTTGGTGTCGTAGAGCCGCCGGAAGCCTTCGTCATGGACCGCCCGGAGCAGGGCATCACGATTGCGGAAATGGTTGTAGAGCGCGGGCGCGCTGCAGCCGATGGCGGCCGCGACCTCGGCCATGGTCAGCGCCATGGGGTCACGCTCCTCCAGCAGGCGGATGGTTTCGACCACCGCCCGGCCGGGAATGTCGATCGCCTGATCTTTGCGCGGGCGTGCCACGACCTGCCTCCGGTTACTGAACGACATTAAATTAATGACATTCAGTAATGAGGTCAAGCCCGGTTGACGCTCTCGCTCACTGCAGCCGGCCACGGACGAAGATCACCGCCACCGTGAGCGTCACCGCCGCAATGACGGCCAGTGGCCAGAGATTGGCTGCCACCTCGGAAGCCGGCAATGCCTTCACGAACGAGCCTTCGACGATGATCAGGAAGTGCTTCAGCGGGATGGCCTCTGCCATCCAGCGCAGCGGCCTCGGCATGTTGTCGACCGGCGTGGCGAAGCCCGACATCAGGATCATCGGCACGACCACTGCGAAAGTGCCGAGAATGGCCTGCTGCTGTGTGGCGCAGAGCGAGGAAATGACCAACCCCACCCCGACGACCGAGAGGATGAACAGCATCAGGCTTGCAATCAGCAGCGGGAAGGAGCCGGTGAAGGGAATACCGAAACCAAAAATGCCCGCCAGGATCATGATCGTGCCGAGCAGGCTGCCGATGATCAGCGCCGGCACCGTCTTGGCCAGGGTGATTTCTCCCGGTGTGGTGGGGGAGACCAGCAGCTGGTCGAAAGTGCCAAGCTCGCGCTCGCGGGCAATGGACAGGGCCGTCAGCAGCAGCGCAATGGTGGTGGTCAGGATACCGGACAGTCCCGGCACCACGAACCAGCGGTAAATGAGATTGGGGTTGAACCAGTGCCGCAGCGCCACCGCCTCGCCCGCCGCAGCCCCTCCGGCTTCTCCACCCCGGATGCGTGCCCCCAGTTGTTGGGCGATGGTGGAAACATAGCCGTTGGTGATCTGGGCCGCATTGGCGCGGCGGCCATCGAGCAACAGCTGCGCCTCGGCGGTCTCTCCACGCTCCACCCGCCGGGAGAAATCGGGCGGGATGGCGAGTGCCGCGATCACCGTGCGGTCGTCGATCAGCCGGGCCAGCGCCGCCTGATCATGGACCGGGTGAAGCCGGTGTACGAAACCCGCCGCTCCGATCCGGGCCACGAGTTCGGTCGACCAGCGGCCCTGATCCTGATCGTAGACGGCGATATCGACATTGCGCACCTCCAGCGTCACCGCGAAGGAGAAGACCAGCAGCTGCATCAACGGCGGCACGATCAATACCGTGCGGCTGCGCGGGTCACGCAGGATGCTGAGCAGTTCCTTGACGATCTGGGCGCGGAGACGCGGCGGAACGAGGCGCATGGGTCAGCTGTCCAGGCTCTTGGCGGTCCTGAGCCGCGCGATGATGAAGAACACCGAGCCGATCGCCAGCATGACCAGCAGATCCGGCAGCAACACCCGCCAGACATCCCCGGCCAGGAACACCGTCTGCAGGGCGGAGACGAAATAGCGCGCCGGTACCAGATTGGTGAGCATCCGGATCGGCCAGGGCATGGAGGCGATCTCGAACAGGAAGCCCGACAGCATGAAGGCGGGCAGGAAGCCGGTGAGCAGCGCCACCTGGGCCGCAACGAACTGGTTGCGGGCGATGGCCGAGATCAACAATCCCTGCCCCAGAGCCGGCACCAGAAAGGCCGCGGTCAGGGCCAGCAGCGTCCCCCACGAGCCCCGCAACGGCACATCGAAGACGTATATGGCGAGAAGTGCACATCCCGTCGTCGTCATGAGCCCGAGCGCGAAATAGGGGAGCAGCTTGCCCACCAGAATCTCGGTCACCGACGCCGGGGTGGAGAGGATCGCCTCCATCGTGCCACGCTCCCATTCCCGTGCCACGACCAGTGCGGTCAACAGGGTGCCGATCATGGTCATGACGATCGCGATGGCCCCGGGAACCAGGGCACGCCGGCTCTCCAGCTCGGCATTGAACCAGAAGCGCGATACCAGCGAGACGGCGGGCGCTGCTGCCCCCTCACGCCCCGCCTGCCAGGCCGCCACCAGCCCCAGCGTGTAGTTGGCGACGAAACTGGCGGTGTTGGGCTGGGAGCCGTCGGTGATCACCTGAACCAGCGGCGTCTCTCCCGTCTGAAGCCTGCGGGTGAAATCCTGCGGGATGACCACATAGCCGCGCAGCCGCCCCGCCACGACGCCGGCTTCGACATCACGCCGGTCGCGGGCGGGGGTGACGGTGAAATAGCGGCTGCCGGCAAAGGCCGCCGCCAGCGAGCGGGCCGCGGCATCATCGGTTTCCGCCACCACACCCACCGGCACCCGGCGGATGTCGAGTGAGACCGCGTCGGCATAGAGAAACAGCATCACCACCGGCAGCACGAAGGCGATCAGGATCGCCGACGGGTCCCGCAGAATCTGCAGGCTCTCCTTGACGATCAGAGCCGCAAGCCGTCCGGGGTCGAAGCGCCGCACCGGTGTCATGCACCCGCCTCCTGGTCTGCGTCATGCGCCTCGATCAGCCCGATAAAGGCTTCCTCCATGGTCGGCTCCGGCAGATCCCGGGTCACGACCCGGGCCTTGAGCGCATCGGGCGTGTCGAGGGCGATCAGTTTCGACCGGTACATCAACGCCACCCGATCGCAGTATTCGGCCTCGTCCATGAAATGGGTGGTCACCATCACCGTCACCCCCTTGCGGACCAGGCCGTTGATATGGGTCCAGAATTCGCGGCGGGTGATCGGATCGACGCCCGAGGTCGGTTCGTCGAGGAACAGCACCGGCGGCCGGTGCATCAGGGCACAAGCCAGCGCCAGCCGCTGGCGGTAGCCAAGCGGCAGATCTCCTGGCGCCCCCGTCAGATGACGGCCGAGCTGGAAGGTCTCGATCATCTCCTCGACCCGCGCCCGCCGCACCCGCCCCTCCAGCCCGTAGACACCGGCCGAGAACTCAAGGTTCTGACGGACCGAGAGCAGGCCATAGAGCGAAAATTTCTGCGCCATATAACCAAGCTGCCGCTTCGCCTCGCTGGTCGCCCGGCGCAGATCCAGCCCGGCGACCTCCGCCGCACCGGCGCTTGGCCGCAACAGGCCGCAAAGCATCTTGAAAGTGGTCGATTTGCCCGCACCGTTCGGACCGAGCAGGCCGAAGATCTCGCCGCGGCTGACCTCGAAGCTGACATCCTCGGTGGCGGTGAAGGTGCCGAAGCGCCTGGTGAGATGGTGGCAGGATACCGTCACCTCCGTCTCCAGCCGCACCGGATCCATGCGTTCGGCGAGCAGTGAAGTGCCGCCAGGGCCGCCGCCGAGCAGATCGATGAAGGCGTCCTCGAAGCGCGGCGTCACCGTCTCGACCCGCGCACCGGTTTCGGCGGCGATCGGTGCCAGCAGATCTGGCGTACCGCCCTCGCGCAGCACCAGGCGGACGGCGTCACCCTGAATGACCCCGTCGCTCACGCCCGGCAGGTCCAGCGCCTGGGACAGGACCTGCCGGCGATCACGCCGCGGCCCGGCCAGACGGAAGCTGCGGTCATGGAGCCGCGCGGTCAGCCCGGCCGGCGCACCGTCATATTCCAGCCGGCCTTCATTCAGCAGCAACACGGTCTCGCAGCGCTCGGCCTCGTCGAGATAGGCCGTGGACCAGACCACCGCCATCCCCTCCCCGGTCAACGCCTCGACCATCCGCCAGAGGTCCTGGCGGCTGACGGGATCCACCCCCACACCGGGCTCGTCGAGCAGCAGCACCCGGGGTGTACCCATCAGCGCGCAGGCAAGTCCCAGCTTCTGCTTCATGCCGCCCGAAAGCCGCCCGGCCAGTCGGCTGGTGAAAGGGCCGAGCCGCGTGAAACCGAGCAGGCGCTCGAAAACCGGTTGCGCCCTCCGCGGCGCGATGCCGCGCAACCTGGCATAGAGGCGCAGATTCTCGATCACCGAGAGGTCTTCATAGAGCCCGAAGCGCTGCGGCATGTAGCCGATCGACGGCGCCACCCGGTCGCGGTCGTGGCTGACATCGACCCCGGCCAAACGGATGGTGCCGGCATCGGGAACCATAAGTCCTGCCATCAGTCGCATCAGCGTCGTCTTGCCGGCACCATCCGGCCCGACCAGCCCGGTCAACCGGCCACGCAGGATCCGGGCATCGATGCCCTTCAACGCCTCGACACCGGGGAAGCTCTTGACCACACCCGCGACATCGACCGCGACGGCGTCATCCCCTGCCGGCGCGGCTGCCGCCATGGCGTCAGCCCTCCCTGTCCAATGTCACCGTTACCGGCATGCCCTGGCGCAGCCCGTCATCGGCATCGGTGACCACGATCCGCAGCCGGTAGACCAGATCCGTGCGAAGCGCCGTGGTCTCGACCGATTTGGGCGTGAACTCGGCGCGGGGAGAGACGAAACCGATCCGCCCGTCATAGACCCGACCGCCGCTATCGGTGGTGACCCGAACCGCCACGCCCGGCACGGCACGTCCAAGATCCGGTTCCGCCACATAGGCGCGGACATAGACCGGATCCTTCAACGACAGGGTATAGACCGGCGTGCCCGCGGCGGCCATGCTGCCCGGTTCCAGAATCCGGGCGAGGATGGTACCGGCGGCAGGCGCCGCAAGCCGGGCATCCTCCAGCGCCGTCAGCGCCTGATCGCGCGCCGCCCCGGCCGCCGCCAGTGCCGCCTCGCCGGCGGCGATGTCTTCGGCCCGCGCACCGGCTTCGAGCAGAGCAAGCGCCTGACGGCGCGCCTCCAGAACTGCCGCCGCCTCGTCGCGGGCGGCACGGGCGGCATCTGACTCGCTTTCGCTCACCACCCGGGAGCCGACCAGAGAGCGCTTGCGCCGATAATCGATCTCGGCGAAACGCAGGGTCGCCTCGGCCTGGGCCAGCAGGGCGGCGGCTTCGGCGATCTCTTGCGGCCGGTTGCCATTGCGCAGCCGGTCGAGCGATGCCTGCGCCTGGGCACGTTCGGCTTCGGCGCGGGCGGCCGCATCGCGGAGCGGCCGGTCGTCGAGCACCGCCACCACATCGCCCGCCTGCACGGCATCACCTTCCTCGGCCGCCATTTCCGCGACCCGCCCCCCCTGGCGGAAGGCGAGCGCCACCTCGCGGATGTCGACATTGCCGTAGAGCACCAGCCGGCCATCGTTGGCCGCCCCGGACACAAGCCGGTCCCGCAGCCACCCATTGGCCGGCGGCCAGAACAGGCCGATGCCGACCGCAGCAGCCACCCCCCCCAGAAGCAGAGCGACACGCAACGCGGGTTTCATGAGCGATCTCCGGCCGGGACAAGCATGGCGGTAAGGTTGCGGCGAAGCTGCCCCTGGATTGCGACGATCTCGTCCGGACCGATCGCCGGCCGGTCAATGATCCGGAGCACCGCGGCCCGTGCGACCCGGAAGACCAGCATCTGGCCCATGATGGTCGCCACCACCAGCCGTGGATCCCCTGCCTGTGCCACGGGATCGATATGTTGCACCAGCCGGATCAGACCACGCGAGACTGGCCGCATCAACCCGTCGTGAAGCAGGGCGAAAGCCGCCGTCGGCGATTGCTGTTCACGTACCACAAGCCGCGCCCAGGGATTGCTCTCGGTTCCTGCCATGAGGAGGATGAAAGCGTCGGTCATCCGGAACAGCAGGGCGAGCCCGTCCTCGCGACCCGGAGGAGGGTCGCCATCCAGCGCTGCCTCGATCTCCGCCAGGACGGGGCCGATCCGGGCACGGATCTGCTCGACGATGTCCGCAAACACCGCCAGATACAGGCCTTCCTTGTTCCGGAAGTGATAGCCGATCAGCGCCTGATTGACCTTCGCCGTCTCTGCGATGGTACGCGTGCGGGTGGCATCGAAACCGTCGCGTCCGAACACGTCGATCGCCGCCCGGATCAATGCCTCCCGCGTTGCATCGCCACGTGTGGCCTGTGTCATGGCTCCGGGTGCCCGTGCAGATGGGGTTCAACTCAGTTTGATTGATCAGATGATTTAGTCAAATGATTAAATAGCTGTCGTCGTGAAAAAGGGCTGACCCGGCGGATCAGCCCCCTCATTCGTCTGGACGTGCTCAGGCTGCGGTGTCGTGGCGGCTGCGGCGCGCGGCGTTCACGCCGGCCAGGAATTCCAGGCCCTCGGCAGCGATGGCATCGCCCACCGTGCCCTCGCCCTCCCCCGCCAGCGCGCCCAGATCGACCCACTGAGCATAGAGCGGCCGGGTCCGGTCGGTGATGATGCCCGCATGCAGCAGGGTTTTGACCAGCACCCGGAAGACATTGGTGCTCTCGGACATCTCGGCGCGGCGCACCTCGGAGGTGTAGCTCTCTTTCATGGCATCCCGCACCCATTCCCAATCGAGCCCCAGCGGCGCATAAAGCGCCTGCTTCTGGCTGGGATGGAGCATGTTGAACATCAGGATCTGGAAGCACTGCGCCGCCCAATCCTCGACGCCGTTGCGCGCCTTCTCGTCCATCATCGGCAGGGCGTCGCGGCCCCAGAGCTTGCCGGCGCGATGATGAAAGGCCTCGTCGGTCATCACCAGCTGGGTCAACCGGCGCAGCACCGGGTCCTGGCTCTTGGAATGCAGGCTGGCGAAAATGCCCATGGCGAGGCCTTCGACCAGAAGCTGCATGCCGACGATCTTGCGCGGCACGTCGGTCAGGTCGACCAGTTCCTTCAGCAGCCCGCCCAGCACGTCGGAGGCCGGCATCGGCGCCCCCCAGCGGGTGTGGATATAGCGGCTGAACGCGGTCACGTGGCGGGCTTCCTCGCGCGCCTGGTTGGCGGCATATTCCACCACCCCCGGATCGGCGAGCATGTGGCAGAGGCTGGCCGACAGCGACAGCGCCCCCTGCTCGCCATGCAGCACGCTCGACAGCCACCAGCGCGCGCTTTCATTGGCGAACCAGACCCGCTGTCCGGCGGTCAGCCGGTCGGCGACGGCGCTGTTCAGCTCGGGCACGATCGAGGCCGGCATGACCGTCTCGGTGGCCATGTCGAACGGCTCGTCGAAGCGGATATAGGCGGTGTCGAGCGGGTCCCAGAAATGGCGATGGGTCTCGGCGATGATCTCGTCGAACAGATCGGTGCGCTCGGCATAGCGCGGCACCCGGATCTGATCGAGGAAGCCGGCCGGTCCGACCGCTCGGAAGGCACCGCTCCGGCTGACGCTGGTGGTCTCGGGCATGGATGTCTCGTCCCCTGACTGATACGGACCTGGGCCGATATGGGCCTGGGCTGATACGGGCCTGGCTGCTCCGGCCGGATGGCATCGGACGCGGATCACGCCTCTTGTTCTTGTCTTAAGGATAGAGCGATTGACGTATACGTCAATCATGGGGCGCGCGGCATGATCCGGCCATCGGCCGGCAGCCGCGCGCCCCGACGGAAACCGGTGACGATCAGAGGAACTTCCGGTTCGCCTCGGCCGCCGGCACCTTCAGCCCAAGCACCTCGACCCGCGGGGTGATCTGGGCGATGAAGCGCTGGCGGGCTTCTTCATTGGTGTACTGGCGCAGGCCCCACTTCACATAAAGCGGCGAGCGCTTGCTCTCGGAGCTGCCGAACAGGTCGAGCGTGATCGGCCAGGCCTTTTCCAGCATCGCCTGGGCATCCTTCAGCCCCTCTTCCGTCTGGCAGTATTCCCAGACGATCCGGTAGCCCTGGGCGACGTGGTTGTGCTCGTCGATGATGACGCTGGTGCACATGTCGGCGAGCGGCTTGTACGAGCTCTTCGACATCTCGTGGATCTGCGCCAGCACCGCCGCCTCGCCGATGAACGAGAACATGCCGCGGCCCAGCCAGTTCTCGATCCGGCGCACGCCCTCGGTGCGGTAGAATTCGCGCTGATCCAGATGCTGCTGCAGCATATAGGCGGTATCGACGCCGATCTCGTCCAGCACCGCCTTGCCGCGGATATAGTGATCCATCTCCTCGGCGGCGCGCTCGCAGCACACCTTGCGCTCGAAGGCGGTCGGCGCCATCGGATAGAAGATCTGGATGTAGTCGTCGGCACCGGTCAGCTCGCCCTCGGTATGGGCGCGCAGCTGATGGATCACCAGCTCCTGGTACTCGTCCGGCATCTCGCGGAAGGCCTTGGCATCCGGCACGAGCAGCCGCTCCCCGGCGGCAGCATGAGCGGTCTGTTCGGTCATCTTGAGCGTTCCTTTTTTGGTGGTCCCTCGCCGGGCGGGCGCTGCCGCGCCCTTGGCCGCCGCCTCAATGGCGGCTTGAACCGACCCGGGGGTCGGTTCCGGAGGGAGAGTGGTGGTGGTCATTCCGTAGTCCCTCTGCCCAGGCGGCCACTGCCGTGGCCTTGGCCGCCGCCTCAGTGGCGGCTTGAACCGACCTCGGGGGTCGGTTCCGGAGGGAAGTGGTGGTGGTGGTCATTCCGTGGTCCCTCTGCCCAGGCGGGCGCTTCGTGCCCTTGGCCGCCGCCTCAATGGCGGCTTGAACCGACCCGGGGGTCGGTTCAAAGAGGGGGGCTGATGGATGTCGGTGGCTGGTTGACGGCGGTGACGACGCCCGCAGCGCGGACGCGGGGGCCGCCGCGGGCGTCGGAGATGGTGGCGGCAAGCAGGACCGTGCCGGTGCCGGCCTGGCCCTCGATTTCGGCACGGGCGATCACCCCCCGGGGCAGGACGGGGCCCAGCCAGCGCTGATCCAGCGAGACCAGGCGCGAGGGGGCATCGCCCAGAACGGCGGCGGCGGCGGCCCGCATGGCGCGTTCCATCAGCGCCTGCAGGATGCCGCCATTGATCAGCGCGCGTTCGGCGCCGCCCTTGTGAAAGGGCTGAAGACGGGTGATGGTCGCGATCGCCGCATCGGGGCCGTCGGCCTCGACCCGGATCGCGTTGTGCAGCGCCACCGGCTCGGCCGAAAGCCGGGCCGCAGCCAGGGCGATCCCGGCTGCGGCGTCGGTTTCCGGTGCATCGGCCGGCAGCACGGTCACGCCACCACCTCCGGCGCCCGGACCCGGACCTCGCCCGCCTCTGCCGCCTCGCGGCCGGCAACGGCGGCCAGAAGCGGGTTCGGCAGGGTTTCGCCATGGGCCAGATCGACCGAGACCTGCGCGGCATGGCCGTCGCCGATCGGGTCCATCACCGCCTGGCGGCGGCCGGCATCCTTCGTCCAGTGGAACGGACCCCAGATGAACTGCTTCCAGTAGCTCTCGGCCATCTCGACCCAGGTCTCGAGCATCACCTTGTCGGTGAGGAAGCGGTCCATGCTGACCACCATCCACGAGATCACCGCCTGGCTGTCGCGGCAGCCGTTGCAATGGCCCGAGGTGCAGCAGAACTTCACCGTCTTCAGGTCCGCCGCCCAGGTGTTGAAGAAGGGCAGCACCGGGTTGCCGTTGACCAGCCGGTCGGCATGGCCGGCATGATCCTGCGACAGCGACGGGCAGACGTCATAGCCGAAGCGGCCGAAATGGCTGCGGCCGGTGATCATGGTGCGGATGTAATAGGGCGTGCTGACCACGGTGTCGGGATATTTCGCCCGCACCCGAAGCGCCTCTTCCAGCAGCTCTTCCTGCCGGGCAAGCGCCGTCGGATCCTCGGCGTCATAGGCGCTGTAGAAGTTGAAGTTGACCCGGTTGCCGTTGTCGCGGATCCGGACCACCGTCTCTTCGATATGCTCGATGCCGGTCTCGGTCAGCGCATAGATGAAGCCGGCGCGCGGGTCGTCGCGATAATTGCCGAGCGCGGTCTCGAACAGGCCGCTGAAGGTGCGGCCGCTGGGCTTGATGCCGCGCAGCTGGTCGTCCATCGGCCCGCCGCCGAACAGGGTGAGGCCGATCGCGACGTTCTCGAACCCCTCCATCGGCAGCCGGCGCAGCCCGTTGGACGAGATCGTCACATAGGGCATGTGCTTGACATACAGCCGCAGCCGGTCGGGAAAGAGCGTCGGCTCGCCGCCGATCACCAGGGCGGCATTCACCCGCCGTTCCTTGGTCTCCTTGATCAGAAAGGCTTCCAGCGCCTCGGCATCCTTGGCCTCCCGCGTGGCGGTGTCGTGGCCGTATTCGAAGAACCAGCAGCCCTTGCAACGGATGTTGCAGGCGTTGGTGAGGTGATATTCGCTGACGCGGATCTTGCGGGAGAAGCGCAGCACCGCCTGCAGGCGGTCGCGAAGCTCGTCCTCGCCGTCGAGCAACGCCTCCAGGCGTTGCATGCGTTCGCGCGTTACATTGCGATTTTCGTCGGTCTTCATCCGAGGCAGCCCCTTCGTCGTCGTCGTTTCGCGGTGTCGTTTCGCGGATCGGCGGGGGTCGCAGATTGAGAGCCGGGCGGGCACGCACCTCCCCCGGCCGGGCGCGTGGAACCCACGCGCCCGCAGGAGATCAGGTGGTCGTGTCGCTGTCGTGTCGCCGCGCCGGCTCAGGACCCGGCAATCACGGGGTCCGGGATCATGGGATCACGGGCCCCGGGATCACTCGGCCGCTTCGGCATAGCGGACCCAGTCGGCCTGACCGTTCAGCATCGCCTCCACCTCCTGGTGGAACCAGGCGAGGGCCTGTTCGTAACGGCCGAAGACGAAATGATCGTTGGCACCGGAATTGAGCGCCGCCTGAATGGCTTCGGAGCGGTCGCTGTCCTCTTCGGTCACCTCGAAGACGACATGCATGCTCTTCGACCAGATGTCCTGGGCGGTGGCGCTCTCCAGATATTTCGGCGGCACCAGCGTGTAGGCCGGCAGCTTGCAATTGTCGATGCCGTCGGGCCAGACCTGGAAGATGGCGCAATGATCGGGCAGCACCGCCAGCATCAGATTGGGGAAGATGGTGTAGAGCACGGTGGAATGGTCGCGCAGGTTCCAGGTCTCGCGATCCTGATCGCGGATCTCGGGGATCGAGCGCTTGGGCAGCACCACCCGGGCATGCGGCGACAGCCGGTCGAAGGCGGCGGTGTTGTCCAGGAAGACCGGCCAGATGGTCTTCGTGTGGGTGCGGCGGGTGTGATAGTTCTCGAGGAACGTATCCAGCGCCAGCTTCCAGTTGGTCTTCTTCTCCAGCTGGGCGGGCCGCCAGACGACGTAATCGGCGGTGCCGATATGCTCCAGTTCATGCGCCATCGGCCCAAGCCAGGCATCGACATCCACCTTGGGCGCGGTCGGGTCCACCTGGACGAAGACGAAGCCGTAGCGCTCGGCGCAATGCAGCCGGCGCAGGCCCATCTCCTCGCGCTTCATGTTCGGGAAGCCTTCCGCCGCGGGCACGCCGACCAGCTTGCCGTCGGTGCCGTAGGTCCAGGCATGATAGGGGCAGACGAAGCTGCGCTTGTGGCTGCCGCATTCCTCCCAGACCAGCTTGGTCCCGCGGTGGCGGCAGGCGTTCACGAAGGCGTTGACCGAACCGTCCTGGGTGCGGACCAGCAGGATCGGCACCCCGGTCACGTCCATGGTCTTGTAGTCGCCCGGCTTGGGCAGCTCGCTGCCATGGGCGACGATGATCGGGTTGCGGCGGAAGATGATCTCGACCTCGCGCTTGTAGCGCTCGGGATCGGTATAGCGGCTGACCGGGTTGTGATACTCGGCCGGGTCCATTTCCGTGGTGCGGCGGTCGATCATGTCGAACACACGGTCGATCAGATGCACCTGGGTGGCGTGATCCATGGCGTCCTCATCGAATTATTGATTTTTAGAGCATCGGGTCGTGTCTGCGGACGGGCACGCATCCGGTGTGGACGGCTGGCTGCCCTAGGGACTCAAACTCGGTTCAAAATATACCTGTGGTTGTGGTCTATCGCAATGCACGAAATAGATGAATCATAATCTACCAATGATTCGAAATCTTCGACTCCGGTGCGATCCGGATGATGGACGTGTGCAGACGCCGGAAAGATTTCGGGGGACAGCCCCGGCCGTGCATATGGCAGGCGGGTCCGTCCCCCGGATGCGGGCATGGATGCAGGTATGCAGAGGCCGGAGCCCCGTCACTTGCGCGGGTGCAACACCGCGCAGGTCGTCGTCGCATGGGCGTAAAGCGTGCCGTCGGGACCGATCAACCGGCCTTCGGCCGTTCCCAGCATGCGGCCGGTATGAATGGCGCGGCCGATGGCGCGCACCGGGCTGACCGTCACCGGCAGGGCCCGCACCATGTTGACCTTCAGCTCCACGGTGGTGGAGCCGACCCCCGCCGGCATCAGGCTGTGGATGGCGCAGGCGACCGCGGCATCCAGCAGGGTCGCCATATAGCCGCCATGGGCGACGCCCATGCCGTTCAGCACATGCGGCCCGGGTTCGGCGACGATTTCCGCCTCGCCGGCTTCGATCCGTGCCAGGCGGAAGCCCAGCGTCTCGGCGATCGGCGACAGCGAACGGCCGCCATCGATATAGGCCTGCAGCTGCGCCAGCCCGTCGAGGCCGGCGATGTCACGGGCTTCGGCGTCTCCGGTCGCGCTCATACCACCACCACCCGCCGACGGAGCATCCACATGCTGCGCATGGTGCAGATCACCTCGTCATTCTGGTTGTAGGTCTTGTAGAGCAGTTTGACGATACCGCGGTCCGGCTTCGACCGGCTGGGGATCACCTCGGTCACCTCCAGCTCCAGACGGATGGTATCGCCGGGACGCATCGGCTTCAGCCAGCGGACCTCGTCGAGGCCGGGCGAGCCCATCGACGCGGTCGAGACGATCTGCGCCTCCAGCACCAGCCTGAAGCCGAGCGCGAGGGTATGGAAGCCGCTGGCGATGATCCCGCCATAAATGCTGGCGGCAGCCGCTTCGCGATCGACATGGAAGGGCTGGTTGTCGAACTGGCTGGCGAAGGCGATGATCTCGTCTTCGGTGACGCTGCGCGCGGGCGTGCGGAAGACCTGCCCGGCGGCGAAATCCTCGAAATGGAGATCTTTAACGGGCGGGGTGGCGGCGATGTCTGCGGACATGGGATCGGGCTACCTTGCTGCGGGTCTCTTCCTGCGGACCTTTGAAACGAACGTTTGATCCGCAGGAGTATGCCCGTTTCCGGCGGCCCCGTCAGCCTTCGCCGTTCTCCGCCGCCCCGCCGGTCGCTTCAAGGAACTCGTCCTCGGTCCAGACCTCGACGCCCTTCTCGCGCGCCTTGGTGAGCTTAGAGCCCGCCGCCGCCCCGGCAACCAGGATGCTGGTGGCCGACGAGACCGAGCTTGCCACGGTGGCGCCGTGCTGCTCGGCCCGGCGCTTGGCGGAATCGCGGGTCAGCTTTTCGAGCTTGCCGGTGAAGACCAGGGTCTTGCCCGACAGGCTGCCCGATACCTGCGCCGGGATGTCGGCCTCGATCACCTCCACCTCGGCGATCAGGGCCTCCAGCACCTCGCGGTTATGCGCCTCGGCCATGAAATCGGTCAGCGCCTCGGCGACCACCGGGCCGATGCCGGCGATGGCGTCCAGATCGGCCCGGGCCGGGCTTTCCGGGTCGGCGGCGGCTTCGAGCCCGGCGCGCCAGGCATCAAAGGTGAGGTAGTTGCGCGCCAGCAGCTTCGCCGTGTTCTGGCCGACATGGCGGATGCCCAGGGCGAAGATGAAGCGGTCGAGCGGCAGCCGGCGCCGTGCCTCGATCGCCGCCAGCAGGTTGTCGACCGATTTGCGGCCCCAGCCGGCCCGCTTCGTGAGGTCGATCTCGCCGGTTTCCTGGCGCTGCGGCAGGGTGTAGATGTCGACCGGGCTGCGGATCAGCCCGTCCTCGAAGAAGGCTTCGACCTCCTTGCGGCCCAGCCCCTCGATATCGGTGGCATCGCGGGAGACGAAGTGCTTCAGCCGCTCCACCGCCTGGGCCGGGCAGATCAGCCCGCCGGTGCAGCGCCGCACCGCCTCTCCCGGCTCGCGCACCGCATGCGATCCGCAGGCGGGGCAGACGGTCGGCGCCTCGAAGGGCCGGGTGTCGTTCGGCCGTTCGGCGACCACCACCTCGACCACCTGCGGGATGACGTCGCCGGCACGCTGCACCACCACCAGATCGCCGATCCGGATGTCCTTGCGCGCGATCTCGTCCTCGTTGTGCAGGGTTGCGCGCGAGACGACCACGCCGCCCACCGTCACCGGCTCCAGATGCGCGACGGGGGTAAGCGCCCCCGTGCGGCCGACCTGGATCTCGATGCCGAGCAGGCGGGTCTTCGCCTGTTCCGCCGGGAATTTATGCGCGATCGCCCAGCGCGGCGCCCGTGCCACCTGGCCCAGCAGCGCCTGCCAGTCCAGCCGGTCGATCTTGTAGACCACGCCGTCGATGTCGTAATCGAGCGCATGGCGCCCGTCGCCGATCTCGCGATAGCGTTCCAGCAGCTCGTCGGCCCCCCGGCACAGCCGGCGCAGCGGGTTGACGGTGAAGCCGAACTGCTCAAGCCGGTCGAGCGCCCCCCACTGGGTTGCGGCCAGCGGCGCCGAGACCTCGCCCCAGGCATAGGCGAAGAATTTCAGCGGCCGCTTGCGGGTGATCTCGGGGTCCAGCTGGCGCAGCGATCCGGCGGCGGCATTGCGCGGATTGGCGAACAGCGCCTCGCCCGCCTCGGCCCGGCGCTCGTTCAGGGCGGCGAAATCGGCCTTGCCCATATAGACCTCGCCCCGCACCTCGACCAGATCGGGGGCGTCGTCCGGCAGGGTGTCGGGCACGTCGTCGATGGTCAGCATATTGCGGGTGACGTCCTCGCCCTCGGTGCCGTCACCGCGGGTCGCCGCCACCACCAGCCGGCGGTTCTCGTAGCGCAGACTGGCCGAAAGCCCGTCGATCTTGGGCTCCGCCACCACCGCAAGCTCGTCGTCTTCCCTGAGGTTCAGGCCCTTGCGCGCCCGGGCCAGGAACTCGACCACGTCCTCGTCCTCGAAGGCATTGGCAAGGGAGAGCATCGGCCGGGCATGGCGGACCTTGGCGAAGCCCTCGGCCGGGGCCGCGCCCACCGTCCGGGTCGGGCTGTCCGCCGTCTGGAGTTCCGGGTAAAGCGTCTCCAGCCTGATCAGATCGGCGCGCAGCCGGTCGTAATCGCCATCGTCGATCTCGGGCGATGCGTCTTTATAGTAGCGCTGATCGTGATAGCGGATGCGCTGGACCAGGACCTTGTGGTTCTGACGCGCCTCTTCGAGCGTGGGCTGCATCACGGTCTCGTTGCGGTCGGTCATGGCCGGAAGGCTCCCTCAAGGACGCGATAGCGAAGGATGGGGGCGCGAGATGTACGACGAGCCGGCGCCGGGGGCAAGCCCGGCGGTCCGCCGCTCAGCTGCGCACGGCCAGGCTCATCAGCCGGTCGGCGGCGGCCCGCGCCTCGGCGGTGAGTTCGGCGCCGGACAGCATGCGGGCGACCTCTTCGCGCCGCTCGGCCGCGGTCAGGGCCCGCACCTCGGTGAGCGTGGTCTCGCCTTCGACCCGCTTTGCGACCCGCAGATGCAAGTCACCACGTGCCGCGACCTGCGGGTTGTGGGTGACGACCAGAACCTGAGCATGGCCGCCCAGGCGCTGCAGCCGCTCGCCCACCGCATCGGCGACCGCACCGCCGATGCCGCTGTCGACCTCGTCGAAGACCAGGGTGCCGGCGCTGGCGGTGCGGGCCAGAACCACCTTCAACGCCAGCATCAGCCGCGACAGCTCGCCGCCGGATGCCACCCGGGCGAGCGGCCCCGCCGGCGCGCCCGGATTGGTGCGGACCATGAACTGGCAGCGCTCGATGCCCTCCGGACCCCAGGCGTCTTCCGGCAGCGGATCGAAGGCGACCGCGATCTCGACCCGGCCCATGCGCAGCGGCCCGAGTTCGGCCGCGATCGCCTTGATCAGCTCGTCCGCCGCCGCCTTGCGGGCCCGGCTCAACCCCTCGGCCGCCTTGCGATAAACCGCGCGCGCCTCGGCGGCCGCGGCGGTCAGTTTGGCCGCGACCGTGCCGCCACCGTCGATCAGCTCCAGCCGGGCGCGCAGCTTCCGGGCAAGCTCGGGCAGGTCTTCGGTCGTCACCTGATGGCGGCGGGCAGCCGCCCGCAGGGCATAGAGCCGGTCCTCCACCACCTCCAGGCTGTCCTCGCCCAGATCGAGGTCGGCAAGCAGCCGCTCGACCCCGGCCACCCCTTCGCCGATCTCGATCGAGGCGCGCTCCAGCCCGGCCCGCAGCTGGCGGACCCGCTCGTCGGTTTCGGCATCGGGCAGGCGCTGCAGGGCGCGATCGGCATCCAGCAGCCGCACCTCGAGCGTCGGCTCGCCGTTCAGCGCATCCAGCGCCGCGTTCAGCGCCGCCACGATCCGATCGGCATTCTGCAACCGCTGGCGGCGGTGGACCAGATCCTCCTCCTCCCCCGGCTGCGGCTTCAGCTTGTCGAGATCGGCGAGGCTGGTGCGGAGATGATCCTCTTCGCGCCGCACGGCCTCGGCCTCGGCCTCGGCGCGGTCGCGGGCGGCGTCGGCCGCCTGCATTTCGCGGAAGCGGCGCGCCACCTCGGCCTTCAGCGCCTCGTGGCCGCCGAACTGGTCCAGCACCTCGCGATGGGTGCGCGGGTCCAGCAGGCCGTGCTGATCGTGCTGGCCGTGGATTTCGACCAGAACCTCGCCCAGCTGGCGCAGCAGACCCACGCCGACCGCCCGGTCGTTCACCCAGGCGCGGCTGCGGCCATCGGGGGTGACGGTGCGCCGCAGGATCAGCGGCAGCGCCGCCGGTATCTCCTGCTCGGCCAGCATGGCCAGCGCCGGATGATCCTCCGCCACCTCGAACACGGCGGTGACCGAGGCCTGGGCGGCACCGGCGCGCACCAGCCCGCTGTCGCCCCGCGCCCCCAGCGCCAGACCCAGCGCGTCGAGCAGGATCGACTTGCCGGCACCGGTCTCGCCGGTGAGGACGGCAAGGCCGGGGCCGAGGTCGAGATCGAGCCGGTCGATCAGAACCACGTCGCGGATCGAGAGACTGGCGAGCATCCGGTCTTCCGTGACGATTGCGAAGGAAACAGCGGGTCGGGTGGGTGGCGGAACGGGACGGCGGGCGGGTAACGGATCAGAAGACCGATTTGAAGGCCCGGCTGATCCACGACCCCTTGTCTTCCACCGGCTGAAGATTGCGGCCGGTGAGCAGGGCATAGCTGTCTTCGTACCAGTCGCTGCCGGGATAGTTGTAGCCCAGCACCGCAGCGGCCGTCTGGGCCTCGCGCTCGATGCCCAGCGACAGATAGGCCTCGACCAGGCGGTGCAGGGCCTCGGGCACATGGGTGGTGGTCTGATAACGCTCGATCACCGTGCGGAAGCGGTTGATCGCCGCGATATACAGGCCGCGGGTCAGATAGTAGCGGCCGATCTCCATCTCCTTGCCGGCCAGATGGTCGCGGGCAAGGTCGATCTTCAGCCGGGCGTCGCGGGCATAGGCGCTGTCGGGGAAGCGGCGCACCACCTCCTGGAAGGCCTCCAGCGACTTGCGGGTCATCTCCTGGTCGCGACCGACATCCGAGATCCGCTCGTAATGGCAGAGCCCGACCAGATAATAGGCATAGGCGACATTGGGATTGCCGGGATGCAGGTCGATGAAGCGCTGCGCGGTGGCGATCGCATCCTCGTACTGATTGGCCTGATAATAGGAATAGGCCGCCATCAGCTGCGCCTCGGTGGCCCAGGTCGAATAGGGGTGCTGGCGTTCGACCTCGTCGAAGCTCTGGGCGGCCTTGCGATACTCACCCTGATCGAGTTCGTTCGCCGCCTGGGCGTAGATCTGCTCCACCGGCCGCTCGACATAGGCGGGACGGTCGTCATCGTCGCTCGAGCATGCGGCAAGCGCCGCCACGCACGCCGCCAGAAGGCCGGCCCGCAGGATCCTGTGGACCCGGGTCACGGCTGTCGCCGTCCGCATCGCGATCGCCCGTTCCGTTGCGACTGCCTTCGCCATCCGTTCCCCGTCATGCTGCTCGGTGTCATGTCACGTCTCTGCCGGCCCTGGCCGGGCGGCCGCTACTATATCATTCCTGATCCGCACGAACAGAGGCGTGGCACCCTCTCCGCATATCCGTGCCAGCGCCTGCGGCCATACAAGGCCAGCGCCCGCGGCCATGAGGGACCAGCGCCCGCGGGCACGCAGGATATGTGAGGAGACCTCCTCATTTCGAGGCCGGAACACTTGCATTCCCTGTGAAAAGACCCGGCGCCCCGATCCGGGGACGGGAACGATGCGGCCGACGACCGCCGTCCAGCGATGGTGCAACATGCACAACGTCAATGCCTTCGCGTGATGTACACCCCGCCGCAGCGCGCCGCCCTGCGCAGCCCGGCGCCTTGGTTTCAAGTCCTGAACCCTGTCCCCTGCGCTCCGGATATGGTCGCGGAGCGGCATTTAAAGTCTGTCGGCAGCTGGCTCAAGAAACGCCATGCTCACATCCCGAGAAATGGGCCAACATCCGATATTTACCATTTCTTCACCACGCCAAGGATTTCTGAGTTCATTCTACAAAATCCTTGATTCGCGTCGATATATTCCCATAAACCCAACGACGATCCAATAATTACACTATTGCGTTTTGCAAATCGTCACAAAAGAAGCCAGATGCCATAAGCCCTGCCATTTGATGGGCAACCGAGGGTGTTATCAGTTTACGGCAGTTTCTAGCGAAAATGCCATAAACGATTGTTTTGGTGCCCGCTATGTCTCTTAGCCCACCAAGAATGATTACTCGAAGTTCTGTTTGACAAAGTTGTTCATGAGACCGCAAATATGAGCAACAAAAACATGCATAGAGACGCCTGCGCTATGGGGGAACTGGCTAGACGTGTCGATAATTTCGTCGGGGAGCGGATCCGGCTGCGGCGGACGCTGCTTGGCATGACCCAGGAACACCTGGCGGCGGCTCTCGATATTTCGTACCAGCAGGTGCAGAAATACGAAACCGGACTCAATCGTGTGAGTGCGGGCCGCCTTTACGAAATCTCGACCAAACTTGGCGTACCGGTCGCCTTCTTCTTCGACGGTCTGGAAGAGATTGCCGACAGCATCGATCCGGATGCGCCGAAAGAGCATGGCGGCAAGAACCGCTCGACCATCGAACTCGTCCGGTATTTCACCGACATCACCGACCAGACCCTGCGGACGGCCATCATCCGTCTGATCAAGGCCCTGGCCGAAGGCAATGGTCAGCGGGGCGAACGCTCGGACGACCTCGACATGACCGACCTTATGGATGACGACCGGCCGCATTGAGCGCCGGTTCGCCATCCGACGACACATCAAAGGCCCGCATCGTATCTCACGATGCGGGCCTTTGATCGTTTCCGGCTGGTGCCGCGGTGGCCGGTTCAGGCGGCCTCGACCGCCCGTGCCGTATCGACCTCGTGGCAGCTGGTGTAGCGCCAGGCGGTCGGGTCGGCAAAAAGCGCATGCAGCAGGGCGTTGTTCACGCCATGGCCCGGGGCCACGCCTTCGAACCGCGCCAGCAGAGGGGCACCGGCAAGATAGAGGTCGCCCACGGCGTCCAGCGCCTTGTGACGCACGAATTCGTCGGCATAGCGCAGGCCTTCGGGGTTCAGCACCCGATCGCCTTCGACCACCACCGCATTGTCCAGCGAGCCGCCGCGGCCGAGGCCGGCTGCGCGCATCTGCTCCACCTCGTGGGCAAAGCCGAAGGTGCGGGCCGCGGCCAGCTCCGACGAGAAGCCCCGGGCGGTGAGGTCGATCACGATCCGCTCGCGCCCGATCACCGGGTTGGCGAAATCGATGGTGACGTCCAGGGTCCAGCGGTCGGCCGGCAGCAGGCGCACCACCGAACTGCCCTGCACCAGCTCCACCGGCTTCAGCACCTCGATGAAGCGCCGGGCAGCCGGCTGCTCGATCATGCCGGCCCGCTCGATCACCTGAATGAAGGGGCGCGAGCTGCCGTCCATCACCGGCACTTCCGGGCCGTCGATGTCGATGATCAGATTGTCGATGCCCATGGCGGCCAGCGCCGCCATCAGATGCTCCACCGTCGACACCGTCGCCGCCGGCCGGTCGCCGGTGGCGGGCACGCCCAGCATGCTGCACAGCCGGGTGTTCACGATCGTGTCGTGGCGGGCGGGCACCACAACGCCGCCCATATCGGTGCGGCGAAAGATGATGCCGGTATCTGCGGCGGCCGGGCGCAGCACCATTTCCACCGGCGCACCACTGTGAAGGCCAACGCCGCTGCACCGCATCGGCACGGCCAGCGTCCGCTGGCGCACCACGCCCTGCGGCGCGGTGGTGCGGAGGAAATCGGCGCTGTCGCGGATGTCGTTCAGGTACACGGGTTTTGCTCCGTTGCGGTCACGTCCGGATCGGGTGCGATCCGTCAGTGAACAGGTAGCAAGCCCGGCGTACAGGCTCAAATCACTCTTTGTTACCGATTGTAACAACACCGCTGCATGAAAACGCCGGCCCGTGCCGCAAGGGCACGAGCCGGCGCCCGCCTGCGCGATGCCGAGCGACCGGACGCGCAAGAGCGTTCGCAACCACCCGCCCCGCCGGCGGAGGCTGCCGGGGGCGGGGCCGGGGGTGGTGCGTTCATGTCGGAGGGACCGGCCGCACGCATGATTGAGCGCGCGCAGCCCGGGGTTCCCTTGGTATCGTCGTCGATCCGCGGCGTCGCCGCAGCCGTCAGTTCGCCTGGCGACGCAGGAAGGCCGGGATTTCCAGCAGGTCGTTCTCCTCGTCAGCCGGCTGCTGACGCGAAGTGGCGCCGCCATCGACATGGTCGAGGCGCGGCGCACGCCGCGGCTCTTCCGCCGCCGGAC
Source organism: Tistrella mobilis (assembly GCF_039634785.1). Taxonomy (NCBI): domain Bacteria; kingdom Pseudomonadati; phylum Pseudomonadota; class Alphaproteobacteria; order Geminicoccales; family Geminicoccaceae; genus Tistrella; species Tistrella mobilis. Next base: position 322,567 of record NZ_JBBIAB010000006.1, on the reverse strand, counting down.
GGGCGGTCGCCTCGCTCTCGCGGCGATGGGCGCCGGTCATGCGCTGCAGGAACGAGAACTTGCGCGGCGCCGCCTCGGTCGCCGGGCGGTCATCGACCACCGCCCGCGCAGGCTGCTGCTCCACCGCGCGCGGTGCCGGCTCCAGCGCCAGCGGCTCTTCGGCCGCCTCGATGCGGGTGGGCTGACGCTCGGGCGCACGCACCGGCTCGGGCGCGATGAAGCTGCCGTCCTCGACCTCGCCGCGGGGCATCTGCGGCTGCGCGCTGCGGCCACCCTCGCTGCGGGCGGTGGTGACCACCGGCGCCGGGCTCTCGACCACGGTCCGGCGGGTACCGCCCGACGCCGCCATCTGCGGCGCCTGCTGCATGGCGGCCGCCTGCTGGTTCTCGTTGCGGGCCTGCGACTGGCCGCGGGCGGCGGCTTCCGCCTCCTGCTCGCGACGGGCGCGCTGGCGGGCGACCTCTTCGGCGTCGATGCCGGTGGCGACCACCGACACGCGCACCGTGCCTTCCAGGCTGGGATCGAAGGTCGAACCGAAGATGATGTGCGCCTCGGGATCGACTTCCTCGCGGATGCGGTTGGCGGCCTCGTCGACCTCGTACAGGGTCATGTCGCCACCGCCGGTGATGTTGATCAGCACGCCGCGCGCACCCTTCATCGACACGTCGTCGAGCAGCGGGTTCGAGATCGCGGCCTCGGCAGCCTCGATCGCGCGGTTGTCGCCACCGGCCTCGCCGGTGCCCATCATCGCCTTGCCCATCTCGCTCATCACGGTCCGGATGTCGGCGAAGTCCAGGTTGATCAGGCCGGGCATGACCATCAGGTCGGTCACGCCACGCACGCCGGCATAAAGCACGTCGTCGGCCATCTTGAAGGCGTCGGCGAAGGTCGTGCGCTCGTTGGCGACCCGGAACAGGTTCTGGTTCGGGATCACGATCAGGGTGTCGACATACTTCTGCAGCTCGTCGATGCCCGAATCGGCCAGCCGCATGCGGCGGGTGCCCTCGAAGTGGAAGGGCTTGGTGACCACGCCGACGGTCAGGATGCCCTTCTCACGCGCGATCTGGGCGATGACCGGCGCCGCGCCGGTGCCGGTGCCGCCGCCCATGCCGGCGGTGACGAACACCATGTGGCTGCCGTCCAGATATTCGGAGATTTCCTCCATCGTCTCCTGGGCGGCGGCGCGGCCGACCTCGGGACGCGCACCCGCGCCCAGGCCGTGGGTGATCATCTGGCCAAGCTGGATGCGGCGTTCGGCCTGGCTCTGGTTCAGCGCCTGCGCATCGGTGTTGCAGACGATGAACTCCACGCCTTCCAGCTGTGCGTTGATCATGTTGTTGACGGCGTTGCCGCCGGCGCCGCCCACACCGACCACGGTGATCCGCGGGGTCAGCTGCATGCTGTCGGGGATGCTGAGATTAAGGGACATGACGTGTTGCCTCCTGGTCGCTCGGACTTGGATCCGCCCCCGCCGCGATCGCCGACACGGGAGCGGGAAACTTCGGGTCTTCAGAAATTCGACTTCAGCCAGCGGCCCAGCCGGCCGAAGGTGCCGCGGCCGGCATCGGGCCCGGCATCGCGCTCGCCCACCTCGCCCCAATCCGCCACGGCATGGGCGATGAGGCCGGTGACGACCGAGAAGCCGGCGCCGCCGGACTGTTCCAGCTCTCCCGAGGCCGCGATCGGCCGGCCCAGCCGGACCTGACGGCCCAGCACCCGGCCCGCCAGTTCGCGCAGCCCCTGAAGCTGCGACGCCCCACCGGTCAGCACCACGCGCTTGGCACCCACCTCGGCAAGGCCGCTCTTCTCAAGGCGCTCGCGGATCAGCTCCAGCGTCTCCTCCACCCGGGGGCGGACGATGTTCACCAGCAGCGAGCGCGGGACGTTCTGCACGCCGTCGGGTTCACCCACCCGCGGCAGCTCGATCAGTTCGCGGGCATCCGACGGGGTCGCGATCGCCGATCCGTACAGCGTCTTCATCCGCTCGGCATGGACCAGCGGCGTCTCCAGCACCTGGGCGATGTCGCGGGTGACGTGCAGCCCGCCGACGCCGAAACCGTCGACATGGATCAGGCTGCCGTTGAAGAACACCGCCATGGTGGTGGTGCCGCCGCCCATGTCGACCACGGTGGTGCCCATATTGCGCTCGTCCTCCACCAGGCAGGCGAGGCCGGCGGCGAAGGGCGAGGCGACCACCGCCTCGATCTCCAGATGGCAGCGGGCGATGCACAGCTCCAGATTGCGCCACGGGCTCGACTGGGCGGTCACGACATGCATGCTCACCCCCAGCCGTTCGCCATACATGCCGCGCGGATCGCGGATCCCGCCGGCATCGTCGATCGAATGATCGACCGGCAGGGCATGCATCACGGCCCGGTCGTCGCCCAGGAACATGCGCCGGCCTTCGGCATAGATCCGGCGGATATCGGCATCGGCCACCGCATGGCCGGCGATTTCGACCTCCAGATCGATCAGATGGCTGGACATCACGGTCGAGGGCAGCGCCACCACCACCCGCTCGATGGTTTCACCCGCCATCTGTTCGGCCGCATGGACCGCCGCCAGGATCGAGGCCTCGGCCTGGACCATGTCGACGATCATCCCGGCGCGCAGGCCGCGCGCCGCCTGATGGCCGATGCCGCGGACGCGCCAGCGGCCATGGCCGTCACCCTCGGCGATGAAGCACACCACTTTGGTGGTGCCGATGTCGAGTGCCGCAATCAGGCCGCCGCGCCCCTTCGCCATGTTTTCCCACCTTCCCGCTTGCGCGATGCACACTGAGTGGCCCCTGGGGCCGTTCGCAGTCGTCGTTATCGTTGCCGTCGTCGTCGTCTTCGCCGTCGGGCATCCGCCCCGGGGTCAGGCATCGAGCCCGGGGCCGGTCGCGGCCGCACCCGGCGGCCGCTTGACCTCGGGCTTCATCCGTTCGGTCAGCGCCGCCGCATCGGTCAGACGGACGGCGAACTGGCCGGCGATCCTGAGATCGACCGAGGTGATCGCCTTCTCGAGGATGCCGTGATCGCGCTCCACCTCGGCCAGCCGCTTCCAGGCCTCGACGGCGCCGCGGGCCGGCAGGCGCACCACCACGCCGTCCTTCAGATGCACGTCCCAGCGCCGGCCGCCGACCCGGACCCCCGCCACGAAGCGGTCGGCCAGATCGGGGGCGGTTTCGACCAGGTCCAGCAGCTGCGCCACCAGCTGCGGGGCATCATCGCCCACCACCACCGGCAGATAGGCGAAGCGGCCCACATCCACGCCTTCGATCAGCGCGCCCTTGCGGTCGACCAGGATATGGCCGTCGCCGACCTGCCAGAGGGCGGCGGCCTGACGCTCGCGGATGCGGACGTAAAGCGTGTCCGGCCAGCGCCGTTCTATCGAGGCGCGCTCCACCCAGGGCAGCTGTTCCAGCCTGAGGCGCATCTGGTCCAGGTCCAGCGCCAGCATCGGCGTGCCCTGGTCAACAGCCATTGCCCCAAGTACCTGTCCGGGCTTCGTTTCGTACCGCCCTTCCAGATAGATTTCCTTCACGGCCAGCCCCAGATGGCCGGCCTGAACCACCGCGAAATCATGGACGCCGTCGGCCGCCGCCCCGGCGGTGCCGGACGACCACAGCCACCAGCCGGCGCCGCCGACCAGCGCCAGCACCCCCAGCCTGCGCCCCCAGATGGCCGCGGGCCGCAGCCATTTCGGCCGGCGACGGCGACGGCGCAGGGCTTCCGCCAGGGCGGCGGCTTCCTCCGCCCCTTCGAAGCCATGGGTCGTGACCCGCTTGACGCGGATGTCTTCGGTGCTCAGGCGTCGCATGCGGCGTGCTCCACCATCCATCTGACCAAAGGCCCGAACGCGATCCCCGCGGCGGCGGCCTGCTCGGGCACCAGCGACAGCGGGGTCATGCCCGGCTGGGTGTTCACCTCCAGCAGGATCAGCCCCTCGGTGCCGGGTTTCGTATCGTCCCAGCGCAGATCCGCGCGGCTGACACCGCGGCAGCCGAGCGCCCGATGGGCCGCCTCGGCGATCTCTTTCGCCCGCACGGCCAGTTCCTCGGGCACGGGCGCCGGCACCAGATGCACGGCGCGGCCGTCGGTGTACTTGGCCTCGTAGTCGTAGAAGTTCTGCACCGGCCGGATCTCGGTCAGCCCCAGCGCCCTGCCGTCCATCACGCCGACCGTCAGCTCGCGGCCGGGGATGTAGCGTTCCACCAGCACCACCGGCCCGTGGGTCCAGCTGCGGTTGCCGAGCGGGGTCTCGCTTTCGTCGCGCACGATCCGCACGCCGACGCTCGACCCCTCCTGGGCGGGCTTCAGCACATAGGGCACCGCCATCGGATGCTCGCGGCCGATCTCGTCGATATGCATCACCCGATCCTCGGCCACCGGCAGGCCGGCGGCGGCGTAGAGCCGCTTGGCGACCGGCTTGTCCATGGCGATGGCGGATGCCAGCAGGCCGGAATGGGTATAGGGCAGCCGCATCAGGTTCATCACGCCCTGCACGCAGCCATCCTCGCCGAAGCGGCCATGCAGGGCGTTGAACACCACATCCGGACGGATCTCGGCCAGCTTCGCGCCAAGATCGGCACCGGCATCGATCTCGGTCACCCGATAGCCCTCGCCGCGCAGCGCCTCGGCACAGGCACGGCCGCTGGTCAGCGAAACCTCGCGTTCCGCCGACATGCCGCCCATCAGTACCGCCACATGCTGCGTGGTCATGCCTTGCTCCCGCTCTCGTCCGTGGTTGCCCCCGGCACCGCACCGGCCGGACGGCCGATGCGGCGGATTTCCCAGGTCAGTTCAATGCCCGAAGCGGCCCGCACCCGCGCGCGCACCTCTTCGCCCAGGGCCTCGATCTCGGCGGCCGTGGCACCGCCGGTGTTGATCAGGAAGTTGCAGTGCCGATCCGACACCTGGGCGGCGCCGATCTTCAGGCCCCGGCAGCCGGCCCGGTCGATCAGCTCCCAGGCCCTGGCCCCTTCCGGGTTGCGGAAGGTGCTGCCGCCGGTACGGGACCGGACCGGCTGGCTTTCCTCGCGCTGCGCCCGGATCTCGTCCATCCGCGCGCGGATCGCCGCCGGATCGCCCGGCCGGCCGCGCAGACGGGCGCCGGTGAAGATCCAGTCCGCCGGTGCCGCCGCGTGGCGATAGCCAAGGCCCAGCGCCGCGGCCGGCACCTCGTGGATGCGCCCGGCCCGGTCGACCGCGGTGGCAGAGACCAGGACATCGGCGATCTCGGCACCATAGGCCCCGGCATTCATCCGCAGCGCGCCGCCGATGGTGCCCGGAATGCCCGACAGGAATTCAAGCCCGGCAAGCCCCGCCCGCTGGGCGATCTCGGCCACGTTCACATCCAGCGCCCCGGCACCGGCGATCACCTCGGTGCCGTCGACCTCCATGTCGACGAAGCCGCGGCCCAGCCGGACCACGACCCCGGCCACACCGCCATCGCGCACCAGCAGGTTGGAGCCGACACCGATCACGGTGACCGGCACATCGGCCGGCAATGCCGCCAGGAAATCGGCCAGATCCTGCACGCCGGCCGGCTTGAACAGCGCCTCGGCCGGCCCGCCGACCCGGAACCAGGTCACCCGGTCCAGCATCGCGCCATGGCTGATCCGCCCGCGCACCGCCGGCAGGCGGCCGGCCAGCGGCAGGGCGGCGGCACCGCCCTCCCCGTCGGCGGCGGCATGCCGGATGGTCTGCGTCAGGGCGGCATCGGTCATCACGCGCCGGCCTCCCCGTCGGCCGCGGCCAGCTCGCGCGGCAGTTTTTCGGCCCAGGCGGTGATGTTGCCGGCGCCCAGGCACACGACCATGTCGCCGTGCGACACCAGCGGCTTCACCACGGCGGCCAGCGTCTCCGGCCCGTCCAGCGCCACCACATGGCGATGGCCGCGGGCGCGCAGCCCCTCGATCAGGGCGTCGCGGTCGATGCCCTCGATCGGGGTCTCGCCCGCCGCATAGACATCGGCCACCACCACGGTGTCGGCGTCGTTGAAGCAGGTGCAGAATTCCTCGAACAGGCTCATCAGCCGGCTGTAGCGGTGCGGCTGGACCACCGCCACCACCCTGTGGTCCTGGGCGACACCGCGGGCGGCGCGCAGCACCGCCGCGATCTCTACCGGGTGGTGGCCGTAATCGTCGATGACCCGCACGCCGTTCGCCTCGCCGGTGACGGTGAAGCGGCGCTTCACCCCGGCGAAACCGGCCAGCGCCTTGCGCACAGCCTCGTCGGGAATGCCCAGCTCGTCGGCGACGGCGATCGCCGACAGCGCGTTCTGGACATTGTGCGGGCCGTGCATGGCCAGATGCAGATCGGGGATCCGCCGTTCCGACCCCGCCCGCCGGTCGCGGATCACCGCGGTGAAGCGGGCGCCGTCGACGTCGTGGCGCACGTCCACCGCCCGGATATCAGCCTGCGGGTTGAAGCCGTAGGTCACGATCCGGCGGTCCTGGATCTGGCCGATCAGGGCCTGAACCTCGGCATGGTCGCTGCACAGCACCGCCAGACCGTAGAACGGGATGTTCTCGACGAAGGTCCGGAAGGCCTCGCGCACCGCGGCGAAGCTGCGGTAGTGGTCCAGATGCTCGGGGTCGATATTGGTGACGATGGCGATCGTCGCCGGCAGCTTCAGGAAGCTGCCGTCGCTTTCATCCGCCTCCACCACCATCCACTCGCCCTCGCCCGGGCGGGCATTGGTGCCATAGGCGTTGATGATGCCGCCATTGATCACGGTGGGGTCGATGTCGCCGGCATCCAGCACCGCCGCCACCAGAGAGGTGGTGGTGGTCTTGCCATGGGTGCCGCCCACCGCCACCGCGGATTTGAGCCGCATCAGCTCTGCCAGCATCTCGGCGCGGCGCACCACCGGCAGGAAGCGCCGGCGCGCCTCGACCAGTTCCGGATTGTCCTGGCGGATCGCCGAGGAGACGACGACCACCGCGGCATTGGCGATGTTCTCGGCCGCATGGCCGATGGCGACGCGCACGCCCTTCGCGCGCAGTCGGCGGACATTCGCGTTCTCTGCGATGTCGCTGCCCTGCACGTCGTAGCCGAGGCCCTGAAGGATCTCGGCGATGCCCGACATGCCGATGCCGCCGATGCCGACGAAATGCAGCGTGCCGATGGTGAGCGGAATGCGCCTCATGCGGTCTCCTCGCGCCCGCCGAACGGCAGCGCGCCGCCCGTCGGGGTCTGGTTGGTCGCGGCGGCCCGAAGGCCACCCTCGGTATCGGCCGGCAGCGCCCGGCCTTCGGCCAGGGCCTCGACCAGATCGGCAAGCCTGGATGCGGCATCGGCCCGGCCGACGCCCAGCGCCGCCTCTGCCATGCGCGCCAGCCGGGCGGGGTCTTCCGCCAGATCGGCGATCGCCCGGGCCAGCGCCTCGGGCGTCGCCGCAGGCTGGGCCATGGCGATCGCAGCACCGGCATCGACCAGGGCGCGGGCATTGGCGGTCTGGTGGTCGTCGATCGCCCCCGGCAGCGGCACCAGCAGCGACGGCCGGCCGGCGGCCGCCAGTTCGGCGACGGTGGAGGCACCGGACCGCGCCACCACCAGATGGGCCGCGGCCAGACGCGCCGGCATGTCGGCGAAGAACGGCGCCAGTTCGACCGCGGCGAAGCCCTGGCCGGCCAGCGCCGCCTCGGCGCCGGCCATGTCCTCGGGCCGGACCTGGATCACCAGCCGGGTGCGGGCCTTCAGCGCCGCCGGCAGCAGGGCGGCTGCCCTGGGCAGGGTGGTGCCCAGGAAACGCGCGCCCTGGCTGCCGCCGGTTGAGAACAGCACGAAGTCCTCCCCCGCCGCCGGGGCGGCATAGGGCATGTCGGCGACCGCCGCCACCTCGGCCCGGACGGGGTTGCCGGTCACCCGCACCCGCGGGCGCGCCGCATCCGGCACCGCCCTGGTGTCCGCCACCGACAGCGCCAGCAGCCGCGCCTTGCGGCCGAGCAGACGGTTGGCCCGGCCCAGCACCGCATTCTGTTCATGCAGACCCACCGGCAGCCCGGCGAGCAGCGCCGCCAGCGTCGCCGGCAGGGCGGCGTAAGATCCGAAACCGATCACGGCGGCCGGCGCCAGACGGCGCATCAGGCCGCGGGCCCTGGCCACACCGCGCAGCAGTTCGACGGCGCCCTTGATCCGGCGCCCCATCCCCATGCCCGAAACGCCGCCGGCGGGCAGCGCATGCACATCCACGCCCTCGGGCATGCGGACATGGGCGACGCCACGGGCGTCGGTCGCGAAATCGACCGTCCAGCCGCGCCGGATCAGTTCGGCCGCGAGTGCCCGGGCCGGGAAGACATGGCCGCCGGTGCCGCCGGTGGTGACGACGATGCGGCCGCGGGTCGGGAGGGTGCGGAGAGCGGTCATCGCGTGCCCTCCAGATAGCGGCGGCGGGTCAGCGCCAGCATCATGCCGAGCCCGGCCGCGGTCGCGACAAGCGACGAGCCGCCATAAGAGATCAGCGGCAGGGTCATGCCGGTGGTCGGCATCAGATGCACCGCGACGCCCATATTGATGAAGGCCTGCAGACCGAAGCTGCCGAGCAGGCCCGAAACCGCCAGCACCACGAACAGGTCGCGTTCCTGCATCATCCGCATATAGCCGCGCAGGATGATGCCGCCGAAGGCCGCGATCATCAGCAGGCAGGCCAGCGCACCGAATTCCTCGGCGGTGACCGCGAAGATGAAGTCGGTATGGGCGTCGGGCAGCACCGCCTTGACCAGGCCCTCGCCCGGGCCACGGCCGATCAGCCCGCCATTCTGGATCGCCGAAAGCGAGGTCATGATCTGGTAGTTGTCGCCGCTCGACGGATCGAGGAAGCGGTCGATGCGGCTCGCCACGTGGTCGAGCATCAGATAGCCGCCGACCAGGCCGGCCAGGCCGCCGCCAACCACCAGCGCCACCAGGATCCAGGGCAGGCCGGCGACGAAAACCTGGATAGACCAGGTACCGAGCACCAGCATGGTCATGCCGAAATCGGGCTGGGCGACGATGAAGCCGACCACCGCCACCAGCATGGCGACCGTGACCAGATAGCCGGTCAGATTGCGCCGCACCCGCGCATCGGCCAGGGCCCAGGCGGTGACGATGCAGAAGAAGGGCCGCACGAACTCCGAAGGCTGCAGGGCGATCGGGCCGGCACCGATCCACTGGCGCGCGCCCTTGATCTCGGTGCCGACCACCGGCACCAGGGCCAGCAGCAGCAGGAACAGGCCGAAGCCGATCGCCCCCGCCGACTTCACCTGATCGGGGTTGAGCAGCGACAGGCCGATCATCACCAGCACCGCCGGGATCACGAACAGCGCCTGGCGGATGACGAAATGATAGGTCGGCGCGCCGATGCGGTTGGCGACGGCGGGCGAGGCCGCCATGGTCAGCACGATGCCGGCCAGCACCAGCAGCAGAATCAGCAGCAGGGCGACCCGGTCGACGGTCCACCACCAGCGGGCGACGAGGCTGGTATCGGTACGGGCGAAGGCGATCATGACCGTCCCTCCAGCCGGGCGGCGACCGCGGCACGGAACACGTCGCCGCGATGCTCGAAACTCTTGAACTGGTCGAAAGAGGCACAGGCCGGCGACAGCAGCAACGCCGTGCCCTCCCCCGCCTGGGCGTCTGCGGCGATATCGGCCAGCGCCTGATCCAGCGCCGCCTCCAGCGTGCCGCTGACCGTCCACCGCACCTCGTCGCCGAGCGTGCGCGAGAAGCCTTGGGCGGCCTCGCCGATCAGATAGGCATGGGCGACGCGGTCGAACCACGGCCGGAGCGATGCGATGCCGCCCGCCTTGGCGACCCCGCCCGCAATCCAGTAGATCCGCCGGAAGGCATCCAGCGCCGGGCGGGTGGCCTCGGCATTGGTCGCCTTGCTGTCGTTGACGATCGCAATCGGGCCGACATGGCCCACCGTCTCCAGCCGATGGGCCAGGCCCGGATAGCTGCGGATGCCGGCGGCGATGTCGTCGGGGGCAAGGCCGAGCGCCCGGGCGGCGGCATAGGCGGCGGCGGCATTCTGGCCGTTATGGCGGCCGCGCAGCGTGTCGATACCGGCCAGGCTCATCACCGGCCGGGCGCCGCCGTTCAGGTCGTCGATCAGCCGGAAATCCTCGTCGACCCAGACACCGCCGGCCACCGGGCGGGTGGCGGCGATCGGGATCACCCGCAGCCGGCCTTCGGCGGCCAGCGCATCGAAGACCTCGATCGACGGGCCGTCGTCGCAGCCGATCACCGCGGTGGCGCCGGCCCGCTGCTGGTCGAACAGCCGGCGCTTGGCCGCGACATAGCCGGCGAAGTCGCCGTGACGGTCGATATGATCGGGGCTGAGGTTCAGCAGCACGCCGACATCGGCCGCAAACCGGCTGGTCAGGTCCAGCTGATAGGACGACAGCTCCAGCACGTAAAGCTCACCCGCGCCCAGCGCCGGCAGGGCCAGCGGCGCGATGCCGAGATTGCCGCCGACCGCCGCGCGCGCCGGCGCGCCCTCGGCGGTGCTGCCGACGATCCGGCCGATGATATGGCCCAGAAGCGCGGTGGTGGTCGACTTGCCGTTGGTGCCGGTGATGGCGGCATAGCGCGCCTCGCCGCAGGCGGCGAAGAGCAGGTCGACATCGCCGGTGATGGCGACATGGGCGGCCCGCGCCCGGCGCACGGTCTCGTGCGGGCGGGGGAAATGCAGCGGCAGGCCGGGGGCGGCGACCAGCAGGTCGACCGTCTTCCAGTCGATGGCATCCGGCGCCAGCACCTCGGCCCCGGCCTCGGCACCGGCCATGCGGGCCGGCTGGTTGTCGTCCCAGGCGATGACCCGGGCACCGCCGGCCTTCAGCGCCCGGATGGTGGCGAGCCCCGACCGCGCAAGCCCCGCCACGACCACGCACCGCCCCGCAACGCCGGGCACGACCGGGGTCGGCAGCGTGGCATCGGGGATGAGAGCAGAGATCGGGTTCGGGCTCATGGGACGGGCTCGCCTCTTCAGCGCAGCTTGAGGGTGGACAGGCCGATCAGGGCCAGGACGAAGGCGATGATCCAGAAGCGGATCACGATGGTGCTCTCGGCCCAGCCCTTCTTCTCGAAGTGATGGTGCAACGGCGCCATGCGGAAGACGCGCTTGCCGGTCAGCTTGAACGAGGCGACCTGGACCATCACCGAGACGGTCTCCAGCACGAACAGCCCGCCGATCACCGCCAGCACCAGTTCATGCTTGGTCACCACGCTGATCGCCCCCAGCGCACCGCCCAGCGACAGCGAGCCGGTATCGCCCATGAACACCATGGCCGGCGGCGCGTTGAACCACAGGAAACCCAGGCCGGCGCCCACCAGGGCACCGCAGAGCACCGTCAGTTCACCCGTGCCGGGCACGTAGTGGACCTGCAGGTATTCGGCATAGATCGCATTGCCCACCAGATAGGCGATGAAGGCGAAGCTCGACGCCGCGATCATCACCGGCACGATGGCCAGGCCGTCGAGCCCGTCGGTGAGGTTCACCGCATTGCTCGACCCGATCATCACGAACACCGCGAAAGGCACGTAGAGCAGGCCCAGATCCAGCAGCACGTTCTTCACGAACGGGATGGCAAGACCCGAGGCCTGGTCGTCGAGGGCGATGTACTGCACCCAGACCGCGGCGGCGACGCCGATCAGGGTCTGAAGCAGCAGCTTTGCCTTGCCGGGCAGGCCCTTGGGGTTGCGCCGGACGACCTTCAGATAGTCGTCGGCGAAGCCGATCAGGCCGAAGCCCAGCGTCACCATCAGCACGATCCAGACATAGGCGCTGGTCAGGTCCGCCCAGAGCAGGGTGGAGAGGCCGGCGCCGGTCAGGATCAGCACGCCGCCCATGGTGGGGGTGCCGCGCTTTTCGATCAGATGCCGCTCGGGGCCGTCGCTGCGGATCGGCTGACCCTCGCGCTGCTTGCGACGCAGCCAGCGGATCAGACTGGGGCCGAGCACGAAGCTGATGAGCAGCGCCGTGATCAAAGCGCCGCCCGTCCGGAACGTCAGGTACCGGAAGACGTTCAGGAAGCTCAGATCGCTCGAAAGCGGATAGAGCAGATTGAAAAGCATGCGTGCTCCAAAACCGTGTCGGCCACCGGCAGCCCTGCCGGTGCCGCGGCCCGTTAACCCTTGTCCGTATCCGTGTCCGCAGGCCGGGCGCCCGCAGCCTTCAGGGCCGCGATCACCCGTTCCATGCGCATGCCGCGCGACCCTTTGACCAGCACCACATCCCCCGGAGCGACGCCCCGGACGACGGCAGGTGCCAGATCTTCCGACGTGTCGGCATGGCCGCCCCGACGATCGGGATCGAGCCCGTCGTGGAGATGCATCATGGCCGGCCCGGCGGTGTAGACGACCGCCACCCCCGCGTCAACGAGGGGAGCTGTGAGTTCTCGATGAAGACGCTCGGCGTGGTCGCCCAGCTCCAGCATGTCGCCCAGAACCGCCACCAGCCGGCCGCCTTCGGCCCGGGCCAGATCGGCCCCGAGCGCGATCGCCGCCCGCATCGATTCCGGGTTGGCGTTGTAGGTTTCGTCGATGACCAGCAGCCCGCCGCCGGCTGTCGGGATGCGGATCTGGGTGCCGCGGCCTTCGGGCGCTTCCAGCGCCGCCAGCGCCGCCGCCCCCGGGCCCGGCTCCAGCCCCAGCCCGTGCAGCACGCCCAGCACCGCCAGCGCGTTTTCCACCCAATGGGCGCCGGGCACGCCGATCACGAAATCCACCGGCCGGCCGGCCACCTCGGCCGCGACCGCCGTGCCGCCACCCGCCGGCGTCGCCTTGATCAGGCGGATCATGGCGCGCTGGGCACCGTGGCGGCTGGCGGCGAAATCGACGATGCGGGTCGCGGGATGGCCCAGCAGCACCGCCGCGGCCAGCCGGTCGAAATGCCGGTTGTCGCGGTTCAGCACCGCCACGCCGTCGGCTTCCAGCCCGTTGAAGATCTCGGCCTTGGCGTCGGCGATCTCTTCCTCGTTGCGGAAATTGCCGAGATGCGCCGGCGCCACCTTGGTGACCAGCGCCACATGCGGCCGGGCAAGGCGCGAGAGCGCGTCGATCTCGCCCGCATGGTTCATGCCCAGCTCCAGCACCGCATAATCGGCATCGGCCGGCATCCGCGCCAGCGACAGCGGCACGCCCCAATGATTGTTGAAGCTGCGCAGGCTTTGATGGACCACCCCATAGGCGCCGAGCGCGCGGGCGATGGCGCCGCGGGTGCCGGTCTTGCCGACACTGCCGGTCACCGCCACCACCCGGCCGCCGAACCGCGCGCGGGCAGCCGCACCCAGCGCCTGCAGGGCGGCCATGGTGTCGCCCACCCGGATCAGTTTTGCGGCCGCATCGGCGGGCAGACCTTCGGGCAGCCGGTGGACCAGGGCTGCGGCCGCGCCATTGGCCAGCGCCGCCGACAGATAGTCGTGGCCGTCATTGGTGTCGCCCAGAAGCGCCACGAACAGATCGCCGGGCCGCACCTCGCGGCTGTCGATCGCGACACCCGAGATGGCGGCATCGGCACCCGAAACGGAACCGCCGGTTGCTGCGGCGACCGCTGCGATCGTCCAGAGAGGCCGGTTGCCGGTCATGCCGCCCCTCCCCCGATCACCGTGCCGCCCCCGATCACCGTACCGCTATGGGACCGAAGCGCCGCGCGCGCGACCTCGCGGTCGTCGAAGGGCAGCACCCGGTCGCCGATCTTCTGGCCGGTCTCGTGGCCCTTGCCGGCGATCACCAGCACGTCGCCGGCCCCCAGGCCGGCAATCGCGGCATCGATCGCCGCCGCCCGGTCGCCGATCTCGACCAGGCCGGGACCGGCCGCCAGGATCTCGGCGCGGATCGCGGCCGGGTCCTCGCTGCGCGGATTGTCGTCGGTGACGATGGCATGGTCGGCCTCGCGGAGCGCGATCCGGCCCATCGCCGGGCGCTTGGTGCGGTCGCGATCGCCGCCGCAGCCGAACACCGTCACCACCCGGTCATGGGCATGGGGGCGCACCGCCTTCAGCACCGTCTCCAGCGCATCAGGGGTGTGGGCATAGTCGACCAGAACCGGCGCGCCGGCGGCACTGGTGCCGACCTGCTCCATCCGGCCCGGCACCGCCTTCAGATAGGGCAGCGCCGCCACCACCGCTTCGGGGGATGCGCCGCAGCCGATGGCGAGCCCCATGGCGGCCAGCACGTTGTGCGCCTGGAAGCTGCCGGTCAGGCCCAGGCCGAATTCATGGCGCTGGCCGCGATATTCGATCGCCACATGCAGCCCGCCGCCGGCCATCGGCTCCACCGAAACCAGGCGCAGAACACGGGCCTTGCGGCCGTAATCGATCACCGCCAGCGGCCGCTTCAGCGCCGCGCGGACAAAATGGTCGTAATGGCTGCTGTCGGCATTGATCACCGCATAGCCGGCCGGCGCCGCGATCTCGGCGAACAGCTTCAGCTTGGCGTCGCGATAGGCCTCGATCGTGCCGTGATAGTCCAGATGGTCGTGGGTCAGGTTGGTGAAGGCGACCGCGACCGGCGCGATCCCGTCCAGCCGGTGCTGATCCAGCCCGTGGCTGGAGGCTTCCATCGCCAGATGCCCCACCCCGGCCCGGGCCGCCTGATCCAGCAGGCGATGCAGGGCCACCGGGTCGACCGTGGTCAGCCCCGGCGCCGCCAGATCGCCCGGCCCGTCATATCCCAGCGTGCCGAGGCTGGCGGCGGCCAGTCCCAGCCGCACCCAGATCTGACGGGTGAAGGCCACCACGGAGCTTTTGCCGTTGGTGCCGGTCGCCGCCGCGATCACGCCCGGACGCTTCGGGTAGAAGCGGCTGGCCATGCGGGCGAGCGCGCCACGCACCTCTCCGGTCTCGACCAGCGCCACACCGGCCGGCACCACCGTACCCGTGGGGGCGAGCACCGCCACGGCCCCCGCCGCCACGGCTTCGGGAATGAAGTCACGCCCGTCGCGCACCGTGCCCGGGATGGCGGCGAAGAGCATGCCCGGCCGCACGGCGCGGCTGTCGGAGGTGATGCCCGTGATCCGGGTATCACCGCCGATCGCGGTCGCATCGCGGTCGATCAGCTCAATAAGCCGCATTCGTCACCTCGGTGTCCGACTGGGGGAGATCGGCGGCGACGGAGGCTTCGTCTTCGTCACCGACCAGGGCATAGCGCAGATCGTCTTTGCGGTCCTGCGGCAGCACCGGCATGGGATTGGGGCTGCCATCGATCGACATCGGCCGCACGCCCAGGATCGGCGCGATCCGGCGGATCAGCTCTCCTGCGGTCGGGGCGGCGTTCCAGCCCGAGGTCGCATAGCCATAGGTCTTGGGCGTGGGCTTGGGCTCGTCGAGCGTGACCAGCACCACATAGCGCGGATCCTGCATGGGGAAACCGCCCAGGAACGAGGTCAGCAGCGCCTTGCGCCGATAGCCGCCGGCGCCGGCCTTCTCGGCCGTGCCCGTCTTGCCGCCCACCAGGTAGCCCGGCACCTGCGCCTTCCTTGCGGTACCCTCCTGGACGACGCCGACCATCATCTTGCGCACCAGGGCGGTGACCTGCTCGTTGATGATCTGCTCGCGCACCACACGCTCGCCCGGCTGATGTTTGATCAGCGTCGCCGGCACCTTGTAGCCGCCATTCATCAGCGCGGCCATCCCGCCCACGGCCTGAAGCGGGCTGACCGCGGCACCATGGCCGAAGCCGATGGTCATGACGTTGACCTCGCGCCACGGATGGGGCGCCTGGGGCAGGCCCACCTCCGGCAGTTCGATCCGGGCCGGGGTCAGGAAGCCGAAGCGGCGCATATAGTCCTGCTGCCGGGTGGCGCCCACCGCCAGCGCCATCTTGGCGGCGCCGATATTGGACGAATAGAGCATGATCTCGGGCACGCTCAGCCAGCGCCGCTGGGGATGGGAGTCGCGGATGGTGAAGCGGCCGATCTTGATCGGGTCGGTGGCATCGAAGCCGCCATCGATCTTGACCACGCCCGCATCCAGCGCCTCCGCCGCGGTGAAGGCCTTGAAGATCGAGCCCATTTCATAGACGCCGAGCGTCGCCCGGTTGAACATCGCCGGGTCTTCGGGATTGACCGGCGCATTCGGGTCGAAATCGGGCAGCGAGACCATGGCCAGGATCTCGCCGTTGTGTGCATCCATCACGATGCCGGTGGCACCGATCGTCTGGAATTCCTGCATCGCATCGCGCAGCACGTCGCGCAGCACCTGCTGAACGCGGATATCGAGCGAGGTGACCAGCGGCCCGCGGCCGGTTTCGGCGCGTTCCCGCAGCGTGCGGTCCAGCCCCTGTTCCAGCCCGCCGCGGCCGGTGTTGTCGATATTGGTGAAGCCGATGACATGAGAGGTCAGCCGCCCCTGGGGATAGATCCGGCGCTGCTCGCGCTGGAAATAGAGCCCGGGGATACCGAGGGCGTTGATCTCGTATTGCTGTTCGGGCTTCAGACCACGCTGGATCCAGACGAAACGCCGGTCGCCCGACAGCTGGGCGATCAGATCGGTCTGGTTCAGATGCGGCAGCACCGTGCGCAGCTTGACCGCCGCCTCCACCGGATCCAGCACCAGCTTGGGATCGGCATAAAGCGAGGCGGTGATGAGGTTGGAGGCCAGCAGCACCCCGTTGCGGTCGGTGATGTCGGCGCGGTCCAGCACCAGCTGCGGCGGCGGCGCACCACGGGCGACCCGGGGCTCGCCGCCTTCATGCAGCACGCCTACCGCGATCAGCTTGATCGAGAGCGCGATGAAGGCGAGCGCGAAGAAGGCCGCGGTGAACAGCACCCGGTTGCGGCCGGTCTCCAGCGCCTGCTTCACATTGCCGTCGAGCTTGACCGCCCGGGCGACGCCCAGCCGCACCCGGCGGGCGCGCGGCAGCGGCACGCGCGGCTTGCGCGGCGCCTCGGGCGCCGTGTTCTCGGGGTGGCCGCGATCGTCGCGGCGGGGACCGAAGCGGTCGTCGCGGGTCATCGCGCCCCCCCTGTCAGCACCACGCCGCCCTGATCGAGAACACTGTCCACGGCCGCATCGATGGAGGATCGCGGCGCCGGCTGTGCCGCGGCCACGGTCGTATCGCGCGGCGCCGGCACATGGTCGACCAGCGGCCACGAGGCCGGCGGCGTGCCGGGCTTGGATTTCGGCCGGGGCTCGGTCTCGGAGCGCGGCAGCGGCAGAGAGGCCAGGCTCACCAGCTGGCGCCCCTCGAGCGGCTTGATCTCCAGATATTCACCCGCCAGCCGCTCCAGCCGCTCGGGATTGTTCAGATAGGCCCATTCGGCCTTGAGCACATGGATCGCCTCCTGCTCGCGCAGCAGCTCGGCATTGCGCGCGACATAGGCGTCCTCCAGACTCGCGACCCGGTACTTCACCCAGAACAGACCGGCCGCGATCGCGGCGGTGCAGCCCAGAAGCAGGACGGTGCCGGGACGGATCATCGGGCAGGCTCCCTGAACAGGCCCTGGGCATCGGCGGGGGCATCCCAGGCGGCGGCATCGGTGCGCCGGGCGGCACGCAGCTTGGCGGAGCGGGCCCGCGGATTGGCGGCGGTCTCGGCCTCGCCCGCCACGGTCGGCCGGGTGCCGGCAATGGCGAAGCTGGGGGCCGTGCGGTCACGATCGGCCACGATCGCGACATGGCGCGACGGATTGGCGCCGCGGCCGGCCCGCGCGGTCAGGAACCGCTTCACCAGCCGGTCTTCCAGGCTGTGGAAGGTGACCGCCGCCAGACGGCCGCCGGGCTTCAGCCGGCGCTCGGCCGCCACCAGCCCGCGCAGGATCTCGCCCAGCTCATCGTTCACATGGATGCGGATGGCCTGGAAGCTGCGGGTCGCGGGGTCGATCTGGTCGCGGCCGCGCGGCGGCAGGGCGGAACGCACCGCCTCGGCCAGCGCCGCCGTGGTCTCGAACGGCCGGCCGCGGGTGATCGCCCGCGCCACCCGGCGCGAAGCCCGCTCCTCGCCATAGATCCAGATCACGTCGGCGATCTCGCGCTCTTCGGCGGTGTTCACGAAATCGGCGGCGCTCATGCCCGCCCGCTCCATGCGCATGTCGAGCGGCCCGTCATGGCGGAAGGAAAAGCCGCGCTCCGCCTGATCCAGCTGCATGGACGACACGCCGAAATCGAAGGCGACCACGTCGACCATCGGCTCGCCTGCGGCATCGAGCAGCGCTTCCATGTCGCCGAACCGGCCCTGCAGAAAGCGGAAGCGGCCGCCGCTTTCGGCCTCCAGCGCCCGGCCCGCCTCGGCGGCCGTCGGGTCGCGATCGATGCCGTAGACCCGGGCGGCGCCGGCCGCCAGATAGCCGCGGGAATAGCCGCCGGCCCCGAAGGTCGCATCGACCACCACCGCGCCCTCGACGGGGGCGGAGGCGGCCAGCACCTCGGGCAGCAGCACGGAAACATGGGGAGCGGTGGTCGCGGGCATGGACATGATCATGCGCCCTCCCCGCCATCGGAGGGCCCGCCATCGGAGGAGTCGGCCGCGGCCGATGCGGGAGCGGGGGCGGCAGGCCGGGTGATCGCAGGCGCGCGCGTGGGATCGAGCCGCAGCCGGCCGCGATTGGCCAGCGCCAGCTCGCGCGCCGCCGCCTGATGCTCGGCGAAACGCTCCGGCTGCCACAGCTCGAAGGTACGGCCCTTGCCCACGAAGATCACCTTGTCTTCCAGCCCCGCGATCTCCATCAGCCGCTTCGACAGCACCACCCGGCCTTCGGTATCGAAGGGCAGCTGCTGGCATTCGGCGAGGATGGCGGTCGCGAAGGCGTCACGCTCTTCCGAGAACGGATCGAACGTCTCGATACTTTCCGACAATTGAAGGATACGATCGTAGCCGGAGGCTTCGACCGCCGGATTGATGAACGACGGATAGGCGACGATACCCTTGAACTCCTGGTTGCCAAGAGCAGCACGGAACTGAGGGGGCACCGACACGCGAGCCTTCTTGTCGATCGGCTTTTCGAATGTCGACAGGAACAGCGCCACCCGGCGAACTCCTCGAGACCACTCTGCTCCGGAGGGACCGGAGCCCTGCTGGCGTTGCCCTCCATGGCTGACCGGTCCGATCGCCCGGGGCGATCTTTCAGGCCAGGCCCCGAAATCTGGACCAGGACTTTCCGAAGCGGACCCCTCTGCCCTGGCGCCCGTTTCCGCCCGCCGCTCTGGAACGGATTGGGAGGAGGTGGGCAGACCTGGGAATTTTTGGATCCTTGAGCCGAAGGTATCGAATGGCCCTTAGGGGGTCAAGCGGACATTCCGCTGGAAGTCCTTGAAAATTCTTCGATGAAACAGATGCTTGGCAAATGCTGCGCACATATATCAGGAACAGGGCCCAGGGCCTTGAAATCACGGGACAGTGTTCGATCAACCGTGAACAAAACGTGAACTTATGAATCCTTGCAGGATGCAACAGTGGCAGCGTCGCCCAGCATAGAGCGGGAGAGCACCCTCTCCCAGATTTTCCCAAAAATGATTCAGCCGTCCCATCCCTGCCCAAGGCCGGGGCCGGGGAAGTGCGGGCGGCGCCAGGTGCGCACATATGGGGTAAGGGGATCAGACGGCCTGTAAGCCGGGTTCTGTCCACACCCCCGAAGGGGCGCTGGATGACCATTCCTCTGGGACGCCCGTCGCCGGACGCCTCTCGCGACCAACCCGAACCGCCAGGCCGGAAACAGGCCCTGCCGCAACCGAAGGTTTCGATCCGGCACGCGGTTCCTATTCGGTCTTGCTCCCGGTGGGGTTTACCATGCCGCCCCCGTTGCCGGGGGCGCGGTGCGCTCTTACCGCACCCTTTCACCCTTACCCGGCACGCACAGGCAACCCGAAGGTCGCATGTCCGCCGGCCGGGCGGTCTGCTCTCTGTGGCACTTTCCCTGGGGTCGCCCCCGCCGGGCGTTACCCGGCACCGTGTTTCCGTGGAGCCCGGACTTTCCTCCCCGCCATCCGCCCGAAGGCGCCGGCAGGGCGGCCATCCGGCCGTCTGAACCCGGCGCCACCATGCAGCAGCGCCCCCGGCCGGTCAAGAACAGGCTGCCTAGTCTGCGCGCGGATCCCGGGCGAACAGCTGCTCCACCGCGAAGATCATCTGGGCGGTATCGGGCCCGCAGATGCCGCCGGCCAGCCCCAGGAAGCGCGACTGGAAGGCGTGGACCACCGATCGGGTGACGAGATCATAGATGCCGTCGACCTGGATCCGGTAGCCGATCGCCGCCAGCGCCCGCTGGATGTCGGTGACGGCCTGGCCGGTATCGCCTTCGCCGAGCGTCAGGCCCATCTCCCCCGGCACCGGCCGGTTGGCCGGCATCAGGGCCAGCCCTTTCGCCGCCAGCCGGTACCAGTCGAACCGCTCGCCCGGATCGTATTTGCGGGAGGGCGCGATGTCGGAATGCCCCACCACCCGGGCCGGCGCGATGTCGTGGCGGGCCAGAATGCCGCCCAGCAGCGACTCCACCGCCTGCATCTGCGGCTCCGGAAAGTCGCGATAGCCCCATTCATGGCCGGGATTGACGATTTCGATGCCGATCGAGACGTCGTTCAGCCGCTCGCGCCCGCGCCACCACGACACGCCGGCATGCCAGGCGCGGCGGTCTTCCGGCACCATGCGGGTGATGCGGCCGTCTTCTTCCACCACCCAATGGGCGCTGACCCGCGAGGCCGGGTCGGCCAGCCAGTCGATGGCGACCTCGGCCGTGGGCATGCCGGTATAGTGCAGCACCACCATGTCGGGCCGCGCCCCGTCGGGCCGCGCATCGTGATTGGGCGAGGGCCGGTCGGCCAGCGGGAAGCGGGCGAGTTCGGGAAAATGGTCGGCGATTTGGGCAGACATGGGACGGAACCCCCGATCGGGATCAGCGCAGCCGCCTGAGCGGCCCCGGCAGACGACGAAGCTGGACCACGGCAACCCCTGAGACGATGAACACCCCGCCCAGCATCTCCATAAGCCCCATGGTCTCGCCCATCAGCAGCACGCCGGCCAGCACGCCGCAGACCGGCACCAGCAGCATGTAGATCGTGACCTGGCCCACGGAGTAGCGGCCGAGCAGGAAATACCAGGCGCCATAGGCGATCAGCGAGGCGCCGCCCAGGATATAGGCCAGCGCCACCACCGTCGCCCAGTCCAGATTGGCCAGCGCATCCCGCTGCCCGTCTTCGAACAGGAAGGACAGGATCAGCAGCGGCCCGACACAGAACGGGCCGAGCCAGGCATTCAGCATCTGCGGCGACAGCGCGCCATGCCGGCCCAGCTGTTTGATCTGGACATTGGCATAGGCCCAGAGCCCGCCGGCCATCAGCCCCACCGCCAGCCCGTCGAGCCGGGTCAGCACCTTGGGATCGCCCGCCACCAGCGCCACGCCGATCATGCCCAGCGCCAGGCCCGCGATGTGGCGCTTCGTCAGCCTCTCTCCCAACACCGCCCAGGCGCAGACGGCGGCGAAGGGCACCTCGATCTGGATCGCGACCGACATGGTCGAGGCATCGACGCCCAGCGACAGCGCCACGAACATCAGCCCGAAATGCCCGACGCCCAGCGTCAGACCGATGCCCGCCAGCAAAGGCAGCTGGCTGCGCCGCGGCCAGGGCAGGAAGGGCGCCAGAATCAGGAACAGCACGCCGAAGCGCAGCGCCACCAGAAACAGCGGCGGCACGGTCGCGGTCGCGATCTTGACCGCGACGAAATTGCCGCCCCAGATCGCCACCACCAGCAGCGCCAGCAGCACATGGCCGGGCGTCATCGGCGTGATGGCCGGTGCCGCAACCGGCGCGGAGGCGGTGCGGCTCACGGCCGGGCCTTCGCGGCGGCGATCGCCTCGCGCTTCTCTTCCAGTTCCAGCCAGCGTTCCTCGGCCGCGTCCAGTTCCGCCCGCGCGGCCGCGGTGCGTTCGGCCGCCGCCTGGGCGGCTGCGGGATCGCGGGCATAGAGGCCGGGATCGGCCATCTTCTCGGCCAGTTTCGCGATCTCGGCTTCCAGCTTCTCCATGGTCTTCGGCAGCAGCTCCAGCTCTCGCGCTTCCTTGAAGGTCAGCTTCTGCGGCGCCTGGGCACGGGGCTTCTCCTGAGGTTTCGCCTCGGCCCTGCGGGCGGCCGCCTCCACCCGTCCGGCCTCGCGCGCTGCCTCGGCGGCCTTGCGGCGCTGGGCGTCGGCATCGGTCCAGCCGCCGGCATATTCGGTGATCACGCCGTCGCCATCGACCGCAATCACCGAGGTCGCCAGCCGGTCGAGGAAGGCACGGTCATGGCTGATCAGCAGCACCGTGCCGTCATACTGATCGAGCACGTCTTCCAGCAGCTCCAGCGTGTCGAGGTCGAGATCGTTGGTCGGCTCGTCCATGACCAGCAGGTTGCAGGGCTTCAGGAACAGCTTGGCCAGCAGCAGGCGGTTGCGCTCGCCGCCCGACAGCGCCTTGACCTTCTGCCGGGCCTGGCCCTCGTCGAACAGGAAGTCGCGGAGATAGGCCACCACATGGCGGGGCTGACCGCGCACCACCACCTGGTCGCCGCCGCCATCGGCCAGCGTATCCCAGAGCGTCGCCTCGGGATCGAGTGCGGCGCGGTGCTGGTCGAAATAGGCGATTTCCAGATTGGTGCCGAGGCGCACCTCGCCCTGATCGGGCTGAAGCTCGCCGATCAGCATCTTGACCAGCGTGGTCTTGCCGGCGCCGTTGCGGCCGATGATGCCCACCCGGGCGCCGCGCATGATCCGGGTCGAAAACCCGTCGGCCACCGTGATCGGCCCCGAGGGCGTATCGAAATGCTTGACCAGGTTCTCGGCCTCGATCACCAGCCGGCCGCTGGTATCGGCGGTGGCGACCGCGATGCCGGCACGGGCTCGGGTGCGCTCGATATCCTGGCGCTCGGTCGCAAGCGTTGCACGCAGTTCGTGCACGGCGCGGGCGCGGCGCTCGTTGCGCTTGCGCCGGGCGGTCAACCCTTCGTTCAGCCACAGGGTCTCGCGGGCCAGCTTGTCCGCCATCTTGGCCAGACGCTGATCCTCTTCGGCGCGCAGATCCTCGATCTGGGTCTCGAAGGCCTGATAGCCCATGTCGTAGCGGGTCAGCCGGCGCCGGTAGAGCCAGGCGACCGATCCGGCCACCCGCTCCAGGAAGGCGCGGTCATGGCTGATCACCACCAGCCCGCCGCGGAAACGCTGCAGCTCGCCTTCCAGCCATTCGATGGTCGGCAGGTCCATATGGTTGGTCGGCTCGTCCAGCATCAGCAGCTCGGGCTCGATGGCCAGCGCCCGCGCCAGCGCCGCCCGGCGCCGGGTGCCGCCCGACAGCTCGCTCATCTGCCGTTCTGGATCCAGCGACAGCGGCACCGCCACCTGGTCGACCCGGTAATGCCGGTCGCCCTGCCCCGCCTCGACCAGCCCCTCTTCTATATAGGCTCGCACGGTGGTGCCGGCGGGGGTCTGCGGATCCTGGGCCATATAGGCGGCGCGCAGGCCCGGCCGCCGGGCGATCTCGCCGCCATCGGGCTCGATCAGCCCGCCCATGATCCGGAGCATGGTCGACTTGCCGGCACCGTTGCGCCCGACCAGCGCGATCCGGTCGCCGGCCGAGACGGCGATGGTCGCCTCCTCGATCAGGTCGCCGCCACCACCCAGGGTGACGCGGATGCCGGTGAGAGAGATGAGCGGTGCGGACATGGGATGACGGGCTTCCGGACGAAGGACGGGGATCGCGGCATGGCCGCTGGAGACGCGTGGCGAGGCGGCCGCAGGATGCGACGGACGCTCCGCCGGTTCAAGGCCCGCCTGCGCATGGCGCGCCTGCAAGCCCGTCCGCCGGCCGAAAGTGTCTCTGAAGGAATTGCGCGGCGATACAGGGCCGGTTCAGAACCGCCGGAGCGGACCACCATGCCGGCTGGACCAGACGGCCCTGCCATCGGGTTCGTACAGACAGAGATTGCCGTCATCCTGCATGACCAGGGTGCGACCCGGCCGGTTCAGGTCGATGGCGGGGTCGTGAAGCGCCATGATCGGGACCGCCTGATCGTCATAGATCACCAGATTGCCGTCATCCTGGACAGCCAGTGCGCCCGGCCTGCGGGTATTGGACCAGCTTCCCGAGGCCCATTCGACCTCCTGCCGGACAGGTTTGTCCCGCCGGTACACCACCGCATGGCAATCCTCCTGAAAGACGAAATCGTAATTGCCATCGGGAGCGCACAGGCTCTCGCCCGGCAGCAGCGCCTGACCGGCAACCAGACGATCGGATCGCCCGAAACGGTACCAGCCGGCGCCCGGATCAGCCTTGAACAGATCTGCACCATATTGCTGCCGTGTGATCAGATTCCGCCCCACGATCCAGGAGTAGTCCGTATTGGTATGGAACATGGCCCGGCGGCTGAACGAGGCATCGGTGATGAACAGGCTGATGGTGGATCCGCCGGTGACGTTCGCCCAGCCCGTCGGCCCCAGATAGGAGAGCGGGTTCCACAGCCCGGTATCCAGGACCCTGACCGACTGTTTCGGGGCGATCTGGAGGGCGTTTTCGTCGAAGAAGGTCTTCACCGTCGCGATCTCCGCCGCCGCCTTGTTGCGGCGTTCTCGCTCCTGGATGGTCAGATTGGCACCCTTGACCCATTTATAGGCCTGGCTGCCGGCCGAGGCCACCTCGCGCAGCGGGGCCGAAACCCGCCAGATGGTCTGCAGCAACGAGACCAGCCTTTGCAGCCGGCTCAGATTGTTGACCGCAGTGGCGGCCGTCGCCGCACCGGCGCCGGCGCCGAGCCCGGCTGTCGCCACGGTGATCAGCACCCCCATCGCAACGCCGCTCAGGATTTCGCCGAAGACGTAATCCTTGTTGGGCGACACGATCACGTATATCGGCTCGTCCAGCGTGTTGGTGATATGGATCGCATGTGACATGACAAATCCCTCTCCGGAAAACGCAAGAGAATCCCGTGGCCTCTGCCACGGATTTCCGGAAGTTTACGACACGTCACATGAGAGCGCGAGATAGTATCATTCTATTGAATTGTTCGCGTGGGATCAGCGCGCCCCGCGCAGCCTCAGGATCCGGTCATAGGCCTCGTTGATCGCGGCGATCTTGCGGGTCGCGATCTGGATCATCTCTTCGGGCAGGCCTTCGGCCACCAGGCGGTCGGGGTGGTGTTCGCGGGCGAGGCGGCGATAGGCGGCCTTCACCTCGTCCATCGGGGCGTCACGCGAAATGCCCAGAATGGCATAGGGGTCGGCATCGCCGCCGGGTTCGATGCCGCGCATGGCCAGCAGCCGGTCGAGCACGGCGCGGTCCAGGCCGAACAGCCGGGCGACCTCGGCCAGGAAGCGGCGTTCCGCCTCGCCCACCTGGCCGTCGGCGCGGGCGATTTCCAGCAGGGCGTCGAGCAGTTCTTCCAGCACCGCCGGGCGGTCGTGGAACAGGGCCGCGATCTGGCGGGCATAGGGCTCGAAGCCCTCGGCATCCTTTTTCGCCTCGTCGAAGATCTGCGCGACCCGGCCGACCTCGTGCTCCGGCACCGTGAAGACCCGGCGGAAGGCGGCGATCTCGTCGCGAGTGACCTGGCCGTCGGCCTTGGCCATCTTGGCGCCCAGCACGATCACCGCGATCGCGAAGGCCTGTTCGCGATGGGCGCGGTCCAGCGGCAGGGCCGTGGCTTCGCCGGCCTCGTTATAGCGATCCACCGCGTGCCCCATGACGGCACCGACCAGCGCGCCGATCGGGCCGCCCATGGCGAAACCCGCCGCCCCACCGACGACCTTGCCCCAGAAACTCATCTGCGCCGGACCCCCGCGCCCTCTGCTGCGGCCACAGCGCGGCCCTGCTGCCGCGTTGCACCATGGGGTGGAGCAAACACCAATCGGCCCGCGCGCGCAAGGACACCCTGGGCCCCGCCCGACGATCATCCGGCAGGGCGGGGGCCGATCGTTTCGCCAAAGGGCTTCACCCGAAAAAGATGAGACATTTTGCCGACGATTTATTGACATTTTATCGCTGAGACGCGATCGTTTCCGGGACGGGCGCTGCCGGGGAGGCGGCGCCGTCGGGTCCGAACCGGCCGGGTGCCCCCGCGCATCACCAGAGCCGAACGGATCGGGGTTTTACGGCAACACATGACGCGCCGGCGGCCGCCGGCCGCGTGAGGGGAGACGAGCAGAGATGTTCAGGACGTGGATCGGTGCGGCGCTGGTCGCCGGCATGGTCGGTTTCGGTGGTGCCGCGGCACAGGCGGCGGAAGCCTGGGACATGCCGATGGCCTATCCCGACGGCAACTTCCACACCAGGCTTGGCCGCGAATTCGCCGAGAAGGTGAAGGCCGACACCAATGGCGAGGTGGTGATCACCGTCCATGGCGGCGGCTCGCTGTTCAAGGGCGACGAAATCAAGCGCGCGGTTCAGCGCGGCACCGCGCCGATCGGCGAGCGGCTGATCTCGGCCCTGTCGAATGAAGACCCGCTCTTCGCGCTGGATGCCGTGCCCTTCCTCGCCACCGATTACGATCAGGCCTGGAAGCTTTATCAGGTGTCCAGGCCGGCGCTGACCGAGCGTCTGGCGAAAGAGAACCTGCACTTCCTCTATGCCATCGCCTGGCCGCCGCAGGGCATCTACGCCAACAAGGCGATCGAGAGCGCGGCCGACATGAAGGGCCTGAAGTTCCGCACCTACAACGCCACCATGGCCCGCCTGGCCGAACTGCTGCAGATGGTGCCGACCCAGATCGAGGCGGCGGAGCTGTCGCAGGCGCTGGCCACCGGCACGGTCGAGGCGATGATCACCTCGGGCGCCACCGGCGTGGACAGCCAGGTGTGGGAGCAGGTGAAGTACTTCTACGACGTGCAGGCCTGGCTGCCCAAGAACATGGTGTTCGTGAACAAGCGCGCCTGGGACAAGCTGGACCCGAAGGCGCAGGAGGCGATCACCAAGGCCGCCGCCGAGATCGAGGCCAAGGGCTGGAAGATGAGCGAAGAGCTGGCCCAGGGCTACCTCAAGACCCTGGCCGAGCACGGCATGACCGTGTCCAAGCCCTCTGCCGCACTGGCCTCGGACATGGCCGCCATCGGCGAGAAGATGACCGGCGAATGGGAAGCGGGTGCCGGCGATGCCGGCAAGAAGATCATCGCCGAGTATCGCGCGAAGTGATCCTGCCGCCCGCGTGACCGGATGGAGGTGCGGGGCGCGCGATCCCGCCCCTCCCCCCGGCCCCGCCCGCCGCGGAAGACGGCCGCTCGCCCCCCGCCGGCCCGTCGCCGATCAGATACCCGTCCCTGACCCGACGCCCGACGACGGTGGAGGCCCCAATGGCCCTCTCACGACCGGCCCATTCCGGGCTGGCCCTCTCGCGACTGCTCGACCGGATCTATGATGCCGCAGGCGTGCTCGCCGGCGTTGCGATGATCGCGATCGTGCTCATCATCCTGGCGCAGGTGGGTGCCCGCCTCGCCGCCTACCCCTTGCGCGGCGGTGCGCAGTTCGCAGGCTACGCCATGGCCGCCGCCACCTTCCTGGCCCTGCCCCATGCCTTCCGGCGCCACGCCCATATCCGCATCACCATCCTGCTGCAGGCCCTGCCGGATCGCGCCCGCCTCGTCCTCGACGTGATGGGGCTGACGGTCGCGACCGTGATCGGCTTCTGGTTCGCCTGGTGGTCTTACGACCTCGCCTACATCTCGTGGGAAATCGACGAGATCTCGCAGGGCGATGTCGCGGTGGCGATGTGGATCCCGCAGATCGTCATGGTCGTGGGCGGCGCGCTCTTCGCCCTTTCCCTGCTGCACACACTGATCGAGACGCTCGTCACCGGCCGGCCCTTCGTTCCCGAAGGCGAGACCGGGCTGGACGCGGCCGCGGATCGCTGAGACGGGACCTCGACCGATGATGGACCAGACCTATCAGCTGATCGTGCTGCTCGTGGCCCTGCTCGCCCTGCTCGGCGGCGG
This sequence comes from Tistrella mobilis, assembly GCF_039634785.1. Classification (NCBI taxonomy): domain Bacteria; kingdom Pseudomonadati; phylum Pseudomonadota; class Alphaproteobacteria; order Geminicoccales; family Geminicoccaceae; genus Tistrella; species Tistrella mobilis. Next base: position 294,719 of record NZ_JBBIAB010000006.1, on the reverse strand, counting down.
CATCTGGGTGGGGCTCTCGCTCATGGGCGTCGCCTATATCGCCATGGCGCTGTTCAGCCCGCGGCCGATCGGCGAGGCGATGGCGATCAATGTCTGGACGGCCTCGTCCGGCTGGACCCTGACCGCCCTGCCGCTTTTCGTGTGGATGGGCGAGATCCTGTTCCGCACGAAGCTGTCCGAGAACCTGTTCAAGGGCCTGAACCCCTGGATGCGCCCGCTGCCCGGCCGGCTGCTGCATGTCAACATCCTGGGCTGCGCGCTGTTCGCGGCGATTTCCGGCTCGTCGGCCGCCACCACCGCCACGGTCGGCCGGATGGCGCTGCCCGAGATGAGGCGCCGCGGCTATCCTGAAAAGATGATGATCGGCACGCTGGCCGGCGGCGGCACGCTGGGCCTGCTGATCCCGCCCTCGATCATCCTGATCGTCTATGGCGTCGCGGCCGAAGTGTCGATCGCCAAGCTGTTCATGGCCGGCATCCTGCCCGGCATCGTGCTCGCCAGCCTGTTCATGGGCTATATCGTGGTCTGGTCGCTGCTCCACCCCGACCAGATCCCCGCCGATGACGAGGCGCCGGGCTGGGGCCAGAAGTTCCGGGCGCTCGGTGAACTGCTGCCGGTGGTGGGGCTGATCGCCTTCGTGCTGGGATCGATCTATACCGGCATCGCCACCGCCACCGAGGCCGCGGCCTTCGGCGTGATCGGCTCCTTCGCCGTCGCCGCGATCGGCCGGGACCTGAGCTGGGCCAATTTCTCGGCCAGCCTGATGGGCGCCGTGCGCACTTCGTGCATGATCTCGCTGATCCTGGCCGGCTCCGCCTTCCTGACGCTCGCCATGGGCTTCACCGGCATCCCGCGGGCGCTGGCCGATCTGATCGCGAGCCTCAACCTCTCGCCGCTTCAGCTGATCGTGGCGCTGGCGCTGTTCTATATCGTGCTCGGCTGCTTCCTCGACGGCATCTCGGCGGTGGTGCTGACCATGGCCGTGGTCATGCCGATGATCACCCAGGCCGGCATCGACCTGATCTGGTTCGGCGTCTTCATCGTGATCGTGGTGGAAACCGCCCAGATCACCCCCCCGGTCGGCTTCAACCTCTTCGTGCTCCAGGGCATGACCGGACGCAGCATCACCTATGTCGCCCGGGTCGCCGCACCCATGTTCGCGGTGATGGTGGTGATGCTGATCCTGATCACGCTGGTACCTGAAATCGTCACCCTTCTGCCCGGCGGCATGGTGCGGGGCGCGGGCTGACGCCCGCCCCTTACCCCTGTCCCGGCACGACCTTCCGTCCTCAACCCACCCCCGCGCATCGGATCGAGTTTCAACGATGACCGCTTCCGCTCCCCTCACCCGCGACGCCTGGCAGTTCTGGATCGATCGCGGCGGCACCTTCACCGACGTGGTGGCCCGCGCCCCCGGGGGCACGGTGCACACGATGAAACTGCTGTCCGAAAACCCCGAGCGCTATGACGATGCGGCGCTGGCCGCGATCCGCGCCTTCCTGGAGGTCGAGGCCGGTGCCGCGATCCCGGCCGAGCGGATCGCCGCGGTCAAGATGGGCACCACCGTCGCCACCAATGCGCTGCTGGAACGCAAGGGCGAGCGCACGGCGCTGGTCATCACCCGCGGCTTCCGCGACGCCCTGCGCATCGGCTATCAGAACCGCCCCGACATCTTCGCCCGCGAGATCACCCGCCCCGAACTGCTGTACGAGCGCGTGGTCGAGGTGAACGAACGTGTCGCCGCCGACGGCCGGGTGCTGGAGGCGCTGGACGAGGCCGCGGCCGAGGCCGCCCTGCGCGAGGTTTACGAGACCGGCATCCGCGCGGTCGCGATCGTGCTGATGCACGGCTATCGCTGGCATGATCACGAGCTGGCGCTGAAGGCGCTGGCGGCGAAGATCGGCTTCACCCAGATTTCGGTCAGCCACGAGGCGAGCCCGCTGATGAAGCTGGTCGGCCGCGGCGACACCACGGTGGTCGATGCCTATCTGACCCCGATCCTGCGCCGCTATGTCGACAAGGTGGCAGGCGCGCTGGGCGGCGCGCCGCTGATGTTCATGCGCTCCAATGGCGGCCTCACCGATGCCGATCTGTTCCAGGGCAAGGACAGCATCCTGTCGGGCCCGGCGGGTGGTGTGGTCGGCGCGGTGCGCACCGCCGCCATGGCCGGCTTCGACAAGCTGATCGGCTTCGACATGGGCGGCACCTCCACCGACGTGATGCATTTCGCGGGCGAGTATGAACGCGCCTTCGATACCGTGGTCGCCGGGGTGCGCATGCGCGCGCCGATGATGCGCATCCACACGGTGGCGGCCGGCGGCGGCTCGATCCTGGGCTTCGACGGCGCCCGCTTCCGGGTCGGCCCCGACAGCGCCGGCGCCAATCCCGGCCCCGCCTGCTATCGCCGCGGCGGCCCGCTGGCGGTGACCGACTGCAATGTGATGGTCGGCAAGGTCCGGCCGGAATACTTCCCCAGGATCTTCGGCCCCGAGGGCGACCAGCCGCTGGATGCCGGGGCGGTGCGCGCCGCTTTCGAGGCGCTGGCCGACCGGATCGAGACCGCGACCGGCGAGCGCCGCGCGCCCGAGGCGATCGCCGACGGTTTCCTGAAGATCGCGGTCGACAATATGGCCAATGCCATCAAGCAGATCTCGGTTCAGCGCGGCTATGACGTCTCGTCCTATGTGCTCGCCTGCTTCGGTGGCGCCGGCGGCCAGCATGCCTGCCTGGTGGCCGATGCGCTGGGCATGACCCGGGTCTTCGTCCATCCGCTGGCCGGCGTGCTTTCGGCCTATGGCATGGGCCTGGCCGACATCCGGGCCATGCGCGAGCGCGCGGTGGAGCAGGAAATCTCGGCCGGGACGATCGCCGGGCTCGACGCCCTGCTGACCGACCTCGCCGCCGAGACCACGGCCGAGCTGACCGGCCAGTCGATGCCGGAAGAGCGGATCACCGTCGCCCGCCGGCTGCATGTGAAATATCGCGGCAGCGACAGCACCATCTCGGTCGACCATGGCAGCGCCGACGAGATCGTCGCGCGCTTCGAAGATGCCCATCGCCAGCGCTTCGGCTTCGTGATGTCGGGCAAGCCGCTGGTGGTCGAGGCGGTCGAGGTGGAGGCGATCGGCGCCACCGACCAGCCCGAGGATCCGGTGCTGCCCGCCGCCCCGGCCGGCCACAAGCTGACCGCCATGGCCGCCACCCGGTTCTATTCCGACGGCGAGTGGCACGAGGCGCCGGTCTATGACCGCGAGGTCATGCAGCCGGGCGACCGGGTGCAGGGCCCGGCGATCGTGATCGAGGCGACCGCCACCACCGTGGTCGAACACGGCTGGGCGGCCGAGCTGAACGAGCGCGGCCATCTGATCCTGACCCGCGTCATCCCCCGGCCCAAGCGGGTCGCGATCGGCACCGATGCCGATCCGGTGATGCTGGAGATCTTCAACAACCTGTTCATGTCGATCGCCGAGCAGATGGGCGCCACGCTCGAAAACACGGCGCATTCGGTGAACATCAAGGAGCGGCTGGACTTCTCCTGCGCGATCTTCGAAAGCGACGGCGCGCTGGTCGCCAATGCCCCGCATATGCCGGTGCATCTGGGCTCGATGGGCGAAAGCGTGCGGGCGGTGATCCGCAAGCATGGCAGCGCCATGAAGCCGGGCGACGTGTTCGTGCTGAACGCGCCCTATAACGGCGGTACCCATCTGCCCGATATCACCGTCATCACCCCGGTCTTCGCCGAGGATGCGGCGGCGGGCGACGAGCCGCTGTTCTTCGTGGCCTCGCGCGGCCACCACGCCGATATCGGCGGCAAGACCCCGGGCTCGATGCCCGCCGACAGCCGCCATATCGACGAGGAAGGCGTGCTGATCGACGGCATCCGCCTGGTCGATCAGGGCCGGCTGCTGGAAGCGGAGATGCGCGACCTGCTGTCGTCGGGCAGCTATCCCTCGCGCAATCCGGATCAGAACATGGCCGATCTCAAGGCCCAGATCGCGGCCTGCGAGAAGGGCGTGACCGAGATCCGCCGCATGGTCCGCCAGTTCGGTCTGGACGTCGTGAAGGCCTATACCATCCACGTCCGCAAGAATGCCGAAGAGGCGGTGCGGCGCGCGATCGCGAAGCTCGACGGCGGCAGCTTCGCCTACGAGATGGATGACGGCGCGGTGGTGAAGGTGACCATCACCATCGACCGCGAGGCCCGCGAGGCGGTTGTCGATTTCGAGGGCACCTCGGCCCAGCGCGACAACAACTTCAACGCCCCCTCGGCCGTCTGCCGGGCCGCGGTGCTCTACAGTTTCCGCACCCTGGTCGACGACAAGATCCCGATGAATGACGGCTGCCTCGAGCCGATCCGCCTGCGCATCCCCGAAGGCTCGATGCTGAACCCGCTTTACCCGGCGGCGGTGGTGGCCGGCAATGTGGAAACCTCTCAGGTCGTGACCGATGCGATCTATGGGGCGCTCGGCGTGCAGGCGGCCGCCCAGGGCACGATGAACAACCTCACCTTCGGCAATGCCCGCCACCAGTATTATGAAACCATCTGCGGCGGTTCCGGCGCCGGCCCGGATTACGACGGCACCGATGCGGTCCACACCCATATGACCAATTCGCGCCTGACCGATCCCGAGGTGCTGGAATGGCGCTTCCCGGTGGTGCTGGAAGCCTTCGAGATCCGCGCGGGCTCGGGCGGGGCCGGCCGGCATCACGGCGGCAACGGCGCCCGCCGCCGGCTGCGCTTCGAGGAAGAGATGACCGTCTCCCTGCTCTCGAACCGCCGCCGGGTGGCGCCTTTCGGCCTTGCGGGTGGTGCCGATGGCGCGCCGGGCCGCAACTGGGTGGAACGTACCGACGGCAGCCGCGAAGACTTCGGGGCCTGCGCCACGGTCGAGATGACGCCCGGCGACGTGTTCGTGATCGAAACGCCCGGCGGCGGCGGCTATGGTGAGCCGCCCCAGGACAGATGAGACCCTCCCCATGACGACATCCGGCTCCAGCAAGGCGGCCCCCCGGGCCGCCGCCCTCCCCGACCCCGCCCTTCCCGCCGCAGCGCGGCCGGGGGGTGGGCGCGGGATCGTGAACTCCGCCCATCTGGTCTCCGACAAGAGCCCCGAACTGTCGGAGTTCGAGTTCGGCCTGATCATCGCCGCCCACGGCTTCCAGCGCTGGATGACCCGGTGTATGGGGGCAGCCGGTCTGCGCGATCTGGGCCAGCTCGACGTGCTGGTGCTGCACACCGTCAACCACCGCGCCCGGCTGAAGAAGCTGGCCGATATCTGCTTCGTGCTGAACATCGAAGACAGCCACACCGTCGCCTACAGCCTGAAGAAGCTGCAGAAGGCGGGGCTGGTCTCGGCCGCCCGCAAGGGCAAGGAAGCGCTTTACGCCACCACCCCCGCGGGCGAGCAGGCCTGCCTGACCTATCGCGAGGTGCGGGAGCGCTGCCTGATCGACTCGCTCCACTCCCTCGGCCTCTCCAACCAGGAGATCGGGGATCTGGCCCAACGCCTGCGCGCCCTGTCGGGCCTCTACGATCAGGCGGCCCGGGCGGCGACGTCACTCTGACCGGGCGGGACCACCGGCGGTATCGGCTGGTGGTCCCGGCGGGCAAACTGCATCGGGTCGGCCTGACGCGTTTGCCGTGATCACTTGAATGCACCGCCGGCAGATGTCATGTCTTGCGCGACACATGTCGGAGTCAGGCCATGTCGGAAACGATGGTACGCCCAGCAGAGCTGGAGCAGGCAGGGCAGATGCTGGGGGGCCGAAAGGTGCTGAAGCATCTGCCGGCCACGGAGCTGGAAGCCCACGATCTTGTCAGACGTGGTCTCCCCGCCGAAGCCCTTGGTCATCTCGTCGATGCCCTGGTTATCCTTAAGCGGCCAGAGCAGCTGGAGGCAGCACTCGGGGTCAGCATCCGCACCTTCCAGCGGCGCAAGACCGATTCAAGGCCGCTCGACCCCGACCAGAGCGGGCGAGCCTGGCAGTTCGCCAGGATCCTGGCACGAGCGACGGAGGTTTTTGGCAGCCAGGAAGCCGCTGAGCGTTGGCTGGAGATGCCGGCTCTTGCCCTGGATCGGCGCCGGCCAATCGACCTGCTCAGCACGCATGAAGGGCTGACGCTGGTCGAAACACTGCTCACCCGCCTGGATTACGGGGTCTATACGTGACCCCGTTGCCGGGCAGGCTGGGCACGGGTGAGATCCATGGCTGGCGAATCGACACCCAGCGACATGCCCCGGCCTGGGACAGCGGCGAAGGTGCCTTCCGGGTCGGCGGGCGCTGGAACGGACGGGGTGTGCGTGCCGTCTATGCCTCCATCGACCCGGCAACGGCCATCGCCGAGGTCGCCGTGCACAAGGGCTTCGACACGCTCGATACCGTCCCGCATGTGCTTACGGCCTTTCGGATCGATGATACGGCTTCGATCCATGTCGTACAGCCGGATGATCTCCCCAATCCGAACTGGCTTATGCCTGGGCCGCCGACCAGAGGCCAGCAGGCCTTCGGCAACGAACTGCTCGCCGCTCATCCGTTCATCCTGATTCCGAGCGTCGTCTCCCGCAACAGTTGGAACCTGATATTCACCGCCGGCGCCGCAGCCGGCCGGTACACGCTTCTCGGCCAGGAACGGCTGGCCATCGATCCACGCTTCGTACCACCCCTGTAATACCAGCCCTGCGCCCACCCGTCTTGACAGGCCCATCTCGTTCTGAGACGTAATGCCCCGGTACGTTCTCAAAACAAGATGATCCCGTCCGCCATGGATCTCGTCTCCCTCGACATCTTCCGCACCGTTGCCGAAGAGGGCAGCGTTACCGGCGCCGCCCGGCGGCTGGATCGGGTGCAGTCCAACGTCACCACGCGGCTGCGCCAGCTGGAAGCCGATCTGGGGGTGGCGCTGTTCAGCCGCGACGGCCGGCGCATGACGCTGACCCATGAAGGCCGGGTGCTGCTGGATTATGCCCATCGCCTGCAATCGCTGGTGGCAGAGGCCCGCGCGGCGCTGGTGCCGGGGACCGAGCGGCTGCGGATCGGCACCATGGAGAGCACGGCGGCGAGCCGGCTGCCCGGGCCGCTGGCACGGTTTCGCGCCGCCCGCCCCGATGCAATGATCGAACTGGTGACCGGGGCCACCGATGCGCTGGTCGAAGATGTGCTGGGCCACCGGCTGGATTGTGCGCTGGTCGCCCGGCCGCCGCTGCAGCTGGCGACCGACGACCCCCTGCCCCATCCGGAGCTGGCCGAACGCGCGGTGGTGACCGAAGAGCTGCTGGTGGTGGGACCTGGCGGCGCAGACGACGACCGGCCGCCCGCCGCGCTCGCGGTGCTGGAGCCCGGCTGCACCTATCGCCGGATCGCCGAAAGCCTGCTGGTCCGTCCGGCGGCCGCCCGGGGCCGGGTGGTGCGGGTGCAGCAGCTGAATTCCTATCACGCGGTCATGGCCTGCGTGGCGGCCGGCACCGCGTCGGGCGTGATGCCGCGGTCGGTCTTCGATCTGCTGAAGGCGCCAGAGGGCGTGCGGATCCAGAGCCTGGGGCCGGTGGAGACGGTGCTGGTCGCGCGTCGCGACTATCGCAGCGCCGGCTTCGAAACGCTGGCCGCCCTGCTGGCCGGGGTGGCCTGATGACCGCATCCCCCCGCATGTCGTCATCATCCCGCCGCAGCCGTGGCCTGAAGCGCCGCCTGAAGGCGCGCCGGCGCCTGGCCGCGCGGATCTTCACCCCCATCCTGCCCGGTGCGACCGTCCGCGCGCGGGCGATCGGCGCCATGGGCGCGCTGACGGCGGTTGCCGTCACCAGCCTGGTCGCCCATTGGATCCTGGGGCCGGGCTGGCATCTGCCGGTGCTGGTCGCCCCGACCGGCGCCTCGGCGGTGCTGCTCTTCGTGCTGCCGTCCAGCCCGATGGCACAGCCCTGGCCGATCGTCGGCGGCACGGTGATCTCGGCCCTGGTCGGCATCGCCACCGCCCGGCTGGTGCCGGATGCGACACTCGCTGCCGGGCTCGCGGTCGCCGCTGCGATCGGCATGATGTCGGTGCTGCGCTGCCTGCACCCGCCGGGCGGCGCGGTCGCCCTGTCGGCCGTGCTGGGCGGCCCCACCATCACCGAAACCGGCTTCGCCTATGCCTTCGTGCCGCTGGGGCTGAATGCGCTGATCCTGGTGGCGACCGGCTTCCTGTTTCATCGCCTGTCGGGCCAGCACTGGCCGCTTCGCGCCACGCAGCCGGCCAGCCAGCCGGTCGGCGCCCGCCGTTTCACCTCGGAAGACATAGCCGGCGCGGTCGACGACATGGGCACCGCGGTCGACATCAGCCGCGAGGATCTGGAAACCCTGATCCGCCGCATCGAGGCCCGCGCCGCCAGCCGCCTGGCCCGCGAAAGCCGCACCCGCCGCCACCATCATCGCCACCGCCCATCCTGATATGCCCGTCCTGACAGACGGGGGCGGCCGGCGCCCTGCGGTGCTTGCCGGAGAGGCGGCAAATCCTTGGAATCGCGGCCGATCACCAGCGGCAGCCGACCGGGCGCCGCCGTCGGGATCGGCTGTGCGGCTGCCCTCCCGCCAAATCTCTCCGTAGACTATCGTCTACTATTATGTACAATCATAAGGCGTGTGTTTATCTACCTGAAAGGGCTTTATGCAGGGGTTTAAGAACCGTGCGTGGAGACATGGCGCGAACCTCGGGCATGCACCTTGCTCTGTACAAAATCCGTCAACAGGCTGATCGAGGTCGTCATGGCGACGCTGAGCAAAATTGATTTCAAGGAATTACTGGCTGGAATAAGTACCCGTGCCCGGAGACCGGAAGACATCCTGTCCGGTATCCGCGCCGCCGATCTTGAAGGCGTCATCTTCCCGCGCTTTGCCGACGAGGAGTACACGCCCTTCGCCTCGGGCGAGGCCATCCATGATGGCGATCATTCGGGGTATCTGGTGCTCCACCGGAGCACCGCACAGCAGATGTCCGAAGGTCCCGGCGACAGCGCCGACGCGCCCGATTACATCTACTCGGTCGCCGAAGGGGACATCGACGATTTCGCGGCGATCAAGGGCGCCGCGGGCTTTTTCACCAGCCATCCGGGCAAGACCACATTCTCTCCGGTGCAATCGGTGTCGGAGGGAAAGTCGACGATCATCGCCGCGAATATCGACTATCACGAAAGCGATGAGCCCGTTGACCTTCATTTCCAGACGAAGAGTGGCGGCTCCCGCATCGTCAGAACCAGAAAGCGCTGGATCTCGACGGTCGATATCGACGGCCGCGAAGCCCGGATCCACGAAGGCGACATGGTGGCGATGTCGGGATCACGGGGTCTGGTCTTCGCGGGCGCACGTGTGGTCGCACCGTCCCGGATCGATACCCTCTACAACCTGCTGACCGACGCCTACCTGGCGGCCGAGACCGAATTCGGGCCGGCCTCTGCCTGGGAACGCCTCTCCGACACGGCGTTCTTTGCCGCCCATCGCGAGGAGATCCGGGAGATCGTCGCGTCGGATGAGTTCAGAGGCTTCCAGTCGCTCATCGGCTTCTGTCATGCCCAGTCGCCTTTGCGGGTCTATGTGAACGTTCACAAAACCGCCTGCGTGGTCCGGGCCCGGCTGCTCGCCTCGACGCTGACCTTCGACGGGACGGGCCTGTCGATCGATTGCAACGAGGCAGCACTGGGGGTCGGCCTGCTGCGTGACGAAAGGATGTGGATCGATCCGTCGGATATCGACATCCTGCGCATTCTGTTCCTGGGCGACGACTGCACGACGAAAGAGCATTACGATCGCATCGTCCGCCAGTACGAGCGCCGGCACGGGGACCGCTACTACTCGATCTTCTCCGCCCGACCGGGCGGGATCTGCGTCGTCAGAACCCTTTGCATGCCGTTCAGCAAGTTCCTGCCCGACAATTTCGACATTGCGGATTTTGCGGCGCGGCACGGCCTCGACCCTGCCAAGACGCAAAGCGCCTTTCGCCGGCTGAGCGGAGAGCGGGAGGTCTATCACGGATGCCGCGGCATCCGCCTGTTCTCGATCCGTCCGGATCTGGCGCGTCTGTGGCTGCGGACCGTGCTGGGTGCGCTGGCCCGCGCAAATGCCGACGGTGCGGGGGTGAAGGTCCGGTTCCTCCTCGCCACGCTCACGCTTCCCGACGAGGCATCCCGCTTCATCATGACGCTCGAAGAGGTCGCATCTTCGATCTTCGGAAGCGTGAAGGCCGCCCCGATCGAAGGTGCGGCGACCATGCTGGAGACCGGTGGCGCCTTCATCTGCCTGGAAAGCATCCTCCGGCAACGCGGCCACGAGCTGGGGATGGTCGGCGGCCTGATCGGGTCGAACGACTTCACGACCGCCTGCCTCAACATGAACCGCAGTGATGCGCCGCGCCATCTGATCCCCGGCTATGTCGAACAGGGTTTTTTTGCATCCAGCCCGTTCACCCATGTCCAGGTGTCGGTGGTGGGGCGGGCGATGCATGAAGCACTGCAGCGCTCCACCCGCCTTGCCCTGGAGATGGACCAGCAGTTCATCTGGGGGCTTGCGGGCGAGTTGACCACCGACTGGCACTCCGTCCAGTGGCTGGCGCGGTTCCTCGCCCCGGCCGGCCTGACCTATCTGTCGACCAGCCCTGAAACCATCATCGCAGCACTGCTCGCCTCTGCCGCAACCCGGTATCAGCGGCCGGAGGTCAGCCGCGCCGCCTGAACGCAGCGCAGCGGCTCAGGTCCCGATCAGGCGATTTCAGCTGATCGGGACCTGTTCCCGCCTCGCCGGCGCGGCATCTTTGGCCGGTCAGGTGATCGACTTGACGTATTTCGTGCCATCGATCACGAGAAGCCACAAGACCGCTTCCGTCGTGTCGTTGACCATTTCATGGGTGCAATCGGCATCGAAGAAAAGACTATCGCCTGTTTTCATGATGATTTTCCGATCGTTCAAGTGGACGCTCAATTGGCCCGCCAGAACGAAGATGTATTCGTGAATGCCCTTCTTGTGCGGAGAAAAAGGGCCCGTGCGCCCGCCGGGCCCGAGTTCATTATGGACGACGTCGACCCCACGCCCTGGAAAAATGGGCGAAAGAGCGCGGCGGACGAAGCCACGTGCGCTGTCGTGAAGGACAGGCTGCGCATCGGCGGGCAGGTATATGATGCTGTTTATGTCGTCTTTGCTCAGCAGGTCTGAAATTCCCACCTCCAGGGCTTCGGCAAGCTTGCCGAGCGTCGTGGCCGAAACACCGCCGTCACCGCGCTCGATCTTCGAAATCATCGCCTTGCTGACCGAGGATGCGGCTGCGAGCGCCGACATCGACAGCCCGCGCAGCTGACGGATTGCCCTCAGATTCTTACCAATATCTTCAGCCGATTGCTGTGCCATCGCCTCTCCGCTGCGCCGCCTGCGCCTCTGCATGCCGGAACCGTCTCGCAACTCTACCAAAAATCCGCCGGCCCTCCCGACCCGACGAATCAGTAGACATATGTCTACTATTCTAATACGATTCAACCATTGAGGGATTGGAGGTGGGCGATGTTGCCAGATGAACCGCAAGGCCTCAGCCGGAGATCACTGCTGACCGGCGCCGGCGCGCTTGGTGTGGGCGCAGGTGTGGTTGCAGCAGCGCCGGGCGCCGTCCTTGTCCGACAGGCCGGCGCCGAAGAAGCCAGCCCCCCGGCAACGGCGTCCGGACAGGCTGCACAGCCCGACGCCGTCGCCGGATATCAGAGCCTCGGCATCGAAGAGGCCGCGATCGTGGAAGCGCTGGTCGCCCATATGTGGCCGGCCGATGATCTGTCGCCGGATGGCGTCGCCCTGGGCATCGCGATCTTCATCGATCGCCAGCTGGCCGGCGCCTATGGCCAGGGCGATCGCCTGTATCTGAGCGGCCCGTTCAGGCAGGGCAAACCGGAACACGGCTATCAGCTTGCCTGCACGCCCGAAGCCTGTCTCAAGACCGGGTTGCGTCATCTTGCGGAGATATCCGACCGGCGCCATGCCGCGCCCCCGGATCGCCTGACGGCGGATCAACTGGAGGCGCTTCTCCACGACATATCCGAGACGCCGCCCGAGCCCGGCGCTTTCGATCTGAAGGCGTGGTTCAACGAGCTGTTCTACCCGCTGTTCGTTCGCGGCGCCTTCGCCGACCCGATCTATGGCGGAAACCGCGACAAACAGGCCTGGCGGATGATCGGCTATCCCGGCCTGCCGGCCACCTACACCACCGACATGGTGACCTGGCGCGGCCGACGGCATCCGGCATCGGACACGCCCATGTCGATTCAGGATTTCTCCTGAGACCATGAGCGCCGTTCAGGCGCCCGAGCCCCCCGAAATGGCTTCAGCGAGGCAGCAATGGCGACGCGACTGCCTGAAAAAGAGATCGTGGTGATCGGCGGCGGCCTGACGGCGGGTCTGGTTGCCCGCAGGCTGGTGCCGGCCGGTCGAGAGGTGCTCGTCCTGGAGCGCGGCCCGGACTGGTCGGGATCGGCGGTCGGAGAGCTGCCGCATCAGCGGGACGAGCTGCGCTGGTCGACCTATCGCGGCATGACCCGCCGCGAAAACGTCGAGACCTATACCCTGCGCCACAGCCCGGACGAGGAGGCGCTGCCGATGCGGCAGTTGCTGTCCTTCCTGCCCGGCTTCGGCGTGGGCGGGGCCGCGCAGCACTGGAACGGGCAGACCTGGCGCTTTTCCGAGTCCGATTATGTCCTGAGACAGCATCTGACGGAGCGCTATGGCGCAAAATCCATTCCGGACGGGATGACGATCCAGGATTGGGGGCTCACCTACCGCGATCTCCAGCCCTATTACGAGGAATTCGAAGCGCTTTTCGGCATTGCCGGCAAGGCGGGCAATCTGAAGGGCGTCAGGCAGGCGGGCGGCAATCCCTTCGAACCCTGGCGCGCCACGGAATATCCGCTTCCCCCGCTGGAGATGTCGGAGGCCTCGCAGATCTTCAAGGACGCGACCGGACAGCTGGGCTATGAGGCGTTTCCACTGCCGGCTGCCAATGCCAGCCAGCCATACCGGAACCCGGACGGGATGCAGCTGGGGCAATGCCAGTATTGCGGCCATTGCGAACGCTTCACCTGCGAAGCGAACGCGAAGGCCACGCCGGCCTCTCTGCTCTTTCCGCTCGTCCGATCCCGCCCGAATTTCGAGCTGCGCGCCGGTGCGGAGGTCATCCGTCTCAACACGACCGCCGATGGGACACGCCTTGAGAGCGTGAGCTATGTCGACGTGGCGACGGGGCAGGAATTCATCCAGCCCGGCTCGCTCTTCGTTCTGTGCAGCTACACGCTGAGCAATGTCCGCCTGCTTCTTCTGTCGAAGATCGGCACGCCCTATGATCCGGTCACCCGCACCGGTACGGTCGGGAAGAATTATTGTTATCAGGTGACATCCGGCCTGAACATGTTCTTCCCGGACAGATACATAAACCCCTTCATGGGGGCCGGGGCGCTGGGTTTCGTCATCGACGACTTCAACAACGACAATTTCGATCACACCGGCCTGGGGTTCCATGGCGGCGGATACATCTCCGCAACCCAGACGAATGGCCGCCCGATCGATACGAGACGCCTGCCGCCCGGCACGCCCCGCTGGGGATCGGCGTGGAAGAAGGCGAATGCCGACTGGTATCTGCGATCCATGAGCATTTCGCTGCACGGCTCGAACTACGCCAACGCCCGGAATTACATGGATCTGGACCCTGATTACAAAGATCAATGGGGCCGGCCGCTTCTGCGGATCACCTTCGATTTCGACGAAAACGATGCCCTTATGTGCCGGTTCGCCAATGGCAGGATGGAAGAGATTGCCGCCGCAGCCGGCGCGAAAATCGTCAGCAAGCCGGGTGTCCGCAAAAGCCCCTACGATACCCGCCAGTATCAGTCGACGCACAACACGGGCGGCACGATCATGGGTGCCGATCCCAACTCTTCCGTCGTCTCGCCTCATCTCCAGAGCTGGGATGTGGAGAACCTGTTCATCTCGGGGGCGAGCGTGTTCCCGCAGAATTCAGGCTATAACCCGACCGGACCCGTGGGCGCGCTCGGCCTGAGATTGGCCGGGGATCTTCTGTCATATCTGTCTGATCCGAGGCGGCTCGGATGAAGAGGATCGGCCAGGTCGTCCTGGGTCTGGTGTCGGTTCTGGCCGCCACTGTCCCCGCCAGGGCCGATCCGGAACGGGGAGAGACGCTCTTCGCCGCATGCGCCGCCTGTCATGAGACGGGCCCCGCGAGCGGCCGGCGGGCCCCGAGCCTGAAGGGCATCATCGGGCGACCTGCCGGAAGCCTGGCCGATTTCCGGTACAGCCGGGCGATGAGCCAGAGCGGAATCGTCTGGACCGACGAGACGATCCGCAAATTCATCCAGTCCCCGCAAGCCTTTGTCCCGGGAAACAGGATGCCGTTCTCCGGAATACCATCCGAGGCCGACAGGGCGGACATCGTCGATTACCTGAAGACCATTTCAAGCGAGAGCAGTTCCTGATCCGGGGGGATCACCCGACTGGAAACCGCTCTGAACAGGCATCGTTATTGGCACAGGAGACTCCGGAATGCGTATCCTCATCCTGGGAGCCGGCGGAATCGGCGGCTATTTCGGCGGCCGGCTGGCCTCGTCCGGGGTCGACGTTCAGTTCCTGGTCAGGCCGTCGCGTGCGGAGGTTCTGGCGCGGGACGGGCTGGTGATCAAAAGCCCGCTGGGCGACCTGCGCATGCCCGTCAAAACGATGACGGCGGCGACGGAGCCGGTCGATGCGGTGCTGCTGGCCTGCAAGGCCTATGACCTGACCGAGGCGATGGAGGCGGTGGCGCCGGCCATCGGCCCCTCGACCCTGATCCTGCCGCTTCTGAACGGCGTCCGCCAACTTGACCTGCTCGATGCCCGCTTCGGCCGGAAACACGTGCTGGGCGGGCTGTGCCACATTGGTGCGACGGTGAACCCCGCCGGTGAAATCCTGCATCTCAACACCCTGCAGCGCTTCGTCTTCGGCCCGCGGATGCCCGATCAGACGGATGCGGCGGAGCGGCTGTTCACGGCGGTGAGGCCCGGCGGCTTCGAGCCGGTGCTGAGCCCCGCCATCACGCAGGAGATGTGGGAGAAGTTCACCTTCCTCGCCACCTATGCCGGTATGACGACCCTGATGCGCGCGCCGATCGGCGCCATCATGGCCGCGCAGGAGGGCGAGGCGATCATGCGCGAGATGCTGGACGAGTGCCTGGCGACGGCAGCCGCCGGCGGTTACCGGCCGCGCGAAGAGGCCATGGCGCAGATGATTTCGTCCCTGACCGAGCGCGGTTCGGCGGGCACGGCGTCGATGTTCCGCGACATGGCGCGCAACGGCCGGACGGAGCACGAGCACGTGATCGGCGACATGCTTACACGCGCCAGGACAGCCGGCGTGCCGGCGCCGCTGCTCCGCCTCAGCCTTGCGAATATGCAGGCCTACGAGGCGCAGCGTTCCGCCACGGCCGCCGGATGATGCCGGCACGTCCAACCGCCTGGCTCAACGGTCTGGTCGGCGTGGTGATCTTCAGCGGCTCGCTGCCCGCCACGCGCCTGGCGCTTCAGGGGTTCGATCCGCTGTTCCTGACCTATGCGCGGGCCACGATCGCCGCCATGGCGGGCGCCGTCGCCCTGGTCCTGCTGAAACAGACACGGCCGCAGAGGGGGGAAATCCCCGGTCTGGTCCTGGTCGCGGCCGGCGTGGTCATCGGCTTTCCGCTGCTGACCGCCCTGGCGCTCGAGCACATCACCGCGGCGCGCGGCCTGCTCTACATCGCCCTGTTGCCGGTGATGACGGCGCTTTTCGCGGTGATCCGTGCGGGCGAGAGGCCTCGCCCGCCCTTCTGGCTGTTCTCGCTTGCCGCCAGCCTGCTGGTCATGGCCTTCGCCGCATCGACCGGGCGCGTCGCCGGCACGCTGCCGGGGGACCTCATGATGCTCGCGGCCATCGTCCTCTGCGGGCTCGGCTATGCGGAAGGCGGCCGCCTCTCGCGCCGGCTCGGCGGCTGGCAGGTCATCAGCTGGGCCCTTCTGATGACGCTGCCGGTGATGCTGCCTCTGGCACTCTACGCCTGGCCGGAAGATCCGACGACGGTCGCCCCTCCGGCGGTTCTGGCACTGTTTTATGTCGGCCTGTTCAGCATGCTGATCGGGTTCATCTTCTGGTATCGCGGCCTCGCCCAGGGCGGCATCGCCAGCGTCGGGCAGCTGCAATTCCTTCAGCCCTTTCTCGGGCTGGCCCTGGCCGCGGCAATCCTCGGCGAGCCGATCGGCTGGTCTCTTCTGGTCGTCATGATCCTGGTGATCGGCTGTGTCGCCGCGGCACGGCGTTTCGCCTGACCGGCCTCATCCCTGCGGATGGTCATCCATCCGGTTCCGGGCCTTCAGCTTGTGGCCGACCTCGACGATGGCATCCAGGACTATTTCGACGCGCTCTATTTCTGCGACGTCGACAGGCTTCAGCGCGTCTTTCACCCGAAGGCGATCTATGCGACCGCCGACGAGACGCCGCTGCTCTACCGCACCATGGACGAGTACATACCGGTGGTGGCTGCCCGGCAATCGCCGGCCTCGCGCAATGAAATCCGGCGCGACCATATCGACGCCATCGACCTCGCCGGAGAAAATACCGCCATGGTCCGCGCACGCTGTTCGATAGGCCCGCGCGATTTCGTGGATTTCCTGACCCTGGTGCGCACCGACGGCCAGTGGCGGATCATCGCCAAAGTCTTTCAGATCATCGAACGTCAGTCATAAGGAGTGATGGACATGCCGTATGTAAACATAAAGATCACCCGCGAGGGCGCCACGGCTGCGCAGAAGGCCGAACTCATCAAAGGTGTGACCAAACTCCTCGCCGATGTGCTGAACAAGAGCCCCGCCGCAACCTTCGTCGTCATCGACGAGGTCGACCTGGAAAACTGGGGAATGGGCGGCCTCCCCGTCGCGGAGTACCGCAAGACTCTCGAAACCTGATCGGCCCTCGAAACGTGATCGAGACATGCCGATAAGCGCCCCCAGCCGCCATTGAGGCGGCGGCCAAGGGCGCGGCAGCGCCCGCCCGGCGAGGGGCTAAAAACCAACTCTCGAACGGCGCCCCCACGGGGGCAGCCAATGGGGGCGCCGTCCGATGCTTCAGGCCGGAACCGCCACCGTCCCGGTCTGAAGCGTCTTGAGCGGCCGCGCCGGGTCGGCGAGCGCGGCCGGATCGAGGATCGGGGCCAGGGCGTCCGCCTGGGCCTGGATCAGGCCGCGGCCCTGGGCGAAATCGAGCGGGGCGTTGACGCAGTCGATCGCCACCACCCGGCCGTCGCGGAGATAGACGGCCGAGAAACTGCCGCTCTCGGGCCGGCCGCGCAGGATTTCGGTGTCATGGCCCGGCACGATGCCGATGGTCTGCAGCTTGATGTCGTATTGCGACGACCAGAAGCGCGGCACGGCATCGTAGGGCTGGTCGCCGCCGAGCATGGCGCCGGCCACCACGCGTGCCTGATCGACCGCGTTCTGCACGCATTCGAGCCGCACCCGGCGGCCGCCGGCGAAGCGGTTGACATGGGCCGCGCAGTCGCCCAGCGCCCAGACATCGGGCAGGCCGGTCCGGCAGAGGCCGTCGACCGCCACGCCGCCCGCCGCCTCGGCCCCGGTGGTGGCGCCGGCGGCGGCGAGCGCCGAGACCTCGGGCACCAGGCCAATACCCACGATCACCAGATCCGCCGGCAGACAGTCGCCATCCGACAGGACCACGCCGGCGACCCGGCCGGCGGCATCGCCGGTCAGCGCCTCGACCCCGACACCGGTGCGGATCTCGACACCGGCATCCCGGTGGCGCGCCTCGATGGCGGCGGCGATGCTGCGGCCCGACACCCGGGCCAGAACGCGGTCGGCGGCTTCGACCACCGTCACCCGATGGCCCTGGCCGACCAGCGCCGCGGCGGCTTCCAGGCCGACATAGCCGGCGCCGACCACCACCACCCGCGGGCGGCCCGACAGATCGGCACGCAGCCGGTCGGCATCGGCCAGGCTGCGGATGGTGTGGATGCCCGAGAGATCCGCCCCCGGGCAGGTCAGCCGGCGGGCGGCCCCGCCCGTCGCCCAGGCGAGCCGGCCATAGCCGATCCGCCGGCCATCGGCGGTGAACAGGCGATGGGCGGCCGGGTCCAGATCGGTGATCCGGGTGCCGGGCACGCGGGTGATGTTGCGCTCCGCCCAGAAGCCGTCGGGCCGCAGCCGGATGTCGGCGGCAAGGGCGGCACCGGTCAGGTAATCCTTGGTCAGCGACGGCCGGTCGTAAGGGGCTTCGTGCTCAGCGCTGATCAGACCGATCGTGCCGGCGAAACCGCCCTGGCGGAGGCTGATGGCGAGCTGGGCCCCGGCATGGCCGGCGCCTGCGATGGCGATGTCGAATGTCCAGGTCATCGTCCTGCTCCCGGGGGGGAAACGGAAAGGCCGGCCGGGGGCTGCGTGCGGGGGTACGCAGCACCCCGGCCGGCGGCAGCGGGATCGCGAACCGGTGCGCCTCAGGCGTCGAGCGGCTCGAAATCCTCGCGACCCGCCCCGCAATCGGGGCAGGACCAGTCCTCATCCAGGTCTTCGAGGCGGGTGCCGGGCGGAATGCCATGGGCCGGCGAGCCGGTCGCCTCGTCGTAGACATAGGTGCAGAGCAGGCACTTCCAGGCCTTGCCGGCGGTGGCGCCGGCTTCGGCCTCGATCTTGGCGGTCATGGGCACGGAAGAAATTCCCGAATTGTGTCGGAGGGGGTGGGCGGCACCCGACGTCAAATCGCGATGCCCTGGGCCGCAAAGCTGTTGCGGCCGGCATCGGTCGAGAGAATGCCCACCTCGTGCGACAGGCCGACGATGCCGGTATAGTCCAGCCGCTCGCGGGCCGCGGCATTCAGCGGCCGGCAGTCGGCGATGATGGTGGCGGCACCCGGCACGCGCAGCTGCTCCAGCACCGACGACCAGATGTCGAGTTCGAGATCGGCGAACCATTCGATCGGCTTGGGCAGCACGCTGGCGAAGAAGGCCTGCTCCCGCGGGCTCAGTGCCGGATAGAAGGTCTTGGTCATCAGGGTGAAGATCTTGGAATGCGCCAGCTCGTCATGACGATGGGCGGCCACGGTCGCCATGTTCATCGGCTGAATTTCGGCGCAATCCGACAGCTGATGCAGATAGTCGCTGACGAAGATCTCGGACACGACCGAGGTCGCAAGATGCACCAGGATCTTCTGCCAGTCTTCCGACTGCAGCGACTTCTCGCGGTTCATCATCGTGACCAGGTTGAAGCTCGGGATCTTCAGATCCTCGAGCCCGCGCCGGGTGCGGGTCAGCCGGTTGGCATTGGCCACCAGCAGCAGGTGATAGGCCTCGTCGACCAGGGTTTCGCAGACGATCTGGCGGCTGGTTTCGTCGGTCAGACCGGGGATGCGGCCGTCCAGCGCGTCGTAGCACGAGGGCGAGACGATCGCGCTTTCGATGGCGACGGTCTTCTCGTTATAGATGATCCAGCCGGCCGACAGGATCTTCGACTTCAGCTCGGGCGCCAGCCGCTGGTAGAGCGGGTGGGCGTGGAAGGGCAGCAGCTCTTCCAGGAAATCCGGCCGGGCCGGATCGAAGGCGAGATCGACCGCATCGCGGCGCACCTTGGCGCGCTTGATCCAGCCGTCGCCGATGCGCTGCAGCAGCGCCTTGACTTCCGACTGTTCGTGCTGATGCGCGGCGTCAGTGCCGCCGGTGGCGATGGCGGGGGCGCTCATCGTCGTCATGACAGGGCTCTCCGAAAACATGTGCGAAGGGACAGGGTCACTGGTCCGCGCACCCGTGGCTCAAAGCGGGTGGCGGCATCCATCTCTCTCGGTCGATCTTCGAACGACGGCGTCTCGTCCGGCGGGGTCGCGCGGCGGGCCGCTCTCCTTGGTGCTGGCGCAGGTCCATGGCGGCCCGCGTCTCATTTTTGGCCTATGTCATTATTTGTAACGGCCTGTGCCATAAACTAGCGATCTGCCTTAACTCTGTCCAGCGCAAACACAACCGTTAGTGAAAGAATCCTGAGAAATTTTCATGTCTGATTGGGATCGTTTTCTTTTCAACTCAGCTGCATAGGTCAGGTGATCTGGCTTAGTGCAACACGCCATGGTTGCGGTTTCACATAACTGTCATGAAAAAAGCCGCCCGGTTGTCGCCGGGCGGCTCCAGTGGCGTCGCAGGTGAGGCTCGATCCCCCGCAACGTGGGAGTGGACGACAGACGGGTCCTGAACAGACGGTATCAGGCCGCCGGCAGCGGGAAACGGGCGCAGAGGGCGTCGACTTCGGCGCGGACCGCGGCTGCGGTCGCGGCATCCAGCCCGCCATTGTCGCGCAGCGCCCCCAGAACCTGCAGGATCAGCCGGCCGACGGTTTCGAACTCGGCCGGCCCGAAGCCGCGGGTGGTGCAGGCCGGGCTGCCCAGACGAATGCCCGAGGTCACCATGGGCGTGGCGGTGTCGAAGGGCACGGCGTTCTTGTTGGCGGTCAGCCCCACCTCTTCCATCGCCTCGACCGCGGCTTTGCCGGTCAGCGCGAAGGGCCTGAGATCGACCAGCACCAGATGGCAATCGGTGCCACCGGTCACCAGCCGCAGGCCGCCTGCATCCAGCGTGCGGGCAAGCGCTGCGGCATTGCCGACGACGTCGTGGATATAGGCGCGATAATCCGGCTGCAGTGCCTCGTGGAAGGCGACGGCCTTGGCGGCGATGACATGCATCAGCGGCCCGCCCTGGACGCCGGGGAACACCGCCTTGTCGATGCGCCGCGCGATATCCGGATCGTTGGTCAGGATGATGCCGCCGCGCGGGCCGCGCAGGGTCTTGTGGGTGGTGGAGGTCACCACATGGGCATGCGGCACCGGATCGGGATAGAGGCCGCAGGCGATCAGCCCGGCATAATGGGCGATATCGGCCATCAGCCAGGCGCCGACCTCGTCGGCGATCGCGCGGGCGCGGGCGAAATCGATCGTCCGGGGATAGGCCGAGCCGCCCACGAAGATCAGCCGCGGCCGGGTCCGCCGGGCTTCCGCCGCCATCTGGTCCCAGTCGATGGTCTCGTCATCGGCGCGTACCTTATAGGTGACCGCCTTGAACCAGCGCCCCGACAGGCTGACCGGCGAGCCATGGGTCAGATGCCCGCCGCAGGCGAGATCCAGCCCCATCACCGTATCGCCCGGCTCCAGCAGGGCAAACAGCACCGCCAGATTGGCATTGGCACCGGAATGCGGCTGGACATTGGCATAGGCGGCGCCGAACAGCCGGCGAACCCGGTCGATCGCCAGCGTCTCGGCCCGATCGACCGGATCGCAGCCGCCGTAATAGCGCCGGCCGGGATAGCCTTCGGCATATTTGTTGGTCAGCACCGACCCCTGGGCCTCGCGAACCGCGCGGCTGACCAGGTTTTCCGAGGCGATCAGCTCGATCTGGCTCTGCTGACGGCGTTCCTCGGCACGGATGGCGCGGGCGAGGTCGGGATCGATCGCGGCAAGCGACGCATCGCGATCGGGAACGGAAACAGGCGCAGTCTTCAGCATGGTGGCGATTTCCGAAGGCAGCGGTGGGGGGAAAGAAGCGACGACGACAGCAGAACGCAACCCGCACCAGCCACCCGGGGTGGCTGGTGCAAGCCGCCATTGCGGCGGCGGCCAAGGCCACGGTAGTGGCCGCCCGGCGAGGGCCAAACAGACTCCCGCTCCCGCACGCCCCGTGCGGGAGCAAGCCGCCATTGCGGCGGCGGCCAAGGGCGCGGTAGCGCCTGCCCGGCGAGGGACTAACCGACTCGCCCGCCCGGCGAGGGACTGACACACTACCCGTCGAGATTGCGCAGCCAGGTCTCGAGGCAGGCTTCGGCGCGCGGCTTCAGGATCGGGCCCCAGTGCTCGTTATCGGCGCGCAGCCGCGGCACGTCGACGCCGGCGGCGCCGAGCTCGATGGTGTGGCCGATCAGCCACCGCTCGAAGCCCTCGCCGCCCGCTTCCGGGTGGAACTGGGCGCCGAAGGCGTTGGCGCCGTAAGAGAAGGCCTGCACCGGGCAGATTTCCGTGGAGGCGAGCGCCTCCGCCCCCTCGGGCAGGTCGAAGCGATCCCCGTGCCAGTGCAGCACCGGCCCGCCTTCGAACACGTTCAGGCAGGACCGGCGGCCGGCTTCGGTCAGCGTCAGCTCCGAAAAGCCGATTTCCTTGGCCGGGCCCGGATAGACCTTCGCCCCCAGCACCCGCGCCATCAGCTGCGCCCCCAGGCAAACGCCGAAGATCGGCTTGCCGCTGGCCAGGCGCCGCTCGATCAGCTGCAGCTCTTCGGTGAGGAAGGGATATTTCTCCTCCTCATAGGCACCGATCGGCCCGCCGAGCACCACGATCAGCCCGGTGGTCAGGGGATCCAGGGTCCAGAGCTCGTCCACACCGGCATCGTAGTAGTGGACCTTGTAGCCGGCGCGTTCCAGGACCGGCCCGAAGCAGCCCAGATCCTCGAAGGCGAGGTGGCGAATGGCGACGGCGGTCTTCAGCATCGTTGCCTCCGATTAATGACACATGCCAATATCTCATTTGGCATGTGCCGATATATCTAGCCTCTTCCTCGCCGCACTGCAACCACGACGTTCGCCCGAAATGCACGACCCGGGCAGCCTGGTTCCGCCTGCCGCGACACGCCACACCTGCCGGCCCTCTCCCGCGCTCTCTGTCGTGGGGGCCGGACCGGCTCGCCGATTGCCCCCGAAAGCGGATGACGCCATAAATGTCCGAGACACTCGGTCCGATCCGGACCCATGCCCCACTCACCGGAGTCCCTCACCCGATGCATTTCGTCACCGGCAGATCGGCGGCAGAGATCGCTGCCAGCGTCGAGCGGGCGATCCGCAGCGGCCAGGTCTCCCCCGGCGAGCAGCTGCCCTCGGTGCGCGATGTGGCCGAACGGCTGGGCGTCAATCGCAACACCGTGACCGCCGCCTACGCCCGTCTGCGTGAAGCCGGTCTCGTCACCGGAAACGGCCGCCAGGGCTCCCGCGTGGCCGCGCCGCCCTCGGTCGAGATTTACCGCAGCGAGATACCGGCCGATGTCCGCGACCTCGCCTCGGGCAATGTCGATGCGTCGCTGCTGCCCGATCTCGCCCCTTTCCTCGCCCGGCTCGACCTGCCGCCCGGTGGCTATGAGATGGTGGAGGACGATCCCGAACTGGTAGCACACGCTCAGCGGGTGTTCCGCGCCGACGGTCTGCAGGCCGGCCGCATCGCCATCGTCTCGGGCGCCATGGACGGGCTGGAACGGGCATTGCGCGCCCATCTGCGGCCGGGAGACCCGATCGCGATCGAGGATCCGGGCTATGTCTCGGCCCTGCTGCTGGTCCGTTCCCTGGGCCTCAGGCCCGTGCCGATGGCCCTGGACGAAGACGGCGTGCTGCCCGAAGCGCTGGATGCCGCCCTCGCCGCCGGGGTGCGCGCGGTGGTAACCACCCCCCGCGCCCAGAACCCGACCGGCGCCTGTCTCGGCGCCGAACGGGCCGCCCGGCTGCGCGCCCTGCTCGACCGCCATCCCGAGGTGCTGGTGATCGAGGATGATCACGCGAGCGCCGTGTCGGGCGTGCCGGCCCAGACCCTCGCCCCCGCCCGCATGGCCGCCCGCCCCTGGACGGTGATCCGCTCGGTGTCGAAATTCCTGGGCCCGGATCTGCGCCTTGCCATCGTCGCCGGCGACCCGATGACCATCGCCCGCATGCAGGACCAGCAGGCGCTGGGCCCACGCTGGGTCAGCCACATCATCCAGCGTCTGGTGCTCAGGCTGTGGACGGCCCCCGGCACCGACCAGGTGATCGAACGGGCCGCCCGTTCCTACGGCGCCCGGCGCGAGGCCCTGGCCGCACGGCTGGCCGATCACGGCGTCATCGCCCTCGGCCGCTCGGGCCTGCATGTCTGGGTGCCCGTCCAGCGCGAGGCAGAAGTCGTCCAGGGCATGCTCGCCCGCGGCTGGTCCATCCAGGCCGGAGAAATCTTCCGCCTGCGCAGCGGCCCCGGCGTGCGTGTCGGCATCGCCGGCCTCCATCCGGGCGAAGAGGACACCGTCGCCCGGGCCCTGGCCGACAGCATGCGGCCGGGGCGGTTGCTGTATACGTAGGGAGGGAGAGGGAGAGGGAGTCGTTTTTTTGGTCCCTCGCCGGGCGGGCGAGTCTGTTAGCCCCTCGCCGGGCGGCCACTCCCGTGGCCTTGGCCGCCGCCGCAATGGCGGCTTGCACCAGCCATCCTTGATGGCTGGTGCAGCTCCGGGGGGAGGGCCTGAGTACCGGGTGCGGTGCCCGGCGTCCCTCAGCCGGCGCGGGGGTCCTGAGCGACCGAGTGTTCGGTGCCGGCCATGGAGGTTACCGCGAAGGTGGTGGCCTCGGGGGCCGGGGCCGGGTGGTGCCAGATGCCGGCGGGGATGACCACGAAGCCGCCCGCCTCGATCTTCACGGTTTCCGGACCGCTGTCGTGCAGCAGGGTCAGCTGGATGGCGCCGTCCAGCACCTGGACCTGCTCGTCATGGGGGTGGCGTTCCCACGGCACCTGGCCGGCATAGCGCAGCAGATAGGCCATGCAGCCATTGGCCGCGGCCAGCGGCCGCATGGCCGCCATGGCGTCTTCCGGCCTGGTATCGGGGCCGATGGTCAACAGGGGCAGATCGCCGGCGATCTTACCGATGGCATGAACGTCCATGACACACATCTCCTCTCCTGGCGTGGCAGGGGCGCCGGTGCTTCGCCGGCAGGAGGGGATTCCACCATGGATTGAACCATTGAGTCGATATGCGTCGTAAAAATTCATCATTTGCGCGAGGCCCTGCCCCTGCCGGGCCGGCTCTCACAGGAAAGTGACCCGCCGCGAGCGGCTGCCGGCTTGCCCCGCCGGCCGATCTGCCGACATCTGTGGGGCAGCCCCACCCGTCTCAGGGACCCGCCAGATGTCCTCAGCCCGCACGCCTGCCCTGCCCTGGAACGACCCCCGCGGCCGTTTCTCGCCGATGAAGGCGCTGGTCTTCGGCCTGCTGTTGCTGCCGGGCGTGTGGATGATCTGGACCCTGGTCGCAGCCGCACCGGACATGCCGCAGCAGCCAGGCCCCGGCATCGGGCTTCAGGGGCTGCCGGATCGGGGATTGCTGGGGCTGGGCGGGCCGGCCGGCGGCATCGACGAAGCCGGGCTCAGCGTGCCCCAGGTCAAGGAGACCCTGCTGCTGGCGGGGCTCTGGGCCGTGCGGCTGCTGACCCTGTCGCTGCTGGTCACACCGCTCAAACTCTCGCTCGGCCGGCCGAAGATCGGCCAGCTCCGGCGGATGATCGGGGTCGCGGCCGGGCTCTACACGCTCGCCCATTTCGGGCTCTATCTCGTCTGGATGAAGCTCGATCTGGCCCGGATCGCATCCGAGATCTGGCTCAGGACCTATCTCACCATCGGCTTCGTAGCCGTGCTGATCCTGGCGGCCCTGCTCGCCACCTCTACCGACGGCATGGCGAAACGGCTGGGCGGCAGCACCTGGAAACGGCTGCACAAGGCGGTCTATGCCGCCGCCCTGCTCGGCGCCCTGCACTTTTTCATGCAGACCCGGCTGGAGCCGGGGGAGGCGACCATTCTGGCCGGCATTCTGGGCTGGGCCGCGCTCTGGCGGCTGGCCGATGCCCGGCGCCCCGGCTGGGTGCGGGGGGTGCCGGGCCTTGTCGGCCTCGCCCTGGCCGCGGGGCTTCTGACCGTCGGGATCGAAGCGGCCTGGTTCGCCTTCGGCACCAGCCTGGATCCGTGGCGGGTGGTGGCGGCCAATCTGATGCCCGATGTCTTCCCGCGCCCCGCCGCGGTGGTGGCGATGGCCGGGCTCGGGATCGTCGGGCTGCACCTCGCCGTCAGGCCCCGCCCCCGCGCTCAGCCTGCCCGGCCGCGCCGGAATTCGGTCGCATAGATCGCCAGCATGGCAAGGCCCAGCCCGGCACCGGCCACGACCACGCCCACCCAGCCGCCGGCATGATAGATCACCGTGCCGAGGGCGGCGCCCGAGGCCCCGGCAAAGAACATGATCGTCATATAGATGGCGTTCACCCGGCCGCGGATCTCGGGCGCGGTCGAAAAGATGATCCGCTGGCCCGTGATCTGATTGGCCTGGATGGCCGCGTCCAGCACCACCGCCAGCACCGCCATCGCGATGATCGAGCCGGCCGAAACCGCCCCGCCCGAGGCGAGGAACGACACCACCACCAGCATCATCGCCACCCCGGTCTGCACCCGGCTGTAGCCGCGATCGGCCAGCCGGCCCGCCACCGGGGCGACCAGCGCGCCGCCGGCACCGGCCAGCGCGAACAGGCCGATCTGGTGGATGCTGAGGCCGAAACGCTCTGCCAGCATGATCGGCGCCGTGGTCCAGAACAGGTTGAAGGCCGCAAACATCAGCGCCTGATAGGCGGCCCGCCGGCGCACCGCCGGCAGGCGGCGCAGCAGGCCGGGCATCGAGCCCAGGATGCGAAGATAGGCGACCAGCCCCGATCCGCTGCGGCTCCGCCCCGGCTGCCAGGCCGGCATCATCCGCCAGAGGGCGGCGCCCACCACAAGCATCAGCGCGGCCGAGGCCCAGAACACCGCCCGCCAGCCGAAGCTGCCGGCAATGAACAGGGCGGCCGGCCGCGCCAGCATGATCCCGGTCAACAGCCCCGCCATCACCGTGCCGACCACCTGGCCGCGGCGCGCATCGGGCGCGAGTCTTGCGATGAACGGTACCAGCACCTGGGCACCGGTGGCACAAAGACCGACCATGAAGCAGAAGGCGAAGAGCGGCAGTGCCTCGGTCGACATGGCGATGCCGGCCAGGCCCAGCGTGGTCAGCACCAGCGTCGCCAGCACCAGCCGGCGGTTTTCGACCAGATCCGCGGCCGAGACCAGCAGGAACAGGCCCACCCCATAGCCGATCTGGGTGATGCCGGTCAGCGAGCCGGCAAGATCGGGGTCCAGCCCCAGATCCGCGCCGATCGCCGCCACCATCGGCTGGGCATAATAGAGATTGGCGACCAGCGCACCGGTCGCCACGGCAAAAAGCGCCACGAGGGCCCCGGAGGGCCCTCGCGACACGGATGGTTCAGAGGTGGCCGCAGCCTCGCTCACCGATCGTCTCCCCGCCGCCGGGAAGCCGCGCGTCCGGCCCCCTGGCGTTCCAGCATCCAGCCCGGATATTCGGGCGGAAGCGCACTCACCGCATCCAGCCGCGCCAGATCCTCGGTCGACAGCTCGACCTCGGTCGCGGCCAGGTTGTCGTCCAGCTGCTCCACCGTATTGGCACCGATGATCACCGACATCACCGACCGCTGATGCAGCAGCCAGGCGAGCGCGATCCGCGCCACCGACACGCCCCGCGCCGCCGCGATCTCGCGCATCACGTCGATGCAGTCGAAAGCACGGTCGCGGTTCACCGGCGGGAAATCGAACGTCGCCCGGCGCGACCCCTCGGGGCCATTGCCGTCACGGTCGTACTTGCCCGACAAGAGGCCGCCCGCCAGCGGGCTCCACACCATCAGACCCAGCTTTTCGGCCTCGATCAGCGGCACCAGCTCGCGTTCGAGATCGCGCCCGGCGATGGTGTAATAGGCCTGAAGCGTGGCGAAGCGGCTGAAACCGCCCCGATCGGCGATGCCCAGCGCCTTCATGATCCGCCAGGCGGACCAGTTGGACACGCCGACATAGCGCACATGACCCTGGCGGACAAGATCGTCGAGCGCCCGCACCGTCTCTTCGATCGGCGTCACCGGATCCACGCCGTGGATCTGGTAGAGGTCGATATAGTCGGTACCCAGCCGGCGCAGGCTGGCCTTGACCGCATCCATGATATGCCCGCGAGAGGCGCCGCGGTCATTGGGCCCGTCGCCCACCTGCCCCAGAACCTTGGTCGCCAGCACCATGTCGGTGCGCGGCCGGCCGGAATTGCGCATGGCGGCGCCGGTGATCTCTTCCGAAAGTCCGCCCGAATAGACATCGGCGGTGTCGATGAAATTGACGCCCCGATCCAGCGCCCGGGCAAGGATCGCATCCGCGCCCGCCTGATCGAGCCTGCCGATCTGGGTCCAGAAGCCGCCGCGGCCGCCGAAGGTCATGGTGCCGAGGCAGAGTTCCGACACGAGCAGGCCCGTGCCGCCAAGGGTGTTGTAGCGCATCGCTTTCCCCATTCGATCGCTGTCGTTGTCGACAAGGCCCGATATGGCACGGCGCGCCCTGTCGGATAACCGCCCGGATCGGTCACGCCGTGTATAGTATGGCTGAACAATGGCGGTGCGATCCGTCACCCCTGCTCCTGCGATCCGGACCCTGCATCCATGGCGAACGGCGACCCTTTCGACGGGCTGCATGAATTTCTGGCCATCGCCCGGCGCGGCAGCATCCGCGGTGCCGCGGCCGAGCTGGGCGTCACGCCGGGGGCGGTCAGCCAGGCGCTTCAGGGGCTGGAACGGCGGCTGGGCCTGCCGCTCTTCCATCGCACCACCCGGCGGATTTCGCTCACCGAGGCGGGGGAAACCCTGCTCGGGCGGCTGGGCCCCGCGGCCGACGCCATCACCGGCACCATCGACGGTCTGCGCCGGATGACGGCCGAACCCTCGGGCACGCTTCGCCTGCTCGCCCACCGGATGGCGGTGGAAACGGTGATCCACCCGCTGATCCCGGCCTTCCGCGCCGCCTGCCCCGGGGTCACCGTCGACATCACCATCGATGACGGGCTGGAAGACCAGATCGCCGGGCGCTACGACGCCCATATCGCGATCGGCGAATTCATCGACCGCGACATGATCGCGGTCAGGGTCTCGCGCCCCTTCCGCTGGCTGGTGGCGGCCTCCCCCGACTATCTGGCCCGCCGCGGCCGGCCCGAGGTGCCGGAAGACATCGCCCGCCACGACTGCATCCGCTTCCGCCTGGCCCGCAGCCGGCGGATCTATCGCTGGGAATTCGAACGCCCCGGCCCCGACGGCACCGCCCAGGCGCTGTCGGTCGACCCGCCGGGGGACATCGTCACCAACGACACGAAGCTGGTCCGCACCTTCGCCCTGCAGGGGCTGGGGCTGGTCTACGGGTCGGAGCTGATGCTGGCGGACGATCTTGCCGCCGGACGGCTGGAGACGGTGCTGGATGCCTTCATGCCCGCCCGCGACGCCCTGTTCCTGTGCTATCCCCGGGCCAGCCGCGGCGACCCAAAGCTTCGCGCCTTCGTGGAGGCCTGCCAGCGGCAGCTGCGCCGCAGCGGCGGCTGACCGGTCAGGCGGGGCGGCGTAACCCCCCGGCCCCCGCCGTCCGGAACCGATCGAGCCCAGCCATGCAGAACCCGACCATGAAATCGACCAGCACCGGCTTGTCGCGCGCATCGTCCGCCACCTTGGCGAAGGGCCAGATGATCGCCTCGTCCAGCGCACCGGTGATGCAGGCGGCGGCAAGCTCGGTGTCGAAGGGGATGAATTCACCCGCGGCGATACCGTCCTGCAGGATCTCGGAAAACAGCAGATGGAAGCGGTGGCGGCAGTCCAGGCGCACCGCCTCGATTTCGGGTGAGACCGGCTCGGCCAGCAGGGCATGGGCCAGACGCGGCCGGCGCAGCGCCCGTTCGACATGCACCTGCACGGCAGCCGCCAGCCGCTCGCCATGCGGGCCCGGCCGGTCCGCCGCCTCGACCGAGGCGGCCAGTTCGCGCAAGGCCGCCGTCCGGAAGACCTCGGCATAAAGCGCGGTCATGGTCGGGAAATAGCGGTAGATCGTGCCTTCCGATATCCCGGCCTTCTCGGCCACCAGCCGGCTGCGCACACCCCGGAAACCGACCTCGGCGATCAGCTCGCGGGTCGCCTTCAGGATCATCATCCGCCGCTCGGCAAGGCGGCGGCGGGTCTCGGGTGTCTGTCGATAGGCCAAGGCTGGGGGCTCCGGTCCGGACATATCCTTCTGCGAGCATGCACCGCCATGCACGCACTTGCCAGTGGATAAGCAATGAGTCCATACTCATTTCTTAAAGGGGCCATCATCGGGTGAATGACGTCCGCACCCGTATCGACCATCCCGGTCGCCCCCGCCGGACGGAGAGCCCAGATGACCATCGACCCGCGTCCCGAGACCCAACCTGTAGACGATCTTGATATATCACAGGCAATCCGGGATGCCGGAGCGAAAACGCATGAGGTGCTGCCCGGCACACCCGGCGGGCATCTGGCGGAGATCGCGGCGCGCTTTCCCGACCGGCCGGCGATCGAGGGCGAGGGCCTGGTGCTGGACTATGCCGGGCTGGATGCGCGGGTGAACCGCACCGCCCGTCTGCTGACGGCGCGCGGGCTGGGCCGCGGCGACCGCATGGCGGTGCTGGCGGAAAACCGGCTGGATTATGTGGTGCTGGCCTTCGCCGCCGCGCGCACCGGTATCATCCTTGCGGCCCTCAACTGGCGGTTGTCGGATGGTGAACTCAGCCATTGCGTCCATCTGGTGGCCCCGCGGCTAGTGATCGCCTCGCCCCGGTTCCGCGACACCGCGCGCCGGCTCGGCCTCGACCCGCTGGTGTTCGGCCCCGACTGGGAGGCGGCGCTCAGCGCCGAAGAGCCGGGCCCGATCCCCGGCGCCGAAGCCGAGGCCGAAGCCCGTCAGGAAGACGGGCTGCTGATCCTTTACACCAGCGGCACCACCGGCCTGCCCAAGGGCGCCATGATCAGCGCCCGGGCCGAGATGGCGCGGTTCACCCTCAGCCGGCGGGAACTCGGGCTCAGGCCCGAGCATATGTTCATCGCCTGGGCGCCGATGTTCCACATGGTCTCGATCGAGCATGCGATGCATGTGCTGATGACCGGCGGCCGGGTGGTGGTGGTCGATGGGGCCGACATCCCGCGGCTGGTCGATCTGGTCGAGACCGGGCCGCATTGGTGGCTGGTGCTGATCCCGGGCATGATCGAACGGGTGGCGGCCGAGATCCGCAGCCGCCGGGCCGCCCGGCCCGACTGGCGACCGGCGCGGATCGAGATGGTGGGTGCACTGGCCGATCTGGTACCTCCGGCGCTGATCGCCGAGATTTCGGGCGTGCTGGAAGCGCCCTACTGGAACAGTTTCGGCTCCACCGAAACCGGCATGCTGCCGGCCGCCGGCACCCGCTTCGCACCGGGCGAAGCGCCGGCCGACCTCGCCAAGGCCCCGAACAGCCTGCATCTCTGGCGGCTGGTCGACCAGGACGACCGCGACGTGCCCCCGGGCACGGCGGGCGAGATCGCCGTGCGCGGCCCCTCGGTCTTCAGCGGCTACTGGAATGCGGCCGCGACGAATGCCAAAGACTTCCGCGGCGGCTGGTTCCATATGGGCGACATGTTCGTGGAGCGCCCCGACGGCCGGCTCGATTTCGTCGACCGCGCCAAATACATGATCAAATCGGGGGCCGAGAACATCTATCCGGTCGAGATCGAGCGGGTGCTGATGACCCATCCCGCCGTGGGCGAGGCGGTGGTCGTGCGCCGCCCCGACGAGCGCTGGGGCGAGGTTCCGGTCGCCTTCGTGGCCCTGGCGGACGAGGCCCCCCCGGTGACGGCGGCCGAGCTGACCGCCTGGTGCCGGGCGGGGCTCGCCACCTATAAATGCCCGCGCGAGATCCGTTTCGTCGCCTCGCGCGACGACTTCCCGCGCAGCACCAGCGGCAAGGTCCAGCGCAAGACGCTGGAGGCGCAGCTTCAGGCCGAAACCGCGCCCCCCGTCGCCCGCGACGTCGTCGGGGAGAGTGCCGCATGAGCACGATCATCCTGCACCATTACGACTATTCGCCCTTTTCCGAAAAGATCCGGCTGATCTTCGGGCTGAAGGGGCTGGACTGGCGGTCGGTGATCGTGCCGGCGATCAATCCCAAGCCCAGGCTGATGCCGCTGACCGGCGGCTATCGCTTCACGCCCGTGATGCAGATCGGCGCCGACATCTATTGCGACACCCGGCTGATCGCCCGCGAGCTGGAGCGCCGTTTTCCGACGCCGCCGCTGTTCGCCAGCCTGGCCGAACAGGGCCTGGCCGGGGTGGTGGAGGCCTGGGCGGAGCGCGACCTGTTCTGGCCGCTCGCCCGCTATATCAGCGGGGTCAATGCCGAACGCACCGAGCCCGGGCTGAATGCCGACCGGGCGGCGCTGCGCGGCAAGCCCGAGCCGTCGCTGGCCCGGCTGCAGCAGGTGGCACGCGACAGCCTGGGCCAGGCGCTGGGCGAAATCCGCCGGGTGGACCAGATGCTGGGCGACGGCCGGGCTTTCCTGCTGGGCGGCAAGCGGCCGGGTCTGGCCGATCTTGCGGTCTATCACGGCCTCTGGTTCCTCGACGCCCTGCCGATCCGCTGCGGCACAGCGCTCGACCTCTACCCCGCCATCCGCGCCTGGATGGGGCGGGTGGCCGCCCTCGGCCATGGCCGCGAAAGCCCGTTCACGGCCGAACAGGCGCTGGATGCCGCCGCCGCCGCCTATCCGGATCCGCTGCTCGCCTCGGCCGACGGGGCGGCGCCGGCGCCGGGCAGCCTGGTCGAGGTGCGGCCCGAAGGCTATGTGACCGAGCCGGTGACCGGCGAGCTGATCCGCGCCGATGCCGGCCGGATCAGCCTGCGCCGCATCCATCCCGCCGTCGGCGAGGTGATGGTGCATCTGCCCCGCCAGGGCTATGTGCTCCGCCCCGCCGGGCATGGCGGCCATACCCTCGCAACCGCCCTGGAAGACCCTGTCGGAGAGGAAGCCTGCCGGTGACCACCCTGCTCGACGGCAAGATCGTTCTGCTCACCGGTGCCGCCTCGGGCATCGGTGCCGCCACCGCCCGCGCCATGCTCGACGAGGGTGCGCAGGTGATGCTCACCGATCTCGACGCCGCCCGGCTCGACCGTCTGGCGGCAGAGCTGGCCGAAGACCATCCGGGCCGGGTGGCCGCCCTGCCCCAGGACGTGACCGACGAAGCCGGTTGGGAAGCGGCGACGGCGGCCGTGGCCGACCGGTTCGGCCCGATGACCGTGCTG
The DNA here is from genome assembly GCF_039634785.1 of Tistrella mobilis. Lineage (NCBI taxonomy): Bacteria > Pseudomonadati > Pseudomonadota > Alphaproteobacteria > Geminicoccales > Geminicoccaceae > Tistrella > Tistrella mobilis. The sequence continues at coordinate 261,724 of NZ_JBBIAB010000006.1, read as the reverse complement.
GTCAACAATGCCGGCGTGCTGCCCGAACTCTGCCGGCTGGAAGACACCAGCCTGGCCGAATGGCGGCGGGTGATGACGGTCAATCTGGACGGCGTGTTCCTGGGGGTGAAGCACGGCATCCGGGCGATGAAGGATCGGGGTGGCGCCATGGTCAACATCTCGTCCGTCGCCGCCATGATCGGCATGCCGATCACCGGCGCCTATAATGCCAGCAAGGCCGGGGTACACATGCTGACCAAATGCGCGGCGCTGGAATGCGCGCATCTGGGCTATGCGATCCGGGTGAATTCGGTCCATCCCGGCTATGTCCGCACGCCGATGACCGGGCAGATCGCCGACACGCTGGGCGGCGACCGCTTCGACCGGCGGATGACGGCGGTCACGCCGATGCGGCGGCTGGGCGAGCCGCGCGAGATCGCCGATGCGGTGGTGTTCCTGGCCTCGGACCGGTCGTCCTATGCCACCGGCACGGCGCTCGTCATCGACGGCGGCTGGACCGCGCAATAGCCCCGGGAGGCGGGGGCCTGGACCAGAGGGGGAGGTTCAAGGCAGGATCGGGAACGTCCCGCCCCTCCTCCGGAAGGCCCGCATCCCCATGTCCCGCTCGCTGCTCCTCGCCGGCCTCGCCGGCGCCGTCTGCCTGATCGGCGCCACGCTGGCCCTCGCGCCGGCGCCGGCCAAGGCCGAAGAAGTCGGCTGCGTCAGCACCACCTTCAAGCTGATCGGCCCCAACAACAAGATCTGCATCGACAGCTTCCGCGACCCCAAGGTCGACGGCGTGGTCTGCCATGTCAGCCGCGCCAAGACCGGCGGGCTGAAGGGCGCCGTGGGCCTGGCCGAAGACACCTCCGACGCCTCGATCGCCTGCCGCCAGGTCGGCCCGATCACCATCCGCGAAAAGCTGAAAGAGGGCGAAGACGTCTTCCGCGAAAGCCGCTCCTGGCTGTTCAAGCGCCTCCAGGTCGTCCGCTTCTACGACGAGCCCAACAACACCCTGGTCTACCTGACCTATTCCGACGAACTGGTCGACGGCTCGCCCAAGAACGCCATCTCCACCGTGCCGATCATGCCGTGGCCGGAGAAATGAGGCAGCGCGCCGGCTGCGGCATGATCATCATGTGTCATCCACCCGCGGCAATTGCCCGGCGCCGCGCGGCGGCATAGTCTGGGCGGCGGTTCTGGCGCAGACGAGAGAAGGCGCAGGCGGATGGAAATCTGGATCATCCTCGGCATCGTGGTGCTGGTGGCGCTTTATGCCATCGCCACCTATAACGGCCTGGTCGGGCGGCGGAACGGGGTGCGCAATGCCTTTGCCCAGATCTCGGTGCAGTTGAAGCGCCGGCATGATCTGGTGCCGAACCTGGTCGCCGCGGTGCGTGACGCCATGGCCTTCGAGCGCGAGACCCTGGAAGCCGTGGTCGCCGCGCGCGGCAAGGCGGTCGCAGCAACCCAGCGGGCGGAACGGGGCGGCAGTGCCGCCGATCGGGCCCAGGCGCTGGCGGCGGAACGCGAACTGGGCGCCGGGCTCGGCCGGCTGCTCGCCGTGGTCGAGGCCTATCCCGAAATCCGCTCGGGCACCCATGTGTCGGAGCTGACCGAAGAGCTGCGCTCCACCGAAAACCGCATCGCCTTCGCCCGCCAGCACTATAACGACAGCATCCAGTCCTATAACGACCGGGTGCAGATGTTCCCCTCGAACCTGATCGCCGGCATGTTCGGCTTCCGGACCGAGGAATTCTTCCAGGTCGATGCCGCCGAGACGGCGGTGCCGACCGTGTCGCTGCGCTGATCCCATGGCCCGCGGCAAAGGCTGGCGGCCCTGGCAGAGGCAGGCCTCCCCCTGGGCGCGCCGGGGCCCCTGGGAGACGGGGCAGGAGACGGCGCCGGACCCGATCCGCGAGGCCGAGGACCGGCCGGAGCCGGTCGAGGGCATCCGGATCGACCGCACCGATTTCACCGGCGCCATCCGCGCCAACCGCCGCAAAAGCCTGGCGATCTGCCTGGGGCTCACTTTGTTCGGCATGGCGCTCGGCTATCTGGTCGGCTGGTGGGTGGCCCCGCCCTATGTGCCCGAAGGTGCCGGCCTGCCCGCGATGCTGCTCTCGGGCGGTGGCGCGGTGGGGGCGGCGGTGATGGCGGTGGCCGGCGGGCTCTGGTCCACGCTGGCGCTCACCACCGGTGATCGCATGGCGCTCGGCATCGCCGGCGCCCGCGAGGCCGACCCGATCGCCGATCGCCGGCTGCACAACGTCGTCGAGGAAATGGCCATCGCCGCCGGCCTGCCCAAGCCGCGGGTGATGGTGATCGAAACCGACATGCCCAATGCCTTCGCCGCCGGGCTCCGGCCCGAAAAGGGCACGATCGCGGTCACCCGCGGGCTTATGAACCGGCTCAGCCGCGACGAACTGCAGGCGGTGGTGGCGCATGAAACCGGCCATCTCGCCAATGGCGACAGCCGCTACATGGTCGTGGTCTCGGTGATGGTCGGGCTGATCGTCATCGTGGCGGCGATGGCCCGCAACATGGCCTATTTCGGCGGCGGCTCCCGCCGCGGCAGCGACCGCAATGGCGGCAACGCCCTCGCGCTGGTGGCCCTGCTGCTGATGGTGGTCGCCATCCTCGCCCCCTTCGCGGCCCAGGCGATGCAGTTCGCGCTGTCGCGGCAGCGCGAATATCTGGCCGATGCCACGGCGGTGAAGCTCACCCGCAATCCCAAGGCGATGATCGGGGCGCTGATGCGGCTCGACGAAGCGGCCGCCGCAACCGGCCGCGATGCCCCGACCTCCGCCCGGGCGCTCGAGGCACTCTGGATCGTCAACCCGCTCGACGGGCCGGGCGAAAGCGGCCGCCGGCGCCGCCGGGCCGGGCTGTTCTCCACCCATCCCTCCATCGACGACCGGATCGCGCGGATCCGCGCGATGGGCTGAGCCGCAGCCTCGCCATCAGCCCTTCACACAATGCCGCGGACCGCCGCTCGTCCCGGTCTCGTCGATCTCCGCCAGCTGGCGGCGGGCCGGCTTGACGTCCAGCAGCGGCGTGCCGTCCAGGCAGTCCAGGCCGCGGACCAGCAGCGTGCAGCCCTCCCGCCCCTCCAGCGTCACCTCGGCGGTGCCGATCGGGTTGGGGCGGTTGGGGGAGCGGATCGAGAAGGTGCCCCGCGTCGCGCCGCTATGGCCGGGGTTCTGCACCACCAGATCCCGCCGTGCCCGGTCGAGCCAGTAGAGCAGTTCCAGCCGTGCGAAATCCCCCAGCCCTGCCAGCGCCGGCGCCCAGAGCGGATCGATCTCCACCCGGCAGAGGGGCCCCTCCCCCGCCCGGCCCTGGCGCGGACACTGCCCCCGGCCGGTCCAGGGGGTGCGGATCCGGCCGATGAACACCAGCCCGGCATCATCGGGCGCCGGGGCGGTCACCGTCTCTTCCAACGGGCGCAGATCGATCTCCATGGGGCACGGGCCTCCGGTCGCGGGATGAATACCGTCCGATCATGCGCGGATGGTTCTCGATTGCAAAGCATCGGCGGCACGGGTTGAATCACCGGGCTTCCGCCCCATCTGGCGAAAGCCCCCCAGGGTCCGGTTCCGGACGTCGAAACAGCGGCAGGTTTGAGATGCAGGACCAGGAATCGCCCGCCACCCGCAAGACCATGCTGCTGACCGGCGCCAGCCGGGGCATCGGTCACGCCACGGTGAAACTGTTCTACCAGCATGGCTGGCGGGTGCTCACCCTCTCGCGCGCGCCCTTCGATCCCGAATGCCCCTGGCCGGGCGGGCGGGAAAACCACATCCAGGGCGACCTGGCCGACCCCGAGGCCTTCGAGGCGATCGCGGCCGAGGTACGCCGCCGCCTGGGCGGCGGCGGGCTGAACGCGCTGGTCAACAACGCCGCCATCTCGCCCAAGCGGCCGGGTGGCGCGCGTATGGGCGTGGCCGATACCGACTACGCCACCTGGGCGGCGGTGTTCAACGTCAACCTGTTCTCGGCGGCACTGCTCTCACGCAACCTGCTGCCGGAACTGAAGGCCACCGGCGGCACCATCGTCAACGTCACCTCGATCGCCGGCTCGCGCGTGCACCCCTTCGCGGGCGTCGCCTATGCCTGCTCCAAGGCCGCCCTGGCCACGCTGACCCGCGAACAGGCCTTCGATTTCGGCCGCTTCGGCGTGCGGGTGAACGCGATCGCCCCGGGCGAGATCGACACCTCGATCCTCTCCCCCGGCACCGAAGACATCGTCCGCACCCAGATCCCGATGCAGCGCCTGGGCGACCCCAAGGAAGTCGCCCGCACGATCATGTTCCTGTGCTCGCCAGACGCGTCCTACATCAACGGCGCCGAAATCCACATCAATGGCGGGCAGCACGTCTGACGGCGAGGGGCCCGGCCCCCGTCTCCCCCGTCTCCCATACCCTCCGGCCCCCTCCCGATTGTCCCACCCCCGCAGCCGCGCTATGGTGCCCCCCGACGGGCCGGCGGTCATGATCCCGCCGGCCGGCCGCAAAAGGACGCGCCGATGCAGCCGACCGATATGTTCTTCGACTACACCCTGGCCGCCCTGCCCGATTATCTGGGCTTCCTCGGCACCATGGCGGCGCTGATCGCCGTCTTCACCGCGATCTATCAGGCGATCACGCCCTATCGCGAGATCCGGCTGATCCGCGCCGGCAACCGGGCGGCGGCCATCTCGCTCTCCGGCACGATCATCGGCCTGGCCATCGCGCTCAACACCGTGGCGGCGGGGGCGGTTTCGATCCTCGACATGGCGCTTTGGGGCGCCATCGCCTGCATCAGCCAGCTGGTGGTCTATCTGATCGTCGCCCGGCTGCTGGGCGATCTGTCGGCCGGCATCGAAGAGGACCGCATCGGCTATGGCATTCTGCTGGGCGGTGTGTCGGTCGCAACCGGGCTGGTGAACGCCGGGGCGCTGACCTATTGAACCTGAAGCCCTCGTTTCAGGGCCCGACGATCCCCATCTCTCGCTCATCCTCCCCCAACGCACGAGGTTGCTCCCCGATGCGTCGCTCCCGCGCCGTGACCACCCTGCTCATCGCCGGTACCGCCCTCACCCTCGCCGGTTGTGGCGAAGACACCGAACAGGTGAAGATCTACGGCACCAGCGAGGCCTGCAGCGCCGAGATGACCGCCGCCGACTGCGCCGCTGCCGAAGCCGAGGCCCGCGAGGCCCATATCGCGACCGCGCCGCGTTTCGACAGCCTGGCCGCCTGTGAAGAGGATTTCGGCGCCGATGGCTGCCAGCCGGTGCCCCAGCAGCAGGCCTCGTCCGGCGGCAGCTTCTTCATGCCCGCCTTCGCGGGCTTCATGCTCGGCCGGATGATGGGCGGCGGCGGAGGCTTTCACGGCCGCCCGGTCTATGTCGACCGCAACGGCTACATGTACAGCGGCGCCGACCGCTTCGGGCAGACCCGGCGCGAGAACGTGTTCCGCAACGGCCGGCCGACCAACTGGGCGGGCTCGGCCAATGTCGCGCGCAGCACGGTCAGCAATCCGGTGAAGCCTGCGGGTACGGTGTCGCCCGCCCGGCGTTCGGGCGGCTTCGGCGCGACCGGTGCCCGCGGCTATTCCTTCGGCGGCTGACGGAGACATCCCCCATGCGTCGCGTCACCCACCCACCCCGCCCCGACTGGGCCCGCCGGATGGAAGAGGAGCTGGGCTTCGTCTTCCACTCCCCCGACGGCACGGTCTATTGGGACGAGACCGCCCATTGGGCCTTCACCGAAGACGAGATCGACCGGATCGAGGATGCGGCCGACGCCTTCCATGCGCTCGCCATCCGCGCCGCCGATCGCGCCGTTTCCCAGAACCGTCTGGCAGAGCTGGGCATTCCGGGCTATGCGGTGGCGGCGGTGGCCGACAGCTGGCGCCGCTTCCGCGAGGGCGACCCGCTGGAAGCCCCGGTCTATGGCCGGCTCGACATCGCCTGGACCGGCGAAGGTGCGCCGGCGCTGCTGGAATACAATGCCGCCACCCCCACCAGCCTTTACGAGACGGCGGTGGTCCAGTGGCACTGGCTGGAAGAGACCCATCCCGAGGCCGACCAGTTCAACCGCCTGCACGAGGCGCTGGTCGAGGCCTGGGCGGCGCGCGGGGCCGCCATGGCCGGGCGGCCGATCCACTTCACCGCGGGCGACGTGACCGAAGACATGGCGACGGCCGGCTATCTGCAGGCGATCGCCACCGAAGCCGGGCTCGCCACCAAACTGGTCGCGATCGGCGACATCGCCTTCGACGAGAGCGACCGCCGCTTCTACGACCCGGACGGCACGCCGATCGAGGCGCTGTTCAGCCTGTACCCGGTCGAATGGATGCTGCGCGAAGACTGGGGCGTGCCCCTGATCGAGGCGGTGGAGGCCGGGCGGCTGGTGCTGTTCGAACCGCTGTGGAAGCAGCTCTTCTCCAAGGGCATCCTGGCCTTCATGTACGAGCTGGAGCCCGACCATCCGGGGCTGCTGAAGGCGGGGTTCGCCCCCGGCCTGTTCGCCCCGGGCGACCGGGTGGTGGCCAAGCCGCTCGCCGGCCGCGAAGGCGATGGCGTCGAGATCGTGACGCTTGGCCCCGACGGCATGCCGGCGGCCGACAGCGTGGTACGCCAGGCAAGCCCCGGCCCGCGCATCGCCGGCGACGAGGGCTGGGTCTACCAGGCCTTCACGCCGCTTGCCCCCGCCCCGGGCGGCCATGCGGTGGCGGGCGTCTGGATCATCGGCGACAAGGCCGTGGCGATGGGCCTGCGCGAGGATGCGGGCGAGATCACCGGGGTCGGCAGCCGCTTCGTGCCGCATCTGTTCACGCCCCGGGCGAACTGATCCCAAGGGGAGGTCTCGTTTTTCGTTATTGCGACTGACTCGCAATAACCGTACGGTCAGCGCCGTCGGGTCCGCTGCGGATCCCGAGGCGGTGCCGAGGCTGTTCCTTGTCGGGATCCACGCTCAAACGGCTGTTCCTGGCACATGGCCGGGAGTTGCAATCCTATCTGACGCGCCGCATGCGGGACGCGGAGACGGCGGCCGACCTGACCCAGGAGACCTTCCTGCGCTATGCCGAACAGGGCGCAGAGGTCACCGATGGCCGTGCCTGGCTTTACCGCACCGCCCGCAATCTGATGATCGACCACCAGCGGGCCGGGCTCCGCCGGCGCACCCGGCCGCTGACCCCCGACGAACTCGCCCGCCTGCCGGAAGACCGGCCCGGCGCCGACCGCGAGACCGACGGCCGGCAGACGCTGGAGCGGATGCACCGGGTGGTCGAGGGCCTGCCGCCGCGCACGCGCGAGATCTTCCGCCTCAACCGTATCGAGGGATTGAGCTATGCCGACGTCGCCCGACGGCTGGACATCTCGGAAAGCTCGGTGCAGAAGCATCTGGCAAAGGCGCTGGCGATGATCATGCGCGAGGTGAGACCCGAGGATGTCTGAGGCAGGATGATGGCCGCCGAAGATCGGGAAACCGACGGGAGCATAGAGGCCCGGGCCGCAGCCTGGGTGGTCCGGCTGAGCGGCGTGCCGCTCGACGCCGAGGAACGCCGGCACCTGGATCTCTGGCTCGCAGCCGACCCCGCCCATCAGGCCGCTTTCAACCATGCAGACGCCCTCTGGCAGCGGCTTGGGCAGACGGCCGACATGCCCGTCGCCCCCATGCCGATGCGCTTCGCCCGCCACAAGGGCTCCCCGCTCCGGCGGATGACCGGGCTTGCGGCCGCCGCCTGTCTGGTGGCCGCCGTCGGGCTGGGCATGCTCGGCATCGACCCCCGGCTGATGATCGCCGCCGACCATGTGAACGGCCCCGCGGGTGTGGCGGAGATCACGCTGCCCGACGGCAGTATCGCGATCCTCGATGCCTCCAGTGCGATCGCGGTGGAATTCGGCAGTGGAGAACGGCGGATCGACCTGCTGGCCGGCCGCGCCTGGTTCAGGGTCGCCGCCGCGGCGGATACCGGCGGGCGGCCTTTCGTTGTCACCGCCGGCCGCGGCCATGTCCGGGCATTGGGGACGGCCTTCGTCGTCAGCCGGGAGGCGGAAGATCGCACCGGGGTGGCGGTCACGGAACACAGCGTCCGCGTCGAAACCGGGCCCGAAACGGCCGTCACGATCGGAACCGGTCAGGCCGTCACCTATGACGGCACGGGACGTATCGGTGCGGTCGCGGCGGTCGACCCCGCCCGCGCCACCGCCTGGCGCGACGGCCGGCTGATCTTCGACCGCCAGCCGCTCGCACAGGTGGCAGCGGTGCTGGAGCGTCATGGCCGGGGCCATGTGCTGATTCTGGACGAAGCCCTGGCGGCACGACGGGTCAGTGGCGTGTTCCGCGCCGACGACCCGGCGGGCGCGCTTGCTGCGATCGCCCGCGAACTCGGCGCCCGCATCCACATCCTGCCGCTGTTGACCGTGATCCGCCCCGGCGGTTGAGCGATCAGCCGGCCGTTCCGCAACCCCCCCCACCGGCCTTTCGAAAAAAAATGCCCGGCAGCGTTACCGGATCTTCCGCCTCGCACGTCTTCCTCTGACCGGCGCGATCGATACGCAATCGCATAAGCGACGATCCCCCGGCAGGTATGGGCACAAGGCATCGGACCGGGAAGGATGCAGGGATGACGGCACGGGCGACGACAAGGCTTTCAGGGGCTGGCAAGGCACGCCGGCTGGCCATGGCGCTGGCGGGCGCAACCAGCCTTGCGGCAATGACGGCGGCACTGACGCTGCCGGCCGCATCCGCTGTGGCAGCGGGCGCGGCGATGCGCTTCGATATCCCTGCCCAGGATCTGAACCAGGCGCTGCTCAGTTTCGCAACCCGCGCCGGCCTTCAGCTCGCCTATGATCCGGCCCGGCTCGACGGCCGGCGGAGCGCCGCCGTGGCAGGCGATCTGACCGCAGATCAGGCCCTCGACCTTCTGCTGGCCGGCACCGGTTTCACCTGGCGTTATACCGGCCCGGATCGCGTCGCCCTCGAAGCCCTGCCCGAGGGCGGCACTGCGGTGCGGCTCGACCCGCTGCGCGTCGACGGTGCCCGCACGGGAGAGCGGGCCAACGGACCGGTCGCAGGCTATGTCGCCACCCGCAGCGCTGCAGGCACCAAAACCGACACGCCGCTGACCGAAACCCCGCAATCGGTGAGTGTGGTCACCGCCGACCAGATGCGGGTGCAGAAGGCATCGACCCTGGCCGATGCGCTCGGCTACACCGCTTCGGTGGTAACCATGCCCTCGGTATTCAGTCGGCTTGCCGACGACGTCTCCATCCGCGGCTTCAACGTCGCCAACGGCAATACCGGCATGCTGCGCGACGGCATGAAGCTGCAATCGAACGTCTATGACGGCAGCCAGGAGCCTTACGGGCTGGAGCGGCTGGAGGTCCTGAAGGGAGCGGCCTCGGTGCTCTACGGCCAGCTTGGCCCGGGCGGCGTCGTCAATGCCGTCACCAAACAGCCGACTCGTGATCCGCTGCATGAAATCGGCGTCGAGTACGGCAGCTACGACCGGATCCAGCTTCAGACCGATCATGGCGGCGCCCTCGACGACGAGGGGCGCTGGTCCTATCGCTTGACCGCCCTCTACCGGGATGCCGATACCTGGGTCGACGAGGTGGAAGACGACAAGCTCTACATCGCCCCGGCCATCGCCTTCGAACCCGATGACGACACCAGGATCACGCTTCAGGCCAGCCATCAGCGGATCAAGACGAAGTTCGGCCCGCCTCTTCCCGACACCGGTACGCTCTATCCCGGCCCAGGCGGAGAAGTGATCGGCCGGGACACCTTCCTGGGCGAGCCTGATTACGACACCTATGACAGCCGGGTGAACAGCATCGGCTGGCGGGTGGAACATCAGGCCTCGGATGACGTGACCCTGCGCCATGCGCTGCGCTACTACCGCGCCGATGTCACGTGGGATTACATGCAGATCGGCTGGTCCGAATCATTTGCCGCATATCTGCGCCGCGCCAGCGATCGCGAAGAGCATTCCACCGGCCTGACATCGGACAACTCCGTCGAATACAGGGTCACCACCGGTCCGGTCGACCATACCCTGCTCGGCGGCATCGATCTCTATCGCCGGGTCTACGACACCGACCGCTACCGGGGCAGCTTCAGCCTGTTCGACCCGGTCAATCCGGTCTATGGCACCGATCCCGCGGTGAATTTCGGCGCCAACAGCGGCTCACGCACCGAAAGCGATCAGGCCGGCCTCTATCTTCAGGACCAGATGAAGATTGCAGACCGCTGGGTGCTGGTGCTGGGTGGCCGCTACGACCGGGTCGAGAGCGACGTCACCGGCAAGGCGGCAGGTACCGCCGAGACGACGACCGACAATGCCTTCACCGGCCGGGCCGGGCTGGTCTATCTGTTCGACAACGGCGTCGCCCCCTATGTCAGCTTCAGCCAGTCCTTCTCGCCCAATGCCGGTGTCGACCGCGACGGTCGCGCGCTTGATCCCACCACCGGCGAACAGGTGGAGGCCGGCCTGCGCTGGCAGATCCCGGGCAGCGAGACCATGCTGAGCGCGGCGGTCTATCAGCTGACCCAGGACGATGTGGTCGATACCGATGCCCTGGGTGACACGGTCCAGACCGGACAGGTCCGCGCCCGCGGCTTCGAGGCCGAGGCGCGCAGCCGCTTCGGCCCCCTCCAGCTCATCGCCAGCTATGCCTATACCGACACCGAGATCACCCGGAGCGACACCCCGGGCGAAAAGGGTGAGAGCCAGAACGGTGTGCCGCGTCACATGCTGTCGGTCTGGGCCGATGTCGGGCTGGACGGGCTGGGTCTCTACGGCATGAGGGCCGGGGCGGGCATCCGTCGCATCGGCTCGTCCAACCTGATCGGTGAGCCGAAAGGCGTGGAGGCGCCGGCCTATACCCTGACCGACGCGATGGTCTCCATCGACCTGGCGGAGCTGTCGCCGAACCTCGCCGGGACGGAATTCCGTGTGAACGCCCGCAACCTCTTCGACGAGGACTACCTCACCTGCAACACCGTCGACGGCTGCCGCTACGGCGACCCGCGCACCGTCATCGGCACGCTGTCCTATCGCTGGTAACGGCATGAACGGCATCGTCTGGCGGATTCTGGCTGCCGGTCCCGGGGCATGGGCTGCGGCCTATGCCCTGACCGCCGGTCTGGCCGTGCTCCTCGCCCCTGCGATCGGCCGCCCGGACGCGGTGATCACCGCCACCCTGCCCGCCTTCCTGATCCAGGCCCTGCTGGCGCTGCGCGCCTTTGCGGTTGCCCGTCCGGCACGTGCCTGGATCGAACTCGCAGGGCTCGCCGCCCTGGGCGGTGCACTGGCGGCGCCGGGCTGACAATCGGACCGCCATGTCGAAACCGCTCCCCCTGATCCGATCAATGTCGTGGCTGCATGCCTGGGCCGGGCTGATCTTCGGCTGGCTGCTGTTTGCGATCTTCACCACCGGCACGCTGGCGGTGTTCGATGATGAACTCGACCGCTGGATGCGCCCCGAACTGGCCGCGACCGGCCCCTTCGACGCCGACCGGGTCACAGCCCGGCTGCTGGAAGAGCTGCCGCCCACGCCGCGCTGGATCATCACCCTGCCGGATGCCCGCCGTCCCCAAGCCTCCGTCGGCTGGTTCCAGGACGGCAGTTTCCGGCGGCGGCTGATCGATCCGGCAACCGGCGCCGAACTCACGCCCCGCGAGACCATCGGCGGTGACTTCTTTTTCCGCCTCCACTACCGGCTCTATCTGCCCGGCGGTTTCGGTAAATGGGTGGTGGGGGCGGCGGCCATGGCCATGCTGGTGGCGCTGGCGGCCGGCGTGCTGATCCACAAGCGGATCTTCAAGGACGTCTTCACCTTCCGCCCGGCGTCGAACCCCAGGCGGGCCTGGCTCGACGGTCATCTGCTGGCGGGGGTGCTGTTTCTCCCCTTCCATCTGATGATCACCTATACCGGCCTCGCCATCCTCTACGACACTTACATGCCGGCAGCGGTGGACCGGCTCTATGACGGCAGCCGCGGCAGCTTTCTGGCGGAACTAGCACCGGAGCCGCCGACGCGCCCTGCCGCGGGCCGTTCCGCACCTCCGGCTCCCCTCGAACCGATGCTCGACAGCCTCCGCCGCCCCGACGGCAGCCAGGGTGTGCGCGTCATCATCATCGACCATCCGGGCGACGCCGCGGCCCTGGTCCAGCTCCACGATGCCTGGGACCGGCGTCTGGTCCGCGTCGCGCAGGTCACCCGCTTCGACGGCGTCACCGGCATCCGCCTCTCCGGGCCCGAAGATCTGCGGCCCGCCCACCACGTCCAGGGGGCGATGATCGGTCTGCACCGGGTATCCTTCGCCGATCCCTGGATCCGCTGGTCCTATTTCGCCGCCGGCGCCGCCGGCTCGGCAATGATCGCAACCGGCCTGGTGCTGTTCACCAGTCGTCCCCGCAAGGACGGGGACCGGTTCCCCGACCGTGTGGCCAGGGCCAATATCGGGGCCGTCGCCGGGCTGCTGCTTGCCTGCATTGCCCTGCTCTGGGCCAATCGCCTGCTGCCCGCGGACATGCCGTTACGCGCGCCGGCCGAACTCGGCTGCTTTCTGGCGGTCTGGATCGCCGCGATCATCCACGGTTTCACCGTGCCGCCGGAGCGCGGCTGGCCGGTGCAATGCGGTCTCTCGGCCCTGCTGTGCATCGCGCTGCCGGTGCTCGATCTCGGGAGTTCCGGCGGCTATGCCCTCGACGGATGGCGGACAGGTGATGCCGTTGTGATCGGCGTGCATCTGTCGGCGGTCATCGCGGGCCTGGGGCTCGGCCTCATCAGTCTCCGCCTGCGCCGCAGGCTGCGGAAGGAGGCGGCATGATCCTGCTCACCGCCCTGTTCCTGTCCCTGGCGGGGTTCGCGGGTCTCGGCCTGGCCATGGAACGCCACCACCGACAGGTGTGGAATCGCCCGCCGCGCCGATCACAGGCTGCCGCCCTGCGCCTTGCCGGCAGTCTTGCCCTCACCGCCTCGGCGGCTCTCGCCGTCCACGACCGCGGCTGGGGCATCGGCCTCGCGGCCTGGATCTGCCTGATGCCGGTCGCGGGGGTTGCCTTCACGCTGCTGCTGACCGTCAGCCCTGCCCGCTCGCCCGCCGTAGCCGGACGTTCCACCACACGATCGCCGGCACCACCAGCACCGTCGGCACCAGCCAGGTGGCGATCGGGGGCAGGCCGAGGGTCGGGCCGTTGACGACCAGGGCGGCGGTGATGGTGCCGATCAGCGCGCCCATCATGCGCGAAAGGTGGCGGGCGATGCGCGGCGGGCCGACGCGGCTCACCTCCATCAGGTCCTGGCAGGCAAGCGCGCCGCCGATCAGGCCGAAGACCGGCATGACGACATTGGCCGCCCCGCCCACCGCACCGGTCAGGCCGGCGACGATCATCACCAGGGCCAGGCCCAGCATCAGCCCGGCGATCAGCCGGTCGGCCATGCCCGGCTCCGCCTTGCGCCGGCGGGCGGCACGCCAGCCGGCGGCGAGCAGATAGGCCGAAAATCCGGCAATGGCGAGCAGGAAGGACGAGAAGTTCACCAGCGCCAGCACCACCGAGGCGGCAAGCGATACCGCCATCGACCAGCCGAAAACCCGGCCGATCCGTCGGTGGCGGTCATTGCCCTTGCCCGGCAGGACCATCAGGGTCAAGCCACTCGCCAGCGCCAGGGCGCCCGCCCCCACATGCAGCACCAGAAACGCCGTCGAAATCATGCCTGCCCCGTTGCGATATTTTACGGCCGCCCATCGGGCAGCTGCGGCTTCATCATAATGGTACCGCCGTGCCGATGCTTGTGCGATCGAACACGGTTTGAGTGAGTTCCGTGTAAAATGCCCCCTCCGCCGGTCGTCAGCTGCGACGGCGAAGTTCGGCCGGATCTCCCAAGGCCTGGAGGCGGCGGGCGACCTCGGCGCAGTCGTCGTCGATCCGGGCGGGCACGTGCAGCAGGGCCTCGAGATGCGCATCGTCGAAGCTCTCCACCGGCACGCCCTGGGCGCGGGCGATGCGATGGCTGCGCACCAGCCCGGGCAGATAGGTCTCCAGCGAACGGGCCGAGGTCCGGATGCTCATCAGCGGCGTCTGCACCATGCGCCCGGCAGCCCGACCGCTTTCGGCGAGCGCCCGTTCGCGCACCGCCCGCGAATTGGCGGCGTTGTAGTTGAAAATCGCACCGCCCAGCAGGCCGAAGGCCAGGATCGGGGCGTATTCGGCATAGATCGCCACGTCGTGTTGGGGCGGGCCGGTGATCAGGGCCATCGCCACCCCAAGCCCGGTGCCGATCAGGAACAGCATGATCAGGCTGAACCAGTCGACCAGCAGCACCAGAAGGAACAGCGCCGTCAGGGTCGACATCTGCCAGATGACCGAACCGCCGTTCATCACCGTCATGAAGGTGAAGAAGAAGGGCAGGCAATAGCCCAGCATCACCAGCCAGACCGCCGGGATCCAGGGCTGCAGCCGCGCCGGCCAGCGCCGGCGGAAGGCAAGCAGCAGGCACAGCACCGACCCGGCCAGGCGCAGGCCGAGATTTTCATAGGCCTGGGGAAAGAGGAAGGTCCAGACCATCCAATAGGCCGGCATCATCACCGCACCGGCGATCGACACCGGCACGAGATTGGGCTCGATATGGCGAAAGCCGTTCAGGATGATGCCACGCAGGCTGCCAGCCGGAACGTCGGTGCCGGGGCGCGCGGCCTCGCCAGCCGGCCTCGGGTCGGATCGGTAGGTGCTGCTGCCCGACATGGTCTTCAGCCCATCACCGTGCTCGGGCCCGTCGGCATGCCGCCCCGCCCCTTGTCACCACGTCCCCCGGTGCGCGGATCGGCACCGCCGCTCAGCCGGCCGCCGGCCCCCTGGTCGCTGATCCCTGAATGCGGTCCGCCGCGTCTGCCACTGCCCACCACGCGCGCCGCCGGCCAGGCAATCTCGGCACGGGTGCCCTCGTTCACCCGGCTGATCAGCTGGAAGCGACCGCCATGCATCTCGATCAGCGACCGGACCAGCGGCAGGCCCAGCCCGGTGCCTGCATAGCGACGGTTGAGCGCACTGTCCACCTGTCCGAAGGCCTCCATCGCCCGGTTGATGTCTTCAGGTGCGATGCCGATGCCGGTATCGACCACCGCGATCGTCAACCCGCCCTCTTCGGCGATCCGCGCCTCTACCGTGACACTGCCGCCGATCGGGGTGAATTTGACCGCGTTCGACAGCAGGTTCAGCAGCACCTGCTTCATCGCCCGCTGGTCGCCGCGCAGCGCCGGCAGGTCGGGTGCCAGCATGTTGACCAGTTTCAGCCCGGCCTTTTCGGCCTGGCCGCGCATCAGATTGGTCGTGGTCCGGACGATGCTCTCCAGCGTGAAGACGCTTTCGTCCAGGTTGTAGGCGCCGGCCTCGATCTTCGACAGATCCAGAATGTCATTGACGATGTCGAGCAGGTGGACGCCGCTTTCGTTGATCAGCCGGGCGAATTCCATCTGCTCGTCGATCTGGGCGTCGGTGCGCGGCCGATCGTTCATCAGGATCTCCGAAAAACCGATGATCGCATTCAGCGGCGTGCGCAGTTCATGGCTGGTATTGGCGAGGAAATCGGATTTGGCGATGTTGGCCGCCTGGGCGGCCTGCACCGCATCGGCCAGTTCGATCCGCAGGCGCAGCCCGTCGTCCAGCAACCGTGCCAGATAATGCGCGCCCACCGCCAATACGGCTGCCGATGCGGCGATCGCCAGCAGCAGCGGCAGATCCATCCGCCCGGCGATGATCAGCCCGCCCGCGAGTGCTGTTGATGTCACCCCCAGCCAGACCAGAGCCGCCGTCAGATGACAGGACATCATCACCGTGCCGGCCACACCGATCGCGGCGGTGGCGAACAGCACCTTGGCCATGTCGATCGAGGCGGCGGCAGGCGCCAGCACCAGCGGCGCCAGCCCCCAGATCACACCGCTGACCGCGATGATCATCAGGATCGGCAGGGCGCGTTGTTCGGGTTCCGTGTCGGCACCGCCGTCGCGCAGATCACGCTGGATGGCGGCGAAGCGCAGGCCCACCAGACAGTTGACCGCCACCAGCCAGAGCGCGATCTGCTGCTGGGCGGCGGCGGGCCAGATCAGCACCGCCAGACAGATCGAGACCAGCGGTTCCATCAGGATGCCGATCCGGGCGGCGCGATAGAGCGCATCGAGCTGCGCGGCGCGCATGCGCGCCGTCACTGTCGCCGCCTGACCCTCCGCTCCACCGTCCCGCCGCAGGTTCATGATGTGCCGATATGCCCTCTATCCCGGCCCTTGAAACAGGTCCGGCCATTATGGCGGGATTCAGTGCCCTTGGCGATGGAGCGTTGTGAGCAGATCCGTGGATGCACCTCATACGTGCATGTCTGACAGTCATATAAAATTAAGACGCATAAAATTCTTTGAAACTGCGAAAATCCCCGGCCCCGACGCAAAGCCGGAGCCGGGGACCATCTGTCCGAAGCGTCATTCCGCCGCCTGTACCACCGGCCCCGGCCTCTCCCACGCGGCCAACAGGCGCCGTTCCTTCAGGCGAACCCGTTTCAGGTTCTCGTCCTTCACGTGACCGAAGCCCCGAATGTCCATCGGCAGCTTCGCGATCTCCACAGCGCGGGCGTGATTTTCCGGCGTCAGCCCCGCGACCAGCCGTTCCACCGTGGCACGGTACTCGGCGATCAGCCGGCGCTCGGTCCTGCGTTCGGCGGTGTGGCCGAAGGGGTCGAAGACGGTGCCGCGCAGCCGCTTCATCCGGGCGAGCAGGCGGAAAGCGCCCATCACCCACGGGCCATAGCTCGATTTGCGCGGCCGGCCGGTGGCCTTGTCGCGCCGGGCGAAAAGCGGCGGGGCCAGGTGGAAGGTCAGCCTGACATCGCCCTCGAACTGCCGCGCCAGCTTGTCTTGGAAGGCGCCGTCGGTGTAAAGCCGCGCCACCTCGTACTCGTCCTTATAGGCCATCAGCTTGAACAGCGACCGCGCCACCGCATCGGTCAGCGCGGTGCTGCGGGGCATCACCCGCATCTCGTGCTGGCGCACACGCTCCACCAGTTCGGCATAGGCGCCGGCATAGGCGGTGTCCTGATAGGCGGTCAGGAAATCGGTCCGCCGGGCCATCACCTCGTGGATCGTTTCCGACAGCCGCTCGCTTTCGGCCACCGGCCGGCTGCGCATGACCAGATCCCGCACCCGGCGGATATCGTGGGCCGCACGCCGCCCCCAGAGGAAGGCGTCGAGGTTGAGCTTCACCGCAACACCGTTCAGCTCGATCGCCTTCAGGATGCTGGCCTCGGCCAGCGGCACCAGCCCGCGCTGCCAGGCATAGCCCAGCAGGAACAGGTTGCTGGCGATGCTGTCGCCCAGCAGGGCCGTCGCGATCGGCCCGGCCTCGATGAAATCCACCCCCGCAGGGCCGGCCGCCCGGCGATAGGCCGCACGCAGATCCTGGCCGGGGAAGGCCAGATCCGGGTCCTTGACGAAGGCCGCGGTCATCAGTTCCTGGTCGTTGATCACCGCCCGGCTGCGCCCGGGATCCAGCAGCCCCAGCGCATCGGGGCGCGCGCCCACCACCAGATCGGCGGCCAGCATCAGATCGGCGCCGCCGGTGGTGATGCGGATCGACTTGATGTCCTCTGGGCGCTCTGCGATGCGCAGATGGGTGAAGACCGCCCCGCCCTTCTGGGCCATGCCGGTCATGTCGAGCACGCCGACGCCCTTGCCTTCCAGATGGGCGGCAACCCCGATCAGCGCACCGATGGTCACGACACCCGTGCCGCCGACACCGGCGACCAGAATGCCATAGGGCCGCGCCCCCAGCGCCGGCAGCTCCGGATCGGGCAGCACCTCGAAGGGGGTGGCATCGGCGGCCTTGGGCGCGGGCTTGCGGATCTTCGCACCAGAGACGGTCACGAAGCTGGGGCAAAAGCCCTGCAGGCACGACAGATCCTTGTTGCAGTTCGACTGGTCGATCTGGCGCTTGCGGCCGAATTCGGTCTCCAGCGGCTGCACCGACACGCAATTGCTCTTGGCCGAGCAATCGCCGCAGCCCTCGCAGACCAGATCGTTGATCACCACCCGACGGTCGGGGTCGGCCAGGGTGCCGCGCTTGCGACGGCGGCGCTTTTCGGTGGCGCAGGTCTGCTGATAGATGATCACCGTGCAGCCCTCGATCTCGCGCAGCATGCGCTGCACGGCGTCGAGTTCGCCGCGGTCGTGGACCGTCACGCCCGCCGGCAGGCCGGCGCCACCCTCGTAAGCCGTGGTGTCGTCGGTCACCACCACCAGGCGGCGCACACCTTCCTGAAGCAGTTCATGGGCGATCTGCTGCACGGTCAGCGAACCGTCGATCGGCTGGCCGCCGGTCATCGCGACCGCGTCGTTGAACAGGATCTTGTAGGTGATGTTGACCTTGGCCGCGATCGCGGCGCGGATCGCCAGGGATCCCGAGTGGAAATAGGTGCCGTCGCCCAGATTCTGGAAGACATGGGGCTCGGTGGTGAACGGCGCCTGGCCGATCCACGAGGCCCCTTCGGCGCCCATCTGGCTGAAGGTCTCGGTGCGCGGCATCACCCAGGTCGCCATGTAGTGGCAGCCGATGCCGCCCAGCGCCCGGCTGCCCTCGGGCACCACGGTCGAGGTGTTGTGCGGGCAGCCCGAACAGAAGGTGGGCTTGCGCTCGATCGCCGCCTTGCCCGAAGACGCGTCCTCCAACTGGCGCAGATGCGCCACCCGGGTGCGGATACGCTCGGCCAGGCCCGGCTCGTCGGGCAGGAAGCGGGCCAGACGGTCGGCCAGCACCTGGGCGATCCGGCTGGGGCGCAGCTCCCCCGCCGAGGGCAGGATCCAGTTGCCGGCCTCGTCGAACTTGCCCACCACCAGCGGCCGGACATCGGCGCGCCAGCCGTAGAGATGCTCCTTGAGCTGCGGCTCGACCACGGCCCGCTTCTCTTCGACGACCAGCACCTCTTCCAGGCCCTCGGCGAAGCGGCGGATGCCTTCCGGCTCCAGCGGCCAGGGCATGGCGACCTTGTAGAGCCGGATGCCGATCCGGGCCGCCAGCGCCTCGTCGATGCCCAGCTCGTCCAGGGCCTGGCAGACGTCCAGATGGCTCTTGCCGGCGGTGACGATGCCGATACGGGCGCGCGGCGCGTCCATCACCACCCGGTCCAGCCGGTTGGCGCGGGCGAAGGCCGCGACCGCCGCCAGCCGGTAGCGATGGTGGCGGTATTCCTGGTCCATCGGCGCGTCGGGCCAGCGGATATGGACGCCATCGGCCGGAAACTCGAACTCCGGCAGCAGAACCCGCACCCGGCCGGCATCGACATCGATCGAACCCGAGCTGTCGACCGTGTCGGCGATGGTCTTCATCCCCACCCAGGCGCCCGAGAAACGCGACAGCGCCCAGCCGATCAGGCCGTAATCCAGGATTTCCTGCACACCCGACGGGTTCAGGATCGGGATCAGGCAGTCCATGAAGGTGTATTCGGCCTGATGCGGCAGGGTCGACGATTTGGCGCCGTGATCGTCGCCGGCCAGCAGCAGCACGCCGCCATGGCGCGACGAGCCGGCCATGTTGCCGTGCTTCATCACATCGCCCGACCGGTCGACGCCGGGGCCCTTGCCGTACCACATGCCGAACACGCCGTCGTATTTCGCCAGCGCCGCATGTTCCGGCCGGGTCATGTTGTCCATATTGGCCTGCTGGCTGCCCCAGACCGAGGTCATCGCCAGATCTTCGTTCACCCCCGGCCGGAAGACGACGTGATGCGCCTCCAGATGCTTGCGCGCCTTCCAGAGCTGCTGGTCGAGCGCACCCAGCGGCGAGCCGCGATAGCCCGAGATGAAGCCGGCGGTGTTCAGCCCGGCGGCCAGGTCGCGCTGGCGCTGCATCAGCGGCAGCCGCACCAGGGCCTGGGTTCCGGTCAGAAAGATCCGTCCGCGCTCGACGGTGTACTTATCGTCCTGCGACAATTCGGGCAGCGTCATTTCGGCGTCTCCACACGACATCGTCCCCGCCTGAGGCGGATCCCCGGGTGATGGCCCCGCCTTCGCCGCAATCGATGCGTCGGGCATCGATGCGCCGGGCCGGGCTCGTCTTGTCGATGCTGACCGGCCTGGCTGCCGGCAGATCAAATTAGGTCAGTATTAGTGACCTATTTTCCCGGTTATACGATGGATGCGGGCCATGCCGCAACATCCTTGTCCGAGGGGAATAGAGCACGGATTTTTCAGGATTTTCCGAAAGAAAACCCCTGACATCCCTTAAGAATCATGCGGAAAATTATCGCCCGAGGCCTGTTCGGCACGACCCGCGACCTGGCCCCCGATCACAGCCCGGCAGGCCGGTCGGCCGCAGCCCGGGCGCGCCTCAGAACCGCGTCGGCCCCTTCCAGAAAGAGCTCGACGCCGAAGGCCAGCTGCGCCGGACCATAGGTGTCCACCCCCAGACCGGCGATCCGCTCCAGATTGGGAAATCCGGGCTGCCCGGCCTCGGACAGCGCCGCGCGGAGTGAACGGGCACGGGGTCGTTCCGCCTCCCGGCCCGCCTGGACGATGTCGCGCGCATGGCCGAGACAGAGGGTGGCGAGCATGGTCACCATCCGAACGGCATCTTCATCGGGAAATCCGGCCGCGTTCAACCGGGCGAACAGCGCCTCGGCGGGTTCCAGCGCCCAAGCGGTCACCGCTTCGTTGAACCAGAGGTATTCGGACAGCTCCCCCAGCGAGGTGACGCTGTCCACGAATTCTCTGGCATAGACCCGGCACGCCTCGCGCCAGTCTTCGGCGGCCGCGACGCCTTGCCCCTGCAGGCGTTCTGCGAAGCTGTCCAGAGCGACGAGTTCGAAAAGGGACTGCCTGTCTTTCACATGATAGTGCAGCGCCTTGCGGTCGACGTTCAGGCGGTCCGCCAGCGACTGAATGGACAGATCCGCGATGTCGAATTGTCGGGCGGTCTGAACGATCTGCCGAAGATCCAGGCCGGCCCGTTTTCCCGGCCGGCGGGTTCGCCGCACTGCCATGTCATCCCCGCTCCCTGTCTGCCCGGCTCTGGTGATCAGGCAAGGGTCTTCCTTATCACGCCCCCGGTGCCGATGCAGCACGCCCGCACGCCTTGACTCATATTCCCTCTCGGGAATATCGTTTATTCCCGAACGGGAAATAGGGAGGCTAACCCCATGAGCGTACAATCAGAAACCGAAGAACGCCGGCCGAACGTCATCGTCACCAGAGAGCGCCTGCTTGGAAAGGCGAGCCGCTGGCGACGCCATGGTCAGCCGAAGGTCGCGAGCCCCGGAGACGTCGGGGATCGCGGCGTGTTCGGCCCGGGCTCGGTGGCCTGGGATGTTCTTCTGCATCCGGCGGTCATCGTGTTTCAGTCGCCGGCTCAGTTCATTCTGCAGCTCACCTACAAGCCGGTCGTGGCCGGGGTTCGGGACTGGGATCCCATCTCCCGCAAGGCGCATCGGGGCGAGCTGACGATGTTCGACGTCTTCGACCGCGCCCAGCGCAATTCGGGCATCCACGCGCCGATGTGGCTGGGTGATCTGGACACGGCACGGCGCGTCTCTCAGCACCTGATACGGGTCCACGAGAAGGTGGCCGGTGACGTCATCGATGTCGGCGCGCCCGAGATCGGCGGCTACCGGGCCAATTCCCCGCGCGAATCGATGTGGGCCGCGCTGACCGAGATGCATTCCATGCTCTGGGTCTATGAACGCCTCGGCTTCCGGGGCCTCCGGCTTCCGCGGCGCCTCCCGGCCGAGGAGCGGGATCGCTACATTCGCGAGGTCAGCGACTACTGCCGCCTGTTCCCGCACGATGAAGCGGACCTCCCTGCCTCAATGGCAGATCTGAAAGCGCTCTACAAAAAATACGACCATCTCTTCGGTGTGACGAAGACGCTCAGCATCATTCCGGAAACGGGCGACGACTTCCATGACTTGTGGAAATCGTCGATTCAGAAGAACTATCACCCGTCACAACGCAAGGTCAAACGCCAGCTCTTCTTCCAGGAAGGTCTGTTCAAACTCATCGCCATGAGTGCCGTCTCCGCGAAGACACGCCGCAACAGCGGCGTGACGCCGCGCCGGGAGAAGATGATCCTGGCGGCATGCTTCGCGATGATGCCGTTGATCTGGCTGCTCCAGCGCGGCCCGATCGAACGCTATTTTCTGCGGATGATGTGGGGGCCGGACGCGGTCGAACTGGTGAAGTCCGCGCGCCGGCTGCATGCAGAAGCAAAGCGGGCACGAAAGAACACCGCCCGGCAGGCGCGCTACGCCTGACGGCCGGAACGGGGGGATGCGGTGCGGCGGGCGGGCTCATGCTCGCCCGCGTCTTTTCTGCGCCGGCTCAATCGGTGCCGTCGAGACCCAGATCGCGCAGCTTGCGATAGAGGGTGGACCGGCCGATGCCCAGGCGGCGGGCCATCTCGCTCACCCGGCCGCGATACTGGCGCAGCGCCATGCGGATGATGTCGGCTTCGATCTCTTCCAGCGGCCGGATATGGCCCGCCTCGTCGAAGGCGCGGATCGGCGCCTCGGCCTCGTCGTCGCGTGGGCGCAGGCCGGCTGCCGGCAGCGGGCCCTGGGGGGCCGGCGGCATCGGCGCCGGCATGGGCGCCTGGGCGAAGCCCTGCGGCATCATCGGGGCCGGCTGCCCGCCGCCGGCCGCGACCAGCATCGGGCGCCCCCCCGGCATCTGAGTGCCCGGCATCTGAGTGCCCGGCACCTGAGTACCCGGCATGGGCGCAGGCGCCATCTGGCCCCCCGCCTGCGGATAGGCGAGCCCGCCCGGCGTCGGCGCCAGCGGCGGCTGACCGCCGGGCACGGCATAGACCGGCGGGCCGGCGCCGTAATCGCCGGGCAGCGCGGTATCGCCGAAGCCGTTGGCACGATAGGCCGCCTGCTGGACCTGGGGGAAATGCTCCACATCCAGGATGTCGCCGTCCGACAGCACCACCGCCCGGAAGATCGCATTCTCCAGCTGGCGGACATTGCCCGGCCAGTGATAGGTGGTCAGCAGCCGCTCCGCCGCCTCGGTCAGGCCGCGGATGCGCTTGCCCTCGGCCGCCTCGAAGCGCTGGATGAAATGGCGGGCCAGAACCAGGATGTCGTCGCGCCGGTCGCGCAGCGGCGGCACATAGATCGGAAAGACGTTGAGACGGTAATAGAGATCGTCGCGGAACTGGCCGGTCTGGACCAGATCCCACAGATTGCGGTTGGTGGCCGAAATCAGCCGGATGTCGATCGGCACCGGCTGTTTGGAGCCGACGGGGTCGATTTCGCCCGCCTGCAGGGCGCGCAGCAGCTTGACCTGCAGATCCGGGCGCAGCTCGCCGATTTCGTCCAGAAACAGGGTGCCGCCCGAGGCTTCCTGGAACTTGCCGATATGGCGCTCGCTCGCCCCGGTAAACGCCCCCTTCTCGTGGCCGAACAGAATGCTCTCGACCAGATTTTCGGGGATCGCGCCGCAATTGACCGTCACCAGCGGCCCGTGGGCACGGTCGCTGCGGGCATGGATCGCCCGGGCGATCAGCTCCTTGCCGACACCGCTTTCACCCTCGATCAGGATCGGGATGGTCGAATTGGCTGCCCGCGCCACCAGGCCCAGCACGGCGCGGATCGCCCGGCTGTCGCCCAGAATATCGGTCACCGGCATCGGCCGGCCGCGCCGCGGCGCCACCCCGTCCAGATCGTCGGCGACGCCGGGACGCAGCGCCTGGCGGATCGCGATCTGCAGCCGGTCGGCCGAGACCGGCTTGACCATGAAATCCGTCGCACCGGCCCGCATCGCCTGCACCGCCACATCAATGCCGCCATGGGCGGTGAAAACCAGAATCGGCAGATGCGGCCGGGTGGGACGCACCTGGTTCAGCACATCGATGCCCGACAGCCCCGGCATGGTGAGGTCGAGCAGCACGGCATCCACCCGCTCGCGCCCCGGCATCAGCAGGCGCACCGCCTCCTCGCCGCTGCTCACCGGCCGGGGCCGATAGCCGAAACGGCCGATCGTCGCCTCCAGCAGCCGGCGCTGAGCGGGGTCGTCATCGACGATCAGGATGGTGGGTGTCATATGATGGATGCGCCGTTCCGATGCCGTGGACGGGCGGCCGGAAACCCGGCCGGCCGCGGGAGACTGCATATTTAATCAGATAAGCGTATCACGTCCATTTACCAAGTTGGCCAACGCCAACGGCGCGATGGCCTGATGGCTGGGGTTGACCTGTGACGGTTCATTGAAATCAGCGGCGCATGTCCGTTCGGGTTGGTCGGCTCCGCCCGCCGGCCTATATTGTGTCCACCACGACGACACGGTTCCTTGAGGAGCAGCCTTCCCATGCCCGACGGCCACGAGCCCCTTCGCCCCGAGATCGGCGATCTGCCCCGCTGGCGCCTCGACGATCTTTATGCGGCCCCGGACGATCCGGCGATCGATGCCGATGTCGCCACGGCACGTGCGGATGCGGAGGCCTTCGCCACGGCCCATGAAGGCCGCTTGGCCGAGCTTGCGCCCACGGCCCTCGCCGATGCGATCGAAACCTATGAACGCATCGAAGAGGCGATGGGCCGGATCGGGTCCTATATCGGGCTGATGCACGTCACCCGCCTGGACCAGGCCGAGGCCGGGCGCCGCTATCAGACGGTGTCGGAACAGCTGACCGAGATTTCGAGCCGGCTGCTGTTCTTCGTGCTGGAGTTCAACCGGCTGGACGATGCAGCACTCGAAGCCGCCTACGAGGCCGAGCCGCGGCTTGCCCGCTACCGCCCCTGGATCGAGCGGCAGCGCGCCTTCCGGCCGCATCAGCTGGAAGACCGGCTGGAAAAGCTGCTGCTGGAGAAGTCGGTCTCGGGCCGCGCAGCCTGGGTGCGGCTGTTCGATGAAAGCTGGGCCTCGGCCCGCTTCACCATCGACGGCGAAGAGCTGACCTCGGACGCCGTGCTCTCGCGCCTGGGCGATCGCGACCCCGAGCGCCGGCGCAAGGCCGCGGCCGCCTTCTCGGAAGGGCTGGGCCAGCGCATCCCGATGCTGACGCTGATCTACAACACCGTGGTCAAGGACAAGGAGACCGAGGATCGCTGGCGCGGCTTCGCCCGGCCGATCTCGTCGCGCAACCTGTCCAACCAGGTGGAAGACGAGGTGGTGGATGCGCTGATCAAGGCGGTGCGCGAGGCCTATCCGCGGATCTCGCACCGCTACTATGCGCTGAAGGCCCGGCTGCTCGGCATGGAGAAGCTGAACTACTGGGACCGCAACGCCGCCTATCCCCAGGATGCCGATGCCGCGATCCATTGGGACCGGGCGCGCGAGATCGTGCTCGACGCCTTCGGCCGCTTCATGCCCGAAATGGCCGAGATCGCCGGTCGGTTCTTCACCGAGAACTGGATCGATGCGCCGGTCGCCCATGGCAAGGCCGGCGGTGCCTTCTCGCATCCGACCGTGCCGGGTGCCCATCCTTATGTGCTGATGAACTATCAGGGCAAGGCGCGCGACGTGATGACGCTTGCCCACGAACTGGGCCATGGCGTGCATCAGACGCTGGCGGCCCATCAGGGCCTGTTCCTGTCGGAAACCCCGCTGACGCTGGCCGAGACCGCCTCGGTCTTCGGCGAAATGCTGACCTTCCGCGCCCTGCTGGATGCCGAGACCGACCCGACCCGCCGCCGGCTGATGCTGGCCTCGAAGATCGAGGACATCATCAACACCGTGGTGCGCCAGGTGGCCTTCGCCAGTTTCGAGATGAAGGTCCACGACGCGCGCCGGTCGGGCGAGCTGACACCCGAAGATCTGGGCCGGATGTGGTTCGAGGTTCAGACCGAAAGCCTGGGCCCGGCCTTCGATTTCTCGGAAGACTATCGGAACTGGTGGGCCTATATCCCCCACTTCTTCCACACGCCCTTCTATGTGTATGCCTATGCCTTCGGCGAATGCCTGGTGCACGCGCTTTACGCCGTGCACGAACAGGGCGATCCGGATTTCGTCGCCAAGTACCGCACCCTGCTCGCTACCGGCGGGGCCAAGGATCATCGCGAACTGCTGGCCCCCTTCGGCCTGGATGCCGGCGATCCGGCGTTCTGGAGCCGTGGCCTTCAGCTGATCGAGGGCTATATCGACCGTCTGGAAGCGGAAGTCGCGGCGGCGGGTCTCTGAGGGCCCGGCTGCCGGGCCTCCGGCGCCGCCTGCCCGGAAGGAGCCTCCTCCCCCATGACCACGCCGACCTCTCATGACGATACCGCCGCCCCGGGTGGGGCGCCCCGCTCTCATGACGATACCGCCGCCCCGACAGGGGCGGCGGCTACGTCCGACGAAGACGATCGCCTGGGCGGCCGGATCCGGCGCTATGCCCGGGTCGGCACCGGTGTCGGCGGCCTGGCCGCCCGGCTGGCGGGCGAGCGCCTGTTCGGCCTGCCGCTGGATCGCGGCCGCCATGCCGAAGATCTGCGCGCAGCCCTGGGCGGGCTGAAGGGGCCGCTGATGAAGGCGGCGCAGATCCTGTCCACCATCCCCGACGCGCTGCCGCGCGAATATGCCGAAGAACTGGCCCAGCTTCAGGCCGATGCGCCGTCGATGGGCTGGCTGTTCGTCAAGCGGCGCATGGCGACCGAACTCGGGCCCGACTGGCGCAGCCGGTTCGGCAGCTTTGAACGCGAGGCCGTGGCCGCCGCCTCTCTGGGGCAGGTCCACAAGGCCACCACCCATGACGGCCGGGCGCTTGCCTGCAAGCTGCAATATCCCGACATGGCCTCGGCGGTGGAGGCGGATCTGCGTCAGCTGAAGCTGATCTTCGGCATCTACCGCCGCTATGACCGGGCGATCAACCCCGACCAGATCCATGCCGAACTGTCGGCGCGGCTCAGGGAAGAGCTGGATTACGGCCGCGAGGGCCGGCAGATGCGGCTCTATGCCCATATGCTGCGGGACGAACCCGATGTGCATGTGCCCGACTGGCTGCCGGAGCTGTCGACGAAGCGGCTGCTGACCATGACCTGGCTCGACGGCGCGCGGCTGATGTCGTTCCGCGACGCGGATCAGACGGTGCGCGACCGGATCGCCATGAACATGTTCCGGGCCTGGTATGTGCCCTTCTACGAGTACGGCGTGATCCATGGCGACCCGCATCTGGGCAATTACGCCGTCCGCCCCCAGGATTACGGGATCAACCTGCTCGATTTCGGCTGCATCCGTGTGTTCCGGCCGGGCTTCGTGAAGGGGGTGATCGACCTCTATCACGCGCTCGACCGCAAGGACGACGAGCTGGCGGTGGAAGCCTACCGCGCCTGGGGTTTCGAGAAGATCGACAAGACCCTGCTCGAGGTGCTGAACACCTGGGCCGGTTTCCTCTACCGGCCGCTGCTGGAAGACCGGGTGCAGCGGATCCAGGAAGAAAGCAGCGGCCAGTACGGCCGCGCGGTGGCCGAGAAGGTCCATGCCGAACTGAAGCGGCTGGGCGGGGTGACCCCGCCGCGCGAATTCGTGCTGATGGACCGGGCCGCGATCGGGCTGGGATCGGTCTTCCTGCATCTGAAGGCCGAAATCAACTGGCACCGGATGTTCCGCGATCTGATCGACGATTTCGATGTCAACACCCTGACCAGGCGCCAGGAGGCGGCACTGGCGGCGGTGGATCTGGACCGTCCGGCCGATTGAGGACCGGTGCCCGATCATTGACCGGTTTTGCCGAGGCGGCGGCGGAACCGGTCACCGCATGTCATTTTCGTGGCAGACGCCCCGTATGGCGGCCCCTGCCGTGACATTATCGGGAGTCGCAGCGAAATCAGCCGGTTACCTCGGTTACATAAAAAACCGTCAAAATCCTTGATATAAAAATCATGGTTAACAGATGGTTTACGCTTGCTCAGTGTTCCGGGGGCCCCATATGACCCCTTATGACGGCGGGGCAAAGACGGGACATCGGGAGGGGCAAACCATGGTTGTCGACGGACTATTGGCCATCGAGGCCGCCGCGGCCGCGGCTGCGGTGCTCGCCGCCTTCAGACTTGCTCTTTTGCCGCACGAGGATGCACGCATCCGGCCGATGAGCCGGGTTTTCGGCGTGCTGATGGGCATTTCGATCCTGGCCGGGCTGGGGCTTGCGATCGTGCAGCCCTCGGTTCTGCTGCTGATCGTCACCCTGCTTGCCATCTATACGCTGATCGCCGGCTGGCGGGCCAACACCCGACAGACCGCCGAGCCGTCCACCGCCGACCGGATGATGTCGGGCGTGGTGATCGGCACCGGCCTTCTGACCGTGATGGCCGGGCTGACCGGCATGATCGGCCGCGAGGTCGACCCGGCGCTGGCGGCGGTGATGCCGGTTGCAGCCAATGTCGCGCTGCCGGTTCTGGGCCTGGTCGGCGCCTTCCTGGCGGTTCAGGACGTTCTGGAAGAACCGGGCCGGGTGCGGGTCGGCCGGCATATGGTGCGCATGCTGGGCGCGCTGGCCGCCACCGTCACGCTCGCCCTGGTTCTGCACCGTCCCTTCGCGGGGCTGGGCGGCGGCATGATCGCCGATGGCGCCCATTGGATGGCGCCGGCGGCCGTCACCCTGCCGATGATCACCATGTGGACGCTGAGGCTGCGCCGTGCCGCGGCCGCCATGGCCGCCCGGCGTCGCACGCCGCAGGAAGCCGTGAACTGAGACGCCATAAGCTGGTGCGGGCGTCCGTCAGCCGGGCTGAGACGCCTGATCACCGGGGACGGTTCTGACCCGTGTCAAGTCGGCGGCTGCCGCCTGTTCGCGCGCAGCCGCCATGCGGTGCCCCGCCCAGCGTTCGAAATCCGCGGCATCCATCGGCCGGGCGATGGCATAGCCCTGGGCGACATCGCAGCCCCAGCTGCCCAGCAGCGTCAGGATTTCCTCGCTCTCCACCCCCTCGGCCACCACCGAGAGCCCCAGATTGTGGCTCATGCCGATGGTCGAGCGCACGATCACCGCATCTTCGCTCGCCGCCGACAGATCGCGGATAAAGGACTGATCGATCTTCAGTTCCTGCACCGGCAGCCGCTTCAGATGGGCGAGCGAGGAATAGCCGGTGCCGAAATCATCCACCGAGATCGTCACGCCGCTCAGTCTCAGCCCTTCCAGCACTGCGCGCGACCGGTCGGGGTCGGTCATGATCGCGCTCTCGGTCACCTCCAGCGTCAGCCGCCCGCCCGCGATCCCCTCGGCCTCCAGGCTGCGGCCGACGAAGCCCACGAGATCCGGATCATCCAGGTCCAGGGCCGAGATGTTGACCGACAGCCCGATATCGAGCCCGGCCAGCCGCCAGCTGCGCATCCGGTGCACCGCCTCTCTGATCACCCAGCGGGTCATGCCGCTTGTGGCACCGCTCTGCTCGGCCAGCGGGATGAATTCGGCCGGCGAGATCATGCCATAAGTGGGATGCTGCCAGCGGATCAGCGCTTCCGCCGCCACCAGCCGGCCGGTGGCGACATGGATCTTGGGCTGATAGAGCAGCCGGAACTCGCCATGTTCCGCCGCATGGCGCAGGTCGCGGATCAGGGCGATCCGGCGGCGATGGTCGTCGTCGCGCCCGGCCTGATAGAGCTGGATCCGCCGCGGCAGGCGTGCCGCATCCTGCATGGCGATCGCCGCCCGCCGCAGCAGATCCTCGGCCGTGCGCGCGTCGTCGGGATGGATCACGATCCCCACCCGGCAGGCGATCGAGATGTCGGTGCCGCTCACCTGCTGGGGCACCGCGAACAGCCGCTGGATGCGATCGGCGGCGATCACGGCCCGCGCCTGATCGGTATCGGGCATCAGCACCAGAAATTCATCGGCCAGCAGCCGTGCCGCAATCTCCCCCGGCGCTATCGCCGTCTCCAGCCGGCGGCCCAGTTGGCGCAGCACGGCGTCACCGCCGGTATGGCCCACCGCCTCGTTCACCGCGCCGAAATCATTCAGGCCCAGATGCAGCACGGCCACCGGCTGGCCCCGCTCCACCGCCGCCTCAAGCCATTCTTCAGCCGCCCGACGGTTCAGCAGGCCGGTCAGTTCGTCATGACGCGCCTTGTGGCTGGCCTCACGCTCGATCTCCGCCATGTGCAGCCGGGCCAGCTCTTCCCGGCGTTCGGCGGCGAAGCGCCGCTCCCGCTGCTGGTTCATGGCATCCGCCAGGCCGAAGGCCAGCAGCATCACCTCGATCGACGACCCGATGATCAGGGGCCAGACCCGGAAGCCGCTGGGCGGCAGCAATTCGCTGATTTCCAGGTAATGCAGGGCCACGGCGACGATCAGCGCGAAGAAGGCCGGCACGGTGAACCGGGCTTCGCGCACGCCCCTGAACAGCAGACGGACATTCAACAGGTAGACCACCACCACCAGGCCGAGGCCGATCAGGCTGAACCCCACCGCCAGCGCATACTGCCCGAACGCCAGCGGCACCAGCCCGGACAGGGCCGCGATCATCAGCAGGCTGACCACGCGGCGGGTGGCCACCGATACATGGCGGTGCAGACGGACATAACGGACAACGAACAGGCTGCCGGTGACGAAGGCCAGGATGATCGAGCCCGCGGTCATGGCATTGCTGAGGCCCGGAAGATCCGGCCAGAGATACTGAAAACCGAAACCGCGGAAACTGACGCTGCCAGTCAGCACCGCCAGAAGATGCAGGACGTAGAGACCCACCGCGCCCTGGTGGGTGACCAGAAAAACCAGGAGATTGAACAACGCCAGTGCGGCAAGTCCGCCATGGAACATCGAAAGCAGCGCGCTTTCACGTCCTGATGTCGTAAAGAACCCGGTGTAGTCGTACAATCGGAACGGCATGCTCGCGAACAGGCCGTCATGGGTTCCCAGGCGCAGATAGACCGTGACGGTCGCATCCGGCGGCAGCTGATAGGGCAGCACGAGGTCGCGATAGGGCAGAAGCCGGGTTGCGAAGGATCGCCGGTCGCCGGTCTGATTGGCCAGCAGGACCTGCCCGTCGGGCGCCGTGACGTACCAGTCGACATAATCCTGTTGCGACGTGCCGAGATCGATCACCACCCGTGCCGCCCGCGCCGACGGATTGGTCAGCGTCACACGGGCCCACCAGGCCATGTCGGGCGCATATCCGAAACGCAGAAGCCGGTTCGGCGTGGTCTGCCAGCCGGTGGCCCGGCGCGCCGCCTCCAGATCCATCCGGCCGCCCGGATCGGGCAGGATACGGGCGAAGGGCGTAAGATCCAGGCCGGCCTCGATGCCCCGGATCGTCACGACCGGCGCCTCCGCGGCAGAGGCTGTCCGCAGCGGGCCGCCCCCGGCCAGCGCGGATGCCAGCAGCAGCATCCAGGCCAGGGCAAGGCGCAGGCAATGGCGGGCCGTGACCGGGTGCATGTTCAGGCGGCACCTGCCGGCGCCGAGGCTTCGGCCAATGCCACCCAGAAAGCGGCGGCATCGCCCAGAACCGCATCGTTGAAGTCATAGCCGGGGTTGTGGATCATGCAGCTGGTCGGTCCTGATTCGATGCCGTTGCCCACCACCAGATAGCAGCCGGGAACGCCCTCCAGCATATAGGCGAAATCCTCGCTGCCCATCGATGCCTCGGGGATGTCGATCACCCGCCCGGCACCGAAGGCGTCCACCGCCACCGCGCGCGCAAAGGCGGTCGCGCCGGCATCGTTGATCACCGCCGGATAGCCGCGGTCCACCTGGACGGTCGCCGAAGCCCCCCAGGCGGCGGCCTGGCCCGCGACCAGCTCGCGGATCCGCATCTCGATCAGGCTGCGGGTCTCGGGGTCGGTGGTCCGCACGCTCGCCTTCAGCACCGCCGTTTCGGGAATGACGTTCGCCGCCTCGCCGGCCCGAAACGCGCCCACCGTCACCACGGCCTGCCGGGTGGGCGGCACGTTGCGCGCCACGACCGATTGCAGGGCGAGCACGATCGCCGATCCGGCCACGATCGGGTCCACCGCCCGTTCGGGATAGGCGCCATGGCCGCCGCGGCCGCGGACGGTGATCACGTAATCGTCCGATGCCGCGGTCAGCGCGCCCGGGCGGAAGCCGAACACGCCGGCAGGCAGCCCCGGCATGTTGTGCAGGGCATAGATCCGATCGACCGGAAAGCGGGTGAACAGCCCGTCGCGCATCATCACCGCCGCCCCGCCGCCATGTTCCTCGGCCGGCTGAAAGATCACCCGCGCGGTGCCGCGGAAGCGCCGCCGCTCGGCCAGGCAGCGCGCGGCCGCCAGCAGGATGGTGGTGTGGCCGTCATGGCCGCAGGCATGCATCCGGCCGTCATGCAGGCTGGCATGGGGCAGGCCGGTGGTCTCGGTGATCGGCAGGGCGTCCATATCGGCCCGGATGCCGATCACCGGCCCCGGCCCGGTGGTCAGGGTGCCGACGACACCGGTGCCGCCCAGGCCTTCATGAACCTCCCACCCCCAATCGGCCAGCGATCGGGCCACCAGCGCGGCGGTCCGCCGTTCTTCGAACGCCAGTTCCGGATGGCGATGCAGATCGTGGCGCAGCGCCACCATTTCATGCAGCCAGGCTGCGATCTGACGGCCTGGTCCATTCGGCTTCGACTGCGGCTGGGGGGCGGACATGAAGCAACCTCCGGTTCACCACGATTTGCCCGGGTCAGCATAGCAGGATGCAATGGTCTGGCTCCATGAAATCGCCTGACGGAACAACCGCCCTTTACCGGCCCCTTCGCAAATTTTACAACCTTATGTATATGATTTTCGGTCATTTAATTCTGATTAGTCGTGACTCTTTGTTAACCTCAGGTAGAATGTTCCTGTTTCTATAATCCCCGTATGGAGGGAGACGCCATGAGCGACAAAGTGGTGGACGTCAGGGATACGGTGGCGAAGCTCGGGCTGGACGCGAAGGAGCCCGACATCGCCCTTCGCACCGGGCTGACCGGCGGCAAGACCTTCCTGGTCCAGATCCGCCCGGCCACCCAGGAGAAGCCGGTGCTGATCGCCGTGCATCTCTGAGCCGGCGACATCTGAACGATCGGGCGCCGGTCCCGGGGGCTCCCGGGCCGGCGCCTTCCCCGCCGACGCCGACGCCGAAGGAAGCCCCCCGATGAGCCACGCCGCCCCCGATCCGGCTGCATCGCGGATCGACGCCGATCCGGCCCCCCTGCTCCATGGCGGCATCGTCGCCGCCGCCCAGCTGCGCGCGCTGGGCATCGGGCATCTCTTCACGCTGACCGGCGGGCATCTGTCGCCCTTGTTCGACGGCTGCGCCCGCACCGGCATCCGGCTGGTCGATTTCCGCCATGAACAGGCCGCCGCCCATGCCGCCGATGCCATGGCCCGGCTGACCCGCCAGGTTCAGGTATCGGCTGCAACCGCAGGCCCGGGCGTGGTCGGGGCCGCGGTCGCGGTCGCCAATGCATGGGCGGCCGGCAGCCCGCTGATGCTGCTGGCCGGCCGCAATCCGGGGGCTACGGAAGGCATGGGGGCGCTGCAGGAAGCCCCCCAGCTCGACATGCTGAAGCCCGTCACCCGCATGACCGCGACGCCGGGCGATCTGTGGCGCCTGCCCGAATTGCTGGCAGAGGCCGCCGCCACCGCCATGGTGCCGCGGCCGGCCCCCGTGGCACTGGATCTGCCCTTCGACCTGCTGATGGGTCGCGTGCCGGCGGATGCGCTCAGTTTCGCGCAGGGGCGCGGCCAGAGCCACGCCCCCGCCGCCGATCCGGACGCCGTGGCCAAGACCGCCGCCCTGCTCCGCGCCGCCCGCACCCCCCTGCTGCTGGCCGGATCGGGCGTCTATTGGGCGGGGGCGGAAGAGGCGCTCGACCGTTTCGTGCGCGAGACCGGCTGCCCGGTCTTCGCCAATGGTGCCGCCCGCGGCATCCTGCCGCCGGACCATCCGCAGATGCACAGCGCCGCCCGCGCCCGCGCCCTGCCCGCGGCCGATCTGATCATCGCGATCGGCATCGATTTCGACTTCCGCCTGAATTACGGCCGCGCACCGCTGATCGATCCCGATTGCGTGATCGTCCATGTCGATGCAGACCCCGCAAGGCTTGGCCGCAATCGCGGCGCGGTCATGGGCGTTACCGCCAGCCCGCGCCATTTCCTGACCGCCCTGGCCCAGACTTTCGAGGCCGATGGCCACCGGGTGCCGGCCGCCTGGCCCGAACAGCTTGCCGCCCGCGACGCCAGGGCGGCCCGCGCACGTCAAGACCGCCTGGACGGCGACGGCCCGATCGACCATGCCCGTTTCGCAGCCGAGGCCGCCCGGTTCGTCACCCCCGACACCGTCACCATCGGCGACGGCGGCGACGTGATCGCCGAAACCGCCGGCGCCATCCCGGTCGGCCGCCCGGGCCACTGGATGGATCCGGGCCCCTTCGGCTGCCTGGGCATCGGCCTGCCCTTCGCCATTGCCGCCCGCCTGGCCCGGCCCGCATGCCCGGTGCTGGCGGTGCAGGGCGACGGCGCCTTCGGCTTCAATGCCATGGAAATCGACAGCGCCGTGCGCGCGAAGACCGGCTTCGTGGTGCTGATCGGCAATGACGGCGCCTGGGGCGAGATGCGCAATTTCCACGACGACATCTTCGGCGACGCCAATCTCGACGGCCAGTTCTTAAGCCGCGCCACCCGCTACGACCGCCTGGCCGAAGCGCTGGGCGGCCATGGCGAGCGGGTGGAGCGCGCCTCGGGCATCGCCCCCGCCCTGGCCCGTGCCGCGCGCGCCGCCGAGGCGGGCGTGCCGGCCGTGGTCGAGGTGATGCTCGATCCGGCCGCCCGCCGCCCGGCCGGCGCCGTCTCGGGCAAGGCGATCGCCGCAGCCTTCGGCGGCGGCGATCCCGACGCCTTCAAGTCCTGAGCCTGGATGGATCCCGATCACGAGAGGCGCCGTTCCCCATGTCCGTCGACACCTTTCCCCCCCACCCCTCTGCACCCCGCCGCCCGCGCCTTGCCGCCCGCATCGTCGAGGCGGCGGACGGCATCGCTCTCGACCGCGGCGGCACGCGCTTCCATCTGGAGGCCGGGGGCGTGGATGCCCCGGCGCTGGGCCGGGTGCTGCGCCTGATCGACGGCGGTCGCGATGCCGAGGCGCTGGAGCGCGAGGCCGGGGGCGCCAACATGCCCCGGCTGATCCGCGACCTCGCCGCCTTCGACCTGGTCGACGAAGCGGCCCCGCCGGCCGCCCGGTCGGGCCGGGCCGCCCTGTTCGCGATCGAGGACCGGACCAACCGCCTGCTCTTCACCCGGCTGTATCGCAACCGGTTCTGGCGGGCGATGCTCGACGATCCCCATGCCGTGCCCGAGCGGGTCTTCCATGGCATGGCGATCGAGAACTACCACTTCCTGTTCCGCGAAAGCTGGTTCGACAGCCCGGTCCTGGCCTGGACCGGCAGCACGCCCGCGCGGGTGGCGATGAACCGCTTCTACGGCGAAGAGGTCGGCCATGACGAGCTGATCCTGAAGGCGCTGGAGGCCGTGGGGCTCGACCGCGAAATCCTGGCCCGCACCGTGCCGCTGCCCGAGACGATGGCGCTTGCCAATGCGCTGTCGCACTGGGCCCGGACCGACCCGATCCTGTTCTTCGCGACGCTCGGCGTGCTGGAAGGCCGGGACATCGACGTCGACAGCTTCGTGCGCGCGGCCGAGCGCCGCGGCATGGACGAGGCCTTCATCGGCCCGATCCGTGCCCATGCCGGCATCAACATGAACGGCGGCCACGGCCTGCTCACCCGCGAGATCTTCGATGCGCTCGACGGCATCGGCGAGGACGAGCTCGGCCGGGTGATCGACGGGCTCGACCTGTTCGTCGAGCTGTATGACGATTTCTACGGCGCGATCCTCGATCACTATGCCGTGCCGGGCGACCGGGTGCGGCGGGTGGAGGGCTTCGCCCCCGATACCGGGCTGCCGGCGATCGCGGGCAACGTCACCACCGATCCCTCGGCGCCCGAGACGGCGGTGCCGCGCCGGCCGAAACTCAGGGACGGTGTCGGCGTGGCGATCGAGCCCGCCTCCATCCGCCTGGATTACGGCGATCAGGGCTGTGCGATCGACATCCTGCCGGAAGGGCTGGACGAGGCGCGCCGGCTGATGGCCGCCCTCGCCGCGGGTGCCCCGCGGGCGCAGCTGGCGGCCGTGGCCCCCGGTTTCGGCGCCGCGGGTGTGGGCGAAATCCTGCAGGCGCTGGACGGGCTGGGCCTGCTGGAAGACGCCGATCCCGGCATCGCCCATGGCGTGTCGGGCGCCCAGGCGATGCGCGAGCTGCGCCGCTTCGTCGCCGCCGCCGAGGCGCGGATCTGCACCGGTGCCCTGGGCCGGGCCTTCGCCGAAGGCAGCGCCACACGCGCGCAGCTGATCGGCTATGCGATCGAGTATCATCAGGTGGTGCGGATGGGCCCGCGGGCGGTCGCCCCGGCACTCGGCCATGCCGGATCGCCGGCCCGGACCCGGCTGCTGGAAGGCTTCCTCGCCGAAGAGGTCGGCCACGACCGCACCCTTGCCGATGCCCTGGCTGCGGTCGGCATCGACGAGGACCTGCTCGACCGCCTGGTGCCGCTGCCCGAGACTTTCGCGCTCACCTCGACGCTGGCGGTGCTCGCCGCCCAGGATCCGGTTTCGTTCGAAGCCCTGCTCTTCCTGTTCGAACGGCCGGCGCAGCGGTTCCACGATCTGCTGGTCGATCGCGCCCGGGCGCTCGACATGCCAGAAGGCTTCTGGTCGCCGCTGGTCTGGCATGCCGGGCTGAACGACGAAGGTGCGCATGGCGACATCTCGTCCCGCCTGATGGGCTTGCGTGATTTCGTCGGCCGGGAGCAGACTCTGGTGACGCTGAAGGCGGCCGTCACCCTGCTCGAAGCCTTCGACCGGCTGGAGCGCCGCATCCTCAGCCATTACGGGCAGGGTGCCGACCCGATCCCGACCCTGCGCCTGCCGCTTTCGATGACCGCCACCCGCGGAGAGCCTGCCCGATGACCGCTTCCGCCTCCCCCGCGAGTATCCCCTTCTCCCCCTGGAGCCTCGGCGCCTATCGACGGCCGCGGCTGGCGGTGCTGCGGATCGATCCCCGCAGCCCCGACACCCTCGCCCTGGTCCATGACGGCGGCGTCACCGAACTCGACGTCACCGGCATCGGTGCGGCCGACCTCGCCGCCCGGCTCGACCGGCTGCGCGATGCGGCGGCGGGGGATTGGGCTGCGATACGCAGCGCCTCGGCGGCCCGCGCACAGCGGCGTGCGGCGGGCGCCGACCCGGACCCCGACGGGCTGGTCGATCTTCTGGACGGGCTCGACCGGCTGGGGCTGATCACCGAAACCGATGACGGCCACGATGTTCTGGTCGCCGATCATGCCCGGCTGGATGCAGCACTCGACCGCGCGGCGGGCTGGATCGCCGCCGGGCGGCGCGAGATCGGCGGGCTCGACCACACCGCCATGCTGGATCTTGCCCGCGGCCTGCTCGACCGCATCCGCGACGTGATCGCCGGCGGCGGCCAGGCGGGCCCCTTCGCCCCGCCGCCGGAGCTGCCGCAGGGCGCCGGATTCCATGCCGCCATCCTGCGGTTGCTGGTCGAGGCCTGGGCGGTGACCGCGCCGTTGAGCCTGGTCGCCACCGGGCGCCTGCTCGCCCGGCTGACCGGCACCGAGGCACGGTTCTCGGCCCCGCCCGGCTGTCTTTATGACATCACGGAAGCCGAACGCCATCTGGGGGTGGCGGCAACCACGCTGATCCTGGCGGGCCTGCCCGGGGCCGAACGCCGGGCGCTGCCGCCCGCCGGAACCCCGATCCCCGAAACCGGCATCGGCCTGATCCTCACCGCCGAGGCGATGACCCCGGCCCTGCTCTCCGCCATCGGCGACGACCGGATCGGGGCGCTGCTGGCCGGCCGGGATGCCGGTATCGCAACCGCGATCGCGCGCGGCGTCTATCTGGCGCAGTACCATGTTTCGGCGCGGATCACCGACATCTTCCTGCCGGCGATGCGCATGGCGCTGCGCCCGGGACTGCGCGGCCGCATGCGGCGTTATCATGTCGAGGAAAGCGGCCATGAAGCCCATGAGCTGGAGGCCTGCCGCCGCCTGGGGCTCGATGCCGACGCGGTGATCGACGGTCTGCCGCTGCCGCCCTTCACGGCCTATGTCGACCTGCTGGGCCTGATCGCCGATCGTGCACCCGCCGCCTTCCCGGCGGTGCTGATCGTGACCGAAGGCCTGCCCGGCCGGCCCAATCCGATGAACGGCCGGCTGGCCGCCGCCGGCATCACCGCCGCAGAGGATGCCGAGGTCCGCGCCCATGAGCAGATCAATATCGGCCTCGATCACACCACCATGCCCCGCCGGCTGGGTGCCGAAATCCCGCATCTGGGCCGCGACGATGCCCGCCGGGCGCTGGATCTTTATGCGCTGATGGTAGAGCTGAACGCCCGCGCGCTGGGCTGGCTCGCCGCCTTCCATGGCGACCCGGCCCGCCGCCCCGTCCCCGACTGGCTGCCGGTACCGGCGCGGGATCTGGCCGGCTGGGCCCGCGACGGCCTGATCTGACGCGGGTCAATCCGGCAGCCGGACGACCAGCTCCAGTTCGATCTGAAGCTCCGGCGCCGCCAGCGCGGCCACACCGATGCCGGTAACGGAAGGCTGCGCCGTGCCGAACAGCGCCCGGAAGCCCGGCATCATCTCGTCCAGCCGCTCAGGGGTCAGATCCACCACATAGACCCGGGCCATCACGACATCGGCCGGGCCGGCGCCAAGATCCGCGAGCGCGGCCCGGACATTTCCGGCCACCACTTCCATCTGCGCGGCAAGCCCCGTGGGCACGGCCGTGCCGTCGGCCCGCCAGGCCACCTGCCCCGACACCCAGGCCATGCGCCCCGGCTCCACCACCGAAATCTGGGAATAGCCGA
This sequence comes from Tistrella mobilis, assembly GCF_039634785.1. Lineage (NCBI taxonomy): Bacteria > Pseudomonadati > Pseudomonadota > Alphaproteobacteria > Geminicoccales > Geminicoccaceae > Tistrella > Tistrella mobilis. The sequence continues at coordinate 222,931 of NZ_JBBIAB010000006.1, read as the reverse complement.
TGCCGCTGGTATCGGGCAGCGTCGACGGGTTCAAGCGGATGATCGGTTGTGTCATGCTTTCCTCCGGCATCATCTGGGATTTCCATGCTATTGCATAAGAAATCTCTACATTTGTAGAGGATCCATGTCAACCGACAAGCTCGCGCGTCGGCGCGCGATACTCGACGCCACCATCGGCCTGCTTGGAACCCGCGGGCTGGAGGGCGTGACTCACCGGGCCGTGGACGAGGCCGCCGGCCTCCCTCAGGGCTCCTGCTCGTATTATTTTCCGAAGAAGACGGCCCTGCTGATCGCGGCCGCAGAACATCTGGCGGCCCTGCTGGAAAAGGATTGCGACGACCTTCAGCTGGGCTTCGCCGACATCGCCGCCCGCGACGGCCTGGATTCGGCGGTCGCCTATGTCGCCCGGGAACTCGTCACCTATGCCGACACGGAACGCACCCTGTTCCTGGCCCGGATGGAACTGACCATGGCCGCCGCCCGCCGCCCGGAACTCGCGGATCTCGGCACGCAGCTGACATCGGCCGCCCGCCGCCCGATCGCCTTTTTTCTGACCCTGATCGCCGATGGCCGCCCCGATGTCCCGGTCGAAACCGCCGCCGGCCTGATCGACGGCATCACGCTGATGTACGCCACCGGCCAGGGCCCCAAACCCACCACCGATCAGGTGGCGGCGGTGTTCCGGTCGATCCTGTAGGCGATCTGTTCGGGTCGGACGTCACCCGGGCACTATTTAGGCAGGCCGTCCTCATCATAAAGCAGACGATCATGGTCTTCATAAGGCCGCCACACCTCCGCAGCCGTACGATCGGCGATGTCGAGCAACTCCTCGACACCCGCTCTCGTCCGTGCGGGCGGCGGGTGGGCGTCGTGGTGCTTCCGGGTCATGCCTCCCTCCACGTCAGGGCCATGAGGCCGCCGCTCAGCTTATCAGAATCGCCCTGAAATCATTCACATTCGTCCGCGTCGCCCCGGTCACGATCCGGGTGTCCAGCCGGGCGAACAGGGTGTGGGCGTCGTTGCGGGCCAGCATCTCCGCCGGGTCGAGGCCGAGCGCATGGCTGCGGGAGAGCGTGTCGGGGCCGATCACGGCGCCCGCCACCGGCTCGGCGCCGTCGATGCCGTCGGTATCGGCGGCCAGGGCGTGGATGCCGGGCGCGCCGCCCAGCGCCAGGGCGAGCGCCAGCAGGAATTCGACATTGCGGCCGCCGCGTCCGTCGCCGCGCACCGTGACGGTGGTCTCACCGCCCGAGAGCAGAACCGCGGGGCCCCTGACCGGCCGGCCGTGGGCGCGGGCCGAGAGCGCCATGCCGGCCATGACGCGGGCGACCTCGCGGGCCTCGCCCTCGATCCGGTCGCCCAGCACCAGGGGGGCGAGGCCAAGGCGGGCCGCCTCTGCCGCCGCGGCCTCGAGCGCCAGCATCGGGGTCGCGATCATGTGATAGCGGGCCCGATCGAAAACCGGATCACCGGGTTTCGGCGTCTCGTTGGCGGGGTCGGCGAGCGCCCGGGCGACGCTGTCAGGGGGCGTGATGCCCCAATCCGCCAGCACCCGCCCGGCATCGGCAAGCGTGGTGGGGTCGGGCACGGTCGGGCCCGAGGCGATGGTCGCCGGATCGTCGCCGGCCACATCGGAAATCGCCAGCGTCACCACCCGTGCCGGCGCCGCCGCGGCCGCCAGCCGGCCACCCTTGATCGCCGAAAGATGCCTGCGGACGGTGTTCATCGCCCCGATCGGTGCGCCCGAGGCCAGCAGCGCCCGGGTCACCGCCCGCTTGTCGTCGAGCGGCACCCCCGCCACCGGTGCCGCGGCAAGTGCCGAGCCGCCGCCCGAGATCAGGGCCAGCAGCAGATCGTCGGGGCCGAGGCCGCGCGCCAGATCGATCAACGCCGCGCTCGCCCGCCGCCCGGCCTCGTCCGGCACCGGATGGGCGGCTTCGACCACGCGGATATGCTGCGTCTCTAGCCCATGGCCATAGGGCACGATCACCAGTCCCTCGGGCCGCATCGGCCAGTCGGCGGTCAGTTCTTCCACCGCCGCCGCCATGGTCGCCCCGGCCTTGCCCGCGCCCAGCACCATCAGCCGCCCCTTGGGCGGCGCCGGCATATGCGGGGCAAGCAGCGCCGCCGAGGGGCGGCTGGCGGCCAGACCGGCGTCGAACAGGCGCCGGAGCAGGGTTTCGGGGGCGAGGGTCATGGGTGGCGGATCCATCAGGTCAGGGGAAGAGGCGGCGCGAAGATCGTGACCGGAGGTCGCATGGCTTGGCAAGTCCTGCAGGACGGGCCATTCTTGTGGCGCGCGCGCAGCCCTCCCCCTCCGGTGACTGGCCGGCCGCCCATCAAGGGTAGGGCCGGCCGTCGTCCAGAGATCCGATTCGTCGAGAGATCCGCATCCGATGATCCCGTCACGACAGCGCCTGCCCCATCTTTCCGCCACCGCGCCGCTGGCTGCGATCCTGCCGGTGGGGTCGTTCGAACAGCACGGCCCCCATCTGCCCATGACCACCGACACGCTGATCGCCGGTGCCGTCGCCGCCGCGATCCACGACGCCCTGCCGGCGGACATGGCCGCCGCCACGCTGGTGCTGCCGCCGCTGCCGGTCAGCTGTTCCCAGGAACATGCGGGCTTCCCCGGCGCCGTCTGGGTTGGTGCCCGCGCGCTTGGCGGTTTCGTGGAAGATCTGGCGGCAAGCCTGCGCCATCAGGGCATCGGCGTGTTCGCCATCGTCAACGCCCATGGCGGCAATTACGTGCTGGCCAATCTGGTCCAGGAACTGAACCTGACCGCCCATCCCCGCACCCTGCTGCTGCCCGGCCGCGACCATTGGGCAGAGGCCCTGCAGGCGGCCGGCATCACCCGCAGCCTGTCGGAAGACATGCATGCGGGCGAGATCGAGACCTCGATCCTGCTGGCCGCCGCCCCCGATGCCGTGGCACTGCCCCTGCCCGCCGCCGATGGCGCGCGAGAGCGGCCGCGGCTGACCGAGCTGGGCATGGCCGCCTATACCCGAAGCGGCGTGATCGGCGATCCCTCTGCCGCCACGGCAGAGAAGGGCCATGCCCTGCTCGCCGCCCTGGGGGCGACCGGCGCGACCGAAATCGTCCGCGCCGCGGTCATGGTCGCAGGCGACGACAGCTGAGGCCGGCCGGATTTGACCGCCCCCCTCACGCCCGCCCCCCTCACGCCCGACCCCTTCACGCCCGAGCTGATCCGCCCCGACGCCCGCGCCCGGGTGATCTTCCTCTGCGATCATGCCAGCAACCACATCCCGCCTGAATATCAGGGGCTTGGTCTGGATCCGGCCGTGCTCGGCCGGCATGTGGCCTGGGATATCGGGGCGGCCGAGGTGACCCGCCGCCTGGCCGGTGCCTTCGCGGCCCCTGCGGTGCTGACCACGGTCTCGCGGCTGGTGCTGGATGTGAACCGTTTCCTCGACGACCCGGCGTCGATGCCCGGCCGGTCCGACGGGATCGAGGTGCCGGGCAACCGGCGGGCCGGGCCGGCAGAGCATCGGGATCGGGCCGCGCGGATCTTCCATCCCTATCACACCGCCGTCGACCGCCGGATCACCGCCCTGGTCGCCGCCGGGCTGCACCCGGCGGTGGTCTCGGTCCATTCCTGCACCGACCGGATGGACGGCCAGCATCGCCCCTGGCATGTGGGTGTGCTCCATGCCCGCAACGACCGTCTGGCGACGCCGCTGCTCCGCCATCTGCGTGCCTCGCCCGGGCTGGTGGTGGGCGACAATCAGCCCTATTCGCTGAAAACCATGCGCGGCTACACCACCGACATCCATGCCGAACGGCGCGGCCTGCCCTATGTGGCGCTGGAGATCCGCCAGGATCTGATCACAACGACCGAGGGCGCTGCGGTCATGGCCGGGCTGATCGCCGCCGCCCTTTCTGCGGCGATCGCCGGGCTGGACTGATCGGCCTCCGCGCCCCACATTCCCCGTCTCCCGTCTGATGAGGACCAGCCAGATGACCGATACCCGCACCGAACTCGAAGCCGCCGTTTTCCGCCGTCTGGTCCAGCATCTGCGCGACCGGCCGGAGGTGCAGAACATCGATCTGATGAACCTGGCCGGCTTCTGCCGCAACTGCCTGTCGAACTGGTATGCCGATGCCGCGGCCGAAAAGGGCGAGCCGATCGACAAGGAAGCGGCGCGCGAACTGGTCTATGGCATGCCCTATGCCGAATGGAAGGCCCGCCACCAGACCGAGGCGACGCCCGAACAGCAGGCGGCCTTTGCGGCGAAACAGGCGGCGGCGCACAAGGGCTGACGCTGACGGGGGCTGACGCTGACGGGGGCTGACGCTGACGGGCTGGCGCTGACGCCGACCGCCGCACGCGGTCCGCGTCAGACCGCCCAGCAGCCGCAGCCGACGGCCCCCCAGAAACCGGCCAGATCGCCGTCCTGCACCGGCAGGGAAGCGGCGCGCGGCCGGGCATGGGCATGGCCGTGGATGCCGCAGGCGCTGGCACAGCAGCTGCCGGCCGCGGCGACCGAGCGGTCGATGCCCTCGGCCGCCATCGCCGCCTTGCGCTGCTTCACCTGATCCAGCGCATAGCGCCTGGTCGGCGCCCAGTCGGGGCTGACCGGCAGCGGCGGCGGCGCCAGCCGGTCGAAGGGGCCGGCGCCATGCACGATCCGGCCGCCGACGATGGTCAGCAGGCTTTCGATCCCGGCGATCGCCTCGTCGGCGACCGTCATCAGATCCTCGGACAGCACCGCCAGGTCGGCGAACTGCCCGGCCTGGATCCGGCCCTTCTTCCCCCCTTCGGTCGAGAACCAGGCCGAGCCTTCGGTCCACATGCCGAGCGCCTCCAGCCGCGAGGGCCGGGTCGAGGGCGGGTAGAGCTGCAGACCGCCCACCGTCCGCCCGCCGATCAGCCAGGCGAGCGCCGTCCAGGGGTTGTAGCTGGCCACCCGGGTCGCATCGGTGCCGCCGCCGACCGGCAGGCCCATATCCAGCATCCGGCGCACCGGCGGCGTGGCCTCAGCAGCGCGGGCGCCATAACGATCGACGAAGGCCTCGCCCTGAAAGGCCATGCGGTGCTGGACCGCGATCCCGCCGCCCAGCGCCGCGATCCGCTCCAGATTGCGCGCGGTCACCGTCTCGGCATGATCGAAGAACCAATGCAGCCCGTCGAAGGGGATCTCGCGGTTCACCCGCTCGAACACGTCGAGCGCGCGGCCGATGCTTTCGTCATAGGTGGCGTGCAGGCGGAAGGGCCAGCGATTGGCGACCAGCACCCGCACCACCTGCTCCAGCTGGCCCTCCATCTCGGGCGGCAGCTCCGGGCGCGGCATGAAGAAATCTTCGAAATCGGCGGCCGAGAACACCAGCATCTCGCCGGCACCGTTGTGGCGGAACCAGTCGCCGCCATCGCCCGGCGTCACCTGGGCGGCCCAGTTCACGAAATCCTCTGTCTCGGCACCCGGACGCTGGGTGAAGAGGTTGTAGGCGATGCGCACCGTCAGCTGGTCGTCCTCGGCCAGCCTGCGGATGATCGCATAATCGTCCGGATAGTTCTGAAAGCCGCCGCCGGCATCGATCACGCTGGTCACGCCCAGCCGGTTCAGCTCGCGCATGAACTGGCGGGTGGAGTTGATCTGATCCTCCGGCTCCAGCTTCGGCCCGCGGGCGAGCGTCGCGTACAGGATCGCCGCATTGGGTTTGGCCAGCAGCAGCCCCGTCGGCTCGCCATGGGCATCGCGCTGGATCTCGCCGCCCGGCGGTTCCGGCGTGTCGCGGGTATAGCCCACCGCACGGAGCGCCGCCCGGTTCAGCAGCGCCCGGTCGTAGAGATGCAGGATGAAGACCGGCGTGTCGGGGGCCGCCGCATTGATCTCGTCCAGCGTCGGCAGCCGCTTCTCGCGGAACTGGTACATGGTGAACGAGCCCACCACCCGCACCCATTGCGGGGGAGGCGTCACCCGCGCCTGCGCCTTCAGCAGGGCCAGCGCGTCGTGAACGCTCTCGATCCCCTCCCAGCGCAGCTCCATGTTGTAGTTCAGCCCGCCGCGGATCAGATGGGTGTGGCTGTCGTTGAGGCCCGGGATCACCCGCCGGCCGCCCAGATCGATCACCTGCGTCTCGGGGCCGGTCGACGCCGCCAGATCCCGGCGGCGCCCGACGGCGAGGATGCGGCCATCGGCGATCGCCACCGCATCCGCCTCGGGATTGGCGGGATCGAGCGTGGTGACCCGGCCGTTGACCAGCAGCAGGTCGGCTGTCGGTGATCCGCTGGATGCAGACATGGATGGCGATCCTTCGATTGGGCGGGGCATCAGGCGGGGCGGGAGGGATCGGATGCAGGATCATCGCGCCCCTCGGTCTTCGACGCCTGCCGGGGCAGATCACCGAAAATGTGCGGGGTGCATTCCTGGCGCATCCACGACAGGGTGATGCCCTCGCCGCCGAGCGCGCGCTTCGCGATCGGCACCACCTGCTCGCCGATCAGAATACCCAGAAGCCCGAGCAAAGCGATGACCGGCGGCGCGGGCGAGCGCACATTCAGCAGACCGTAGATCAGGCCGACCAGCAGGCCGGCACCAAGGGAGAGGACATAGATCTTCATGGCGCTGCGGCCTCCGGCCCGCAAGGTCTGTGGCAGTGCCGTCAAGCGCACCGCGATGAACGCCAGCTTCCCGCCATCGGCCTGATGCGTCTTTCACCGGATTGCTTTAATTCTTAGCCGCAGATTGCTGTCCGGCGAGGGAGGGCGGAGATGGGCGTCCACGCCTTCGATGAGGAACCTGCGCATCTGGCGCTCTATCGCCGGCTGGGCACCACGGTCGCGACCAGCCCTGTGGGGGTGGCCGAGCGCTGGAATGCCCCGGTCAGCCGCCAGGTCGCCCGTCTGGGCGAGGCGACCGACTTCCCCGGCGTCGATCATTATGTGCTGACCATCCAGATCGCCGGCCCCGTCGTCCGCCGGGTCGACCGGCCGGTTGCCGACGAAGCCGGGCGCGACGGCACCGTGTCATTGCAGGTTCCCGGCAGCGGCGGACGGTTTCGCGCCGAGGCGGCGGCCCCGGTCGACTACGCCCATCTCTATTTCCGCCAGTCATTGCTGGACGAGGTCGATGACGGCCATGGCGGCCGCCGGGGTGCCGGACGGCTGGCCGATTTCTTCGGCCGGCCGGATGGCGAGTTGCCGGGCCAGGTGACGGCCTATCTGACCCGCGCCTTCGACACGACCGATCCGCCCGGCCCGATCGAGATGGATTCGCGCGCCTATCTGATCGCCCTCGACCTGCTGCGCCGCCACAGGGCTGCGCCGGTCGCGGATCCGGAGCGGGCCGGTCTGCCGGGTGGGCGGCTCGCCCGGGTACACGGCCTGATCATGGACCGGCTGCACGAGCCGATCCGTCTGTCGGATCTGGCCGGCGCCGCCGGCCTCACCCCCTATCATTTCGCCCGCAGCTTCCGCGGCGAGACCGGAGAGACCCCGCTCGCCTATGTCATGCGGCTGCGGCTCGAACGGGCCCGCGACCTTCTGGCCCGCACCCGGCTGCCGATCGCCGAGATTGCCGCCGCCACCGGCTTCGCCAGCCAGGCCCATCTCACCACCCGCTTCCGCCGCGCCTTCGGCATCACCCCCGCCCGGTTCCGCGAAGGCTGAGCCCGCCGCCGCCGCATCGCCGCGATTGCGCCGGCCCGCGCCAGCCGCTATCTTGCCGCCCTTGCACGGGATCCCCGCGGCCGGGGGTTCCGATGGTCATCTGCCTTGAGAGACGGGGATACGATCCATGACCGAGGTCGGCGGCATCGCGGGCGACGTGCTGCGCTCGTATATCGAGCGGATCGAGCGGCTGGAGGAAGAGAAGGCCGGCATCGCCGCGAACATCCGCGAGATCTTCGCCGAAGCCAAGGGCAACGGCTTCGACACCAAGGTGATGCGCCAGGTGCTCAAGCTCCGCAAGATGGAGCCGCACGACGTGGCGGAGCAGGACGAACTGCTCGAACTCTACAAGCGCGCCCTGGGCATGCCGATCGGCTGAGCCCCCGGCGACGGAATTCGAACGGGCGCCGCCTCTTCATCGAGGCGGCGCCCGTTTTCGTTCCACAGGCGGCAGGCTATGCTCTCACCCCGGGGGGCGATACGGTCCCCGGATCAGAGGGAGACGACGCCATGGCCCTGCTCACCATGCTCGAGATCGACGGCATAGAGCCGGAACGCTCCACCCCCAACCCCGCCAATGTGCTGGAGGGCGCGCCGGTCTTCCGCACCTGGAGCGTGGAAGAGCGGCCCGACGGCCTCGCCGCCGGGCTCTGGGAGGCCACGCCCGGCAAATGGCGCTTCGTCAGCGATTGCTGGGAATACTGCCGCATCCGCTCGGGGCTTTCGATCATCACCGAGGATGGCGGCACCGCCCGCCGGGTCGGCCCCGGCGATGCCGTCATCCTTCACGAGGGCTTCACCGGCACCTGGGAAGTGGTGGAGACCACGCTCAAGGACTATGTGGTCAAGACCTGACCCGCGCCGGCAACAGACGGGTCGCGATCACCCGATCCAGCGCCAGCCGCCCCGGCCCCGCCAGGGCGATGACCAGACCGGCCAGGATCCAGGGGATCTGTTCGGCCGGCTGAGAGATGCCGTTCTCCAGCCCCTGGGGCGTCTGGCCCACCACCAGCAGGATGGTGGCGGCCATGACCGCGAGGCCGAGGCCGGCAAGCCGGCCGGCGAGCCCCACGGCCAGCAAGACCGGCAGGGTGAGTTCGGCCGTGGTGGTCAGCAGCGCCGCGATCCACGGATCGACACCCGGCAGCGGGTGGATGTCGCCGAACAGGAAGGTCTGGGTCGACCAGCGCTCCACCCTGAGCATGCCGGTGTGGAAAAACGGCCAGGCCAGCCAGAGCCGGAGCGCCGCCAGCAGACCGGCCGCGATCCAGCCGTCGCCGGCCCCGGGCAGGCGGTAATAGCCCTGCAGGATACGTCGCATGGGAAGATCCTTCGATGATCAGGCCGCAGGGCCGAGCGCGCCCGCGGATATCAGCCCGCCCAGCGCCGCCGGCAGGTCCAGATCGGGGCGGCGTTCCAGTGCCAGCGCGACCACGGCGGCAAGCGCCGGCACCTCGCCCCGGTCGTTCGGACAGAACAGCCCGGCCAGACCACCGGTCCCGGCGGGCATGAGGTGGTGAACCGGCAGGCCCGACGGGCCACGCACCATCAGCACGCAGTCCGGCCCGCGCTCGATCGCCTCGGCCAGATCCATGGCGGCATCCGGTTGATGGGCCGCCCAGATCGCCTGAACCGGCCAGGGCGCATCGACCACCCGGGCCGAAGGCCTGAGCATCAGGCGGGTCGGCGGGGCCGCACCGGGGTGAAAGACCGGGGTCTCGGGCGCGAACCAGACCGCCACCCGCGCCCATTCCAGCCGCGCCACCCAGGCAACCGCCGGCCAGAGATCGGCCTCTGCCGCCAGTTGGTCGGGGAAGTCCGCGCCCCAGGCCGACAGCTGCGGCACGGCCGGGGGGTGATCACGCAGATATGCGCGGGCGAAGATTGCGAATGCGGCGTCGCCGATCATCATCCGGGTGACCGGAAAGGCCGCGGCCAGCGCCTCGATCGCCGCACCCGCGGCATTGCGGCGATGCACCGCCAGCCGGCGCTGCAGGGCGGCGGCGGACCAGCGGGGATCGGCCCAGCCGGCAATGGCCGCCGGGTCGACCGGCGCCCGGCCGAGTGCCATCGCCGCCATCCGGTCCTGAAAATCGCCGAGGCTCATGGCCGCACCCGATCGATGGCAAGGTCAGCGCGCGCCGCCTCGGCGATCAGCACCGCCCAGGGCGGCAGATCGGTGTCGCGCTCCAGCAGAACCGGCACCGGACCGGTCGCCGCCAAAGCCTGATCGAGCAGATCCCAGACCGGATCGGCCACCGGGTGGCCGTGATCGTCGATCAGCAGCGCCGGGGCGGCAGGGTCGTCGGGATCCGGCTCCGCCGTATGGCCGGCGATGTGGATCTCGCCCACCGCCGCAAGCGGCATCGCCGCCAGCCAGGCACGCGCATCGCCCCCCAGATTATGGGCGCTGACCGCGATGTTGTTGACGTCGAGCAGCAGGCCGCAGCCGGTCTGCCGGACCAGGGCGGTCAGGAAGGCCGGCTCGTCCATCTCGCCGGCCAGCGGCAGGTAGGTGGACGGGTTCTCGATCAGCAGCGGCCGCTTCAGCGCGTCCTGAATGCGGCAGACATTGTCTGCCAGACTGCGCAAGGCCCCGGCCGTCATCGGCAGCGGCAGCAGGTCGTCGATCCAGCCGGCCGGTGTCCGGCACCAGGCGGCGTGTTCCGATACCAGCACCGGGTCCAGCCGGCAGGCCAGATCGACCAGCCGCGCCAGATGATCGGCATCGATACCGCCGGCGCTGCCGGGCGACAGACCGACGCCGTGGATCGAGACCGGCAGATCCGCCCGCAGCCGTTCAAGATCCCGCAGCCGCGGATGCGACCCGGCGCCCGGGCGGGCGGCCATGAAGGTCTCGGCATGGATCTCCACCCAGCCGGGCCGGGCGGCGGTTCCCGACAGAAGGCCGGGGAGGTGCGGCGGGCGCAGGCCGATCCCTGCAATCGCATTGGTGCCTGTCATATCACCGCACCTCCTGCCGGATGGATCATTCCGCCTTGTGGAACGCTCAGCTCTTCTTCGGGTTCATGCCCTTGAAGGGCTCCAGCATGCCGCCCATGCCGACGCAGCTGCCCTTGGCGACGGCCTTCCAGTCGGCGCCGTCGTAATCCGCCTTGGACATGCCGGCACAGGAATGGGTGCCCGCGGCATTGGCGCAGTCGTTCTGGCCGGCCTTCGAAATGCCATAGCACTTCTCGGTCTCGGCGGCCGTGGCCGGAACGGTGGCGAGCGTCACGGCGGCCAGCGACATGGCGGCGGCGATGGCGGCGGTGACGTTGTCGATACGCATGGTCATCGGATCCTGCTCCCTCTCGGTCGGGCGGCAATGCCGGTCCCCCCTGGAACCCGTCCGCATCCCTGCCGTCCTTGAGATGAGCATAGTCAGGATCCGGGGCCGGCCGCCAATCACCCTCCACCCCCTGGTCTTCACGATTTCGTGCGCCCCGCGTGACGCCCGCCGGGTCGACGTTCCGGGAGAATTTTCCGCAAGAAGACACGCCTTTAAGTTGTGTGAATAAATCAAAACACCGTAGAAGGGCACAGGACGATCGCACCCTTCATACGTGTGTCTTCTGCGGCCTGAAGATGAATGACACGTGATGAAATATCGTCGTTAAGTTTCAGTTCATGATTCGATCCCTCCCTCTCCCCATGTAGCTTAGAGCGAGCCCGCGTCCATGGACGCAGCTCCGGATTGCGAACATCGGGCAGAACGCGCCGATGACCGCCCGGTTGCGCGCGACACGCGCCCTCCACTGTCCGGATGCCCGGACCTGTCCCTCAGGAGAAGACACATGCTCACCAACGACATCGCCACCGTCCGCACCGCCGCCGTCGACAGCCTGCACCGCACCCTGTCGGGCCCCCAGCCCTTCGCGGCGGCGCAGCCCCGCAGCCAGGGCGGGCTCGCCCCCGAACTGCCGGGCCTGCAGCGCCGCATGGCGGAATGGAAGGCCGAGTACCCCGAACATCATGTCACGGTTGGCCGCGCGCCGCAGGCCGGATCCATCATGCTGGCCAATAACGATTATCTCTCGCTCGCCGATGACGGCCGGATCATCGGCGCGCTCCGCGCCGCCCTCGACGACGTGAAGACCGAGACCTTCATGTCGGGCGTGTTCGTGCAGTTCCTCGACGCGCAGGGCGCCTATGAGCGCGAGATGGCCCGGTTCCTGGGCTCGGAGGGCGTGGCCCTCTGCCAGTCGGGCTGGGCCGCCAATGACGGGCTGATCCAGGCGATCGCCGATGCCGACACCCCGGTCTATGTCGATCTCTACGGCCATGCCTCGCTCTGGCAGGGCATCCACAGCGCCGGCGCAAAGCCGCGGCCCTTCCGCCACAACAACATGACCCATCTGCGCAGCGTGATCGCCAAGAACGGCCCGGGCGTGATCCTGGTCGATTCGGTCTACAGCACCAGCGGCGATCTCTGCCCGCTCGACCAGCTCTGCGATCTGGCGGAAGAGACCGGCTGCATGCTGGTGGTGGATGAAAGCCACGGCGTCGGCGTGTTCGGGCCCCAGGGCTCGGGCCTGGTGACCGCCATGGGGCTGGAGCACCGGGTGCATTTCCGCACCTTCAGCCTGTCCAAGGCCATGGTCGGCCGCGGCGGCATCGTGGCCGGCACGAAGAAGACGCTGGAATACTTCCGCTACACCTCGCGGCCGGCGATCTTCAGCTCGACCGTGCTGCCGCATGAAATCGCCGGCTTCCGCGCCACGCTCGACGTGATCCGGGCCGACGAGCACCGGCGGTCGCGGCTCTTCGCCAACACCGCCTATCTGCGGGCGGGCCTGGCCGAGGTGGGCATCGATGTGGGCTCCAGCCCGGCGCCGATCATCTCGCTGATCGGCGGGGCCGAGGCGAAGACCGCGCAGCTGCGCGACCGGCTGGAAGATCACGGCATCTTCGGCGCTGTGTTCTGCGCCCCGGCAACGCCCAAGGGCCGGTCGCTGGTGCGGCTGACGGTCAATTCCGGTCTCACCCAGGCCGATCTGGACCGGGTGATCCGGGCGGCGGCGGATTGCCGGGATCTGCTGGTCAGCGACCTGCGCATCGATCGCGATGCCGCCTGATCCGCGGATCCCGACCCGGCGGGCGGCCCTTCGGGGCCGCCCCCGATCCGGCCGCCCCCCAATCCGGCCGCCCTCCATCCGTTGGTCGATCCTCTTCCGGTCAATGCCCGTCAGGCCGCTGCCGGTGCCGCGATCAGCCCGGCATAGAGGGCCGCATCGATATTGCCGCCCGACAGCACCACGCCGATCCGCCTGCAGCCGGCCAGCCGGCCGGCGGCGGCATCGGCCATGGCACCGGCCAGGGCGGCCGCCCCCGCCCCTTCGGCCAGGTTGTGGGTATCGGCGTGACAGGCCCGGACCGCCTCGGCAAGCCCGGCTTCAGACACGGTCACGAAGCGCGACACGCCGCGGCCGATCACCTCCAGCGCCCAGGGGTCGGGCGACCGGCAGGCGATGCCGTCGGCAAAGGTCGTGGCCTGTGCGGTCTCGATCCGCCGGCCGGCGGCGAAGGAGAGCGCATAGGCCGGTGCACCTTCGGCCACCACGCCCACGATTTCGGTTTCAAGCCCCAGCGCATCGCGGGCCCGCACCGCGCCGCAGATGCCCGAGCCCATGCCCACCGCCACATACAGCCGGTCCAGCGCCGGCGCGGCGGTCAGGAATTCCAGCGACTGGGTGGCGGTGCCGTCGGCGATGTCGGCAGAGATCGCCGGCACCATCACCGCCCGTCCGCCCGCGGCCTCGACCATCGCCGCGGCATGGTCGCGCGCCGCCTGATAGTCGGCGCCGCCCTCCACCACCTCGGCGCCCAGCGCGCGCATGGCGGCATTCTTCCCGGCGCTGTTGCCGCGCGGCACCACGATGGTCGCGGCGATGCCGTGGCGCCGGGCGGCGAAGGCGACCGCCTGGCCGTGATTGCCGCGGGTGGCGGCGATCAGATGCCGGACCTCGGGCCGCGCCCGCAGCAGGCGGGTGACGTGGACGATGCCGCCGCGCAGCTTGAAGGCGCCGATCGGGGTGTGGTTGTCGTGCTTCATCCAGGTCTCGACCCCCAGCCGCCGGGACAGCAGCGGCCAGGCGATCTGTGGCGTGGGCGCCATCGCCTCCCCCACGATCCGGCGGGCATCCTCCAATGCGGCATCGATCGTCATCCCGGCGTCTCCCTTGCGTGATCGTCCTAAGGACAATCTTTGAATTCACGTCGTCAGGTCAGATGGTTGTATCGTTCTGACGTCATCTTCAGGACACGCCTTCACCGGCCGCCGGTCAACGGCGCGATTGTCCTGAGGGCAAATTTCACGGCAAGGGGGCGTGCAATCATGGACGCGCTGCACGAGGGCTGGCGGCAGGCGGTGGAGGCCGCGCGCGGCGGCGCGGTCTATCGGGCACTCGCCGATGCGATCGCCGCCGATATCGCCGCCGGCCGCCTTGCCCCCGGGGCAGCCCTGCCGCCGCAGCGCCGCCTGGCCTGGGGGCTCGGCGTCGCCATCGCCACCGTCACCCGTGCCTATGACGAGCTGTCGGCCCGCGGGCTGGTGACGGCAGAGGTCGGCCGCGGCACCCGGGTCGGCCGGCGTCGCCGCGCCGATGACGGGGTGATCGCCCCGCGGGAGGCCACCCGCCCGCGGCGGCGGCGCGAGACATCCGCCGAGGCCGAGGACGAAACCGCGCTGATCGACCTTTCCCTGGCCCAGCCTGCCGATCCGGCAGCAGCGGCCGCCCTCTCCCGCACGCTTGCCGCCCTGGCGGCCGCCCCCCAGGCCGCGGAGCTGCTGGCCTATCAGCCCGCCCGCGGCGCCGCCCGCCACCGTGCGGCCGGGGCAGCCTGGCTCGGCCGGGCCGGCTGGTCACCCGATCCGGCGCGGGTGACGGTCACCGCCGGCGCCCAGCATGCGCTGGTGGTGGCCCTGGCCGCCATCGCCGCACCGGGAGAGGCGGTGGCGGTCGAAGGCCTCGCCAACCCGTCGATCCTGGCCGCGGCCCGCTTCCGCGGCATCCGCCTGAAGCCCCTGCCGATCGATGCCGAGGGCGCCGACCCCGCCGCACTGGACCGGCTGGCCGCCGAGGACGGCCGGCTTCGCGGCGCCATTCTCTCCCCCTCTCTGCACAACCCCACCGGCGCCAGCATGGGCCCCGCCCGCCGGGCCGATCTCGCCCGGGTCCTCGCCCGTCGCAGCCTGTTCCTGATCGAGGACGATGTTCACGCCCCCCTTGCCCCCCCGGCCGCCCTGCCGGCGCCGGTCGCGGCGCTCTGCCCCGATCAGGTGCTGCTGGTCGGCAGCCCGTCCAAGGTGCTGGGGCCGGGGCTCAGGGTCGGCTGGCTGGCGGCACCGGCCGCCCTCGACGACCGCATCGCCGCCGCTCTCTGGGCCTCGGCCTGGATGGCCCCGCCGCTCGGCGCCGAAATCGTCACCCGCTGGATCGACGACGGCACGGCCGAAACCCTCGCCGCCGCGGCGCGCACGGCCAATCTGCGCCGCCGCGCCCTGCTCGACCAGCGCCTGCCCGGGCTGGACCTGACGCTCGCCCCGGCCTGCGCCCATGCCTGGATCGGTCTCGGGCCCGACCGCAGCCATGATCGTGTCTGGGATCCGGACCGCTTCGCCGAAGCCGCCGAAGCGGCCGGTGTGCGCGTCGCTCCGGCCCGGGCCTTCACCGTGCCGCCGGTTCCCGTCCCCGCCGCCGCCCGCCTGTCGCTGGCCGCCGCCCCCGACGACGCCGTGTTCCTGAAGGCGCTGGACCGCCTGGCCCGGCTGCTCGACCCGCGGGCGGCACCGTCGTCGCTCCGCCCGATCGCGTAAAACACACCATAAATTAAAGGTTGCGAATCTCGTCTGTTAATCCTGTTATTGATTAGTCATACTTCTTGCACAGTACCCCGCCGGAAGCAACCACCGCCCGCCGCCACCAGGCCGGGCGCCACCGGGCCGGGCGCCCGTTCCAGGAGGTATGACCCCCGTGCCCACCGAAACCTCCGGGCTGATGGCCCTGCTGGCCTTCCTGCCGATCCTCGTCGCCGGCATCCTGCTGATCGGCCTGCGCTGGCCGGCGGCGCGTGCCATGCCGATCGTGTATCTGCTCACCGTCGCGATCGCCCTGGGCGTCTGGGGGATGAGCGGCAACCGCGTGCTCGCCTCCACCCTTCAGGGGCTGATCCAGACCGCCGGCCTGCTCTGGATCATCTTCGGCGCCATCCTGCTGCTCAACACGCTGAAACATTCGGGCGGCATCGCCGCGATCCGATCGGGCTTCACCGCGATCAGCCCTGACCGCCGGGTGCAGGTGATCCTGATCGCCTGGCTGTTCGGCTCGTTCATCGAAGGCGCCTCGGGCTTCGGCACGCCGGCCGCGGTCGCGGCCCCCCTGATGGTGGCGGTAGGCTTCCCGGCCGCGGCGGCCGTCGTCTTCGGCATGATGATCCAGTCGACCCCGGTCTCGTTCGGCGCCGTCGGCACGCCGCTGATCGTGGGCGTGCAAACCGGGCTCGACCGGGCGGCGCTGTCGGCGACGCTCACCGCCCAGGGGTCGTCCTGGGGCGCGTTTTTCGGCCTGATCACCTCGGAAGTGGCCATCATCCATGCGATCTGCGGCACGCTGATGCCGCTGTTCCTGATCATGGTCATGACCCGCTTCTTCGGCCGCAACCGGTCCTGGACCGAAGGGCTGTCGATCCTGCCCTTCGCCATCTTCGCAGCCTTCGCCTTCACCCTTCCCTATGTCGCGGCGGGGGTGTTCCTCGGCGCCGAATTCCCGTCGCTGCTGGGCGGGTTGATCGGGCTCGCCATCGTCACCGCCGCCGCCCGCGCCGGCTTCCTGGTCCCCCGTGACCGCTGGGATTTCGCCCCGCCGTCGGAATGGCCGTCCGGCTGGATGGGCCGGGTGGAAATCCGGCTCGATCAGCTGACGGCCCGCCGCATTCCGGTGGCGCTGGCCTGGGCGCCCTATGTGCTGCTCGCCGTCATCCTGGTGGTCAGCCGCACGGTGCCCGCGGTCGGCGATGCGCTCAAATCCGTCACCTTCCGGGCCACCAACATCCTGGGCGAGACCGGCATCGGCGGCGATTTCGCCCTGCTCTATCTGCCGGGCGGCATTCTGGTCATCGTCTGCCTGGTCACGCTGCTGCTCCACCGCATGAAGCCGGCCGCCTTCGGCCGGGCGGTCGGGGAAAGCGCCGGCACCCTGCTCGGTGCCGGTTTCGTGCTGATCTTCACCGTGCCGATGGTGCGGGTGATGATCAATTCCGGCATCAATGCCGAAGGGCTGGCCAGCATGCCGGTGATGATGGCCCGCGCCGTGGCAGACGGCGTCGGCCATGTCTACCCCCTCTTCGCCCCCACGGTCGGCGCGCTCGGTGCCTTCCTCGCCGGATCGAACACCGTCTCCAATCTGATGCTCAGCCAGTTCCAGTTCAGCGTGGCGGAACTGCTCGGCCTGTCGGGCGCGCTGATGGTCGCGGGCCAGTCGGTCGGCGCCGCCGCCGGCAACATGATCGCCATCCACAATGTCGTCGCCGCCTCGGCCACCGTGGGCCTGCTCGGCCGCGAGGGGTCGACGCTGCGCATCACCATCCTGCCGACGATCTATTACGTGCTGCTCGCCGGCGCATTGCTGCTGGCAGGCTTCCACCTGCTCGGCCTCGGCGACCCGCTGACCCCGGCCTGATCGCCAGGGCGGGGGGCACGGCGCCCCCCGCCACCGGGCTTGACGGCTTTTATATTTTTAATATTCTAGAAATATGGAAAAAACAGAGGTCATCACCGCCCTGGCGGCCCTTGCCCACGAGGCGCGGCTCGACATCTTCCGCCTGCTGGTCCAGGCGGGGCCCGAGGGGCTGCCTGCGGGGCAGATCGCCCAGGCGATCGGTCTTGCCGCCCCCACCGCCTCGTTTCATCTGGCCCAGCTGAAACAGGCGGGGCTGGTCGCCTGCCGGCGGGAAAGCCGCTCGCTGATCTACACCGCCGCCTTCGACCGGATGGCCGGGCTGGTCGGCTTCCTCACCGAAAACTGCTGCGGCGGCAACCCGGCCGCCTGCGGCCTGCCGCACCCGGGGACGGAGACGCCCCCACATGCCTGAGGCACTGCATGCCTGAAACCGGCCGCCTCTCCTTCCTCGACCGCTGGCTCACCCTCTGGATCTTCGCGGCCATGGCCGCGGGCATCGCCCTTGGCCATCTGCTGCCCGGTCTGCCGGCCATGCTCGACCGGCTGACCATCGGCACCACCAATCTGCCGATCGCGATCGGGCTGATCCTGATGATGTACCCGCCGCTTGCACGGGTGCGCTACGAAGACCTGCCCAAGGTCTTTGCCGACCGGCCGGTCCTGCTGCTGTCGCTGGTCCAGAACTGGCTGATCGGCCCGGGGCTGATGTTCGCGCTGGCCGTGATCTTCCTGCACGACCAGCCGGGCTACATGACCGGGGTGATCCTGATCGGTCTTGCCCGCTGCATCGCCATGGTTCTGGTCTGGAACCGGCTGGCCGGCGGCGACGGCGAGTACGTGGCCGGGCTGGTCGCCTTCAACGCCATCTTCCAGCTGCTGTTCTTCGGCCTCTATGCCTGGCTCTTCCTGACCGTGCTACCGCCGCTCGTCGGGCTCGACGGTGTCGTGATCGAGGTGGGGTTCGCCACGGTCGCCGAAGCGGTCGCGATCTATCTGGGCATTCCGTTCCTGGCCGGCTTCCTCACCCGGCGGATCCTGGTCGCAACCCGCGGCCCCGACTGGTACGAGAGCCGCTTTCTGCCCCGGATCGGCCCGGTGACGCTGGCCGCCCTGCTCTTCACCATCATCGCCATGTTTGCGCTGAAAGGCGGCGACGTGGTCCGGCTGCCGCTGGATGCGCTGCGCATCGCCCTGCCGCTGGTGATCTATTTCGTGGTGATGTTCACGGTCTCGTTCGTCATGGGCCGTCGGATCGGAGCCGGCCATCCGCGCACCACCGCCATCGCCTTCACCGCCGCCGGCAACAATTTCGAGCTGGCGATCGCGGTTGCGATCGCCGCTTTCGGCCTCGCCTCCCCGGCTGCCTTCGCCGCCGTGATCGGGCCGCTGGTCGAAGTGCCGGTGCTGATCCTGCTGGTCCAGGCCGCCCGCCGCGCCGCCCGGTTCCGGACCACCCCAACCCCAGGGCCCGCCCGCCGATGACCACCATCACCCGCCTGCGTCCGCTCCCGGATCCCGATCACCTGCCGGCGCTGGATCCGCGCTATATGATCCCCGATCCCGCCGCCGGGCTGGCGCCGGGCGGGCCCGATCACAAGCCCAGGATCCTGCTGCTCTACGGCTCGCTGCGCGACCATTCCTTCTCGCGTCTCGCGGTCGAAGAGGCGGCCAGGCTGCTGGAGGCCTTCGGGGCCGAGACCCGGATCTTCGATCCGCACGACCTGCCTTTGCCCGACCAGGTGCCGGGCGACGACCATCCGGCGGTGCATGACCTCCGCGCCCTGTCGCTCTGGTCCGAGGGGCAGGTCTGGTGCAGCCCGGAACGCCATGGCCAGATCACCGGCATCATGAAGGCGCAGATCGACCACCTGCCCCTGCAGATGAAGGGCCTGCGCCCCACCCAGGGGCGGACGCTGGCGGTGATGCAGGTCTCGGGCGGCTCGCAGAGCTTCAATGCGGTCAACACGCTGCGTCTGCTCGGCCGCTGGATGCGGATGTTCACCATCCCCAACCAGTCGAGCGTCGCGAAAGCCTGGCAGGAATTCGACGAGACCGGCCGCATGCGTCCGTCGGCGTATTACGACCGGATCGTCGATGTGATGGAGGAACTGGTCCGCTTCACCATCCTGCTTCGCCCCCATGCGGGCCAGCTGGTCGATCGCTATTCCGAACGGCGCGAGGCCGGGCAGCGGGCCGGCGCCACGGCCGAACTGGTCGCGAAGTCGATCGGGACCGGCCGTTGATCGCGGCACACGCGCACCGGGGCTGACGCCTTCGGCCCAAGCTGGCATGATGGCGGGCCTGCACTCTCTCCGCCGACGGCGGTTGCCGCCGACGGCCATGAAAGCCGGACCCGCCATGCTCGCCCGCCTCCGCCGATCCGCCGCCGCCGGGATTGCGGCGGCCCTGCTCGCCTCGGTTCTGACCGGCCCGGTCCCGACGGCACCCGCCTTCGGCCAGACGACGATCCCCCCTGCCGGCCCTTCGATGACCGATGGCCGCGCGGCACCCGAGGCCGCGACCGGCCGGGCCGCAAGCCGTGGCCCGGTCGCCACCCGGCAGATGATGGTGGTCGCCGCCCATCCGCTTGCGGTCGATGCCGGGCGCACGGTGCTGGAAGACGGCGGCAGCGCCGCCGATGCGGCGATCACCGTGCAGCTGATGCTGGGCCTGCTGGAGCCGCAATCGAGCGGGATCGGCGGCGGCGCCTTCGTGCTCTACCACGATGCCGCCGCCGGCCGGCTGACCACGCTGGATGCGCGCGAAACCGCGCCCGCCGCAGCCGGGCCCGACCTCTTCCTCACCACAGACGGCAGCCCGATGGGGTTCCGCGATGCCGTGCCCGGCGGCCGGTCGGTGGGGGTGCCGGGGGTGCCGGCGCTGCTCTTCGCACTGCACGAGCGCTGGGGCCGGCTGCCGCTCACCCGCCTGTTCCAGCCGGCGATTGCGCTGGCAGAGGCCGGCGTGCCGGTCTCGCCGCGCCTGGCCGGGCTGCTCGCCGATCCCCGCGCCTCGGCCTCGCTCCGCAAGGATCCGCGGGCCATGGCGCATTTCATGCCGGGGGGCCAGCCGCCCGCCCCGGGCACGCTGCTGCCCAACCCCGATTATGCCGACACGCTGCGCGCCCTGCTGACGGACGGCGCCGCCGCCTTCTATGCCGGGCCGATCGGGGCCGATCTGGTCGCGGCCGCCGCCGCGCGCGCCGACAATCCCGGCCGGATCGCCGAGGCCGATCTTGCCGCCTATCGGGTGGTGGAGCGGCCGCCGGTCTGCGTGCCCTATCATGCCCATGACGTCTGCGGCATGGGCCCGCCCTCGTCGGGCGGGCTTGCGATCGGCCAGATCATGGGGCTTCTGGACCGCCATCCCCTCGATCCGAAACAGGGCCCGCTGGCGCTGACCAACATCCATCTGCTGGCCGAGGCGTCGAAGCTCGCCTTCGCCGATCGCGACCGCTGGGTGGCCGATCCCGACCATGTGCCGGTGCCCGTGGCCGGGCTGATCAACCCGGTCTATCTCGACACCCGGGCGCGCACCATAGAGCCGGGCAAGGCCCTGCCGGTGCCGGTCCCGGCCGGCCTGCCGCCGGGGGCCCAGACCCTGGCGCTGGCGGCCGATCCCGGCCGGCACGAGAACGGCACCTCGCATCTGTCGATCGTCGATGCCGCGGGCAATGTCGTCTCCATGACCACCAGCGTCGAAGGTGCCTTCGGTTCGGGCGTATTCGTGCGCGGCTTCCTGCTCAACAACCAGCTGACCGATTTCTCCTTCCGGCCCGAGATCGACGGCCGGCCGGTGATCAACCGGGTGGAGCCGGGCAAGCGGCCGCGCAGTTCCATGGCGCCCACCATCGTTTATGGCCCGGACGACCGGCCGGCGATCGTCGCCGGCTCGCCCGGCGGCAGCCGGATCATCGGCTATGTCGCCCAGGCGCTGACCGCGATGATCGATTTCGACCTCGACCCGCAGGCGGCGGCGGAACTGCCCCATGTGCTGAACCGCAACGGCCCGACCGAGATCGAGGCCGGTACCGGGGCCGAAGCCCTGATCACCGGGCTCGGCCTGCTGGGCGATCAGACCGCCACCGCAGAAATGACCAGCGGGCTGAACCTGATCCGGATCCGCCCCGACGGCACGCTGCTGGGCGGCTCCGACCCCAGGCGCGAAGGCATTGCCACGGGCCAGTGAGTCGTAAGCCGGTGAGGCGTAGGCCGGTGAGGCGTGGATCAGTGACAGGAAGAAAGATCGCGGGCATGGACATGAAGCGCATCCGGGCCGGGCAGCTGGAGATCGCGTATCTGGAGGCTGGCGCCGCGGACGGCCCGCCGGTGGTCCTGCTCCACGGCTTTCCCTATGACGTGCACGCGATGACCGAAGCGGGAAGGATTCTCGCCGCATCGGGCCACCGGGTGTTGATCCCCTGGCTGCGCGGCTATTGCCCGACCCGCTTCCTCGACGACGCGACGCCACGATCGGGTGAACAGGCGGCGCTGGGGGCCGATCTGCTGGCCTTCCTGGAGGCGCTCGACCTGCCGCCCGCCGTGCTCGCCGGCTATGACTGGGGCGGGCGCGCCGCCTGCATCGTGGCGGCCCTCTGGCCCGACCGGGTGCGCGGGCTGGTGAGCGGCGGATCGGGCTACAACATCCAGAACATCGCCGCCGCGTCTGCACCGGCAGCCCCCGAGGCCGAGCATCGCTGGTGGTATCAGTATTATTTCCATGGTGAGCGCGGCCGGGCCGGTCTCACCCGGAACCGCCGCGATCTCTGCCGGCTGCTGTGGAACCTCTGGTCGCCGGACTGGGATTTCGACGACGCGACCTTTGCCCGAACCGCCCCTGCCTTCGACAATCCCGATTTCGTGGAGGTCGTCATCCATTCCTATCGCCACCGCTATGGGCTGGTGGCGGGCGACCCGGCCCATGCGGCGATCGAACAGCGGCTTGCGGCCCAGCCGCCGATCACCGTGCCCGCGATCGTGCTCCAGGGCGCCAGCGACGGGGTCGATCCGCCCGAAGGCCGCGACGGCGACCGCCGGCAGTTTCAGGGCCCCTGGTCCTACGAGGTGCTGCCGGGCATCGGCCACAACATTCCCCAGGAAGCGCCCGCGGCCTTTGCCCGCGCGGTGGCAGAGCTTGCCCGCCGCTGATGCCGTCCCTGCCTCTGCCCTTCGTCGGCGCGCTGCTGCTCGCCATTCTCTGCGCGCGGCTGGTGGCAGGCAGCGAGCCCGGCCGGCGGATCACGCCGCCGCTGGTGTTCGTTGCCGCCTGCACGCTGGATCTCATCGTGGTCGGGCTGCGCTGGAGCACCGATCTCGCGGCCATCCGCGCCCTTCAGCCGGTGGTCGCCGCCACCCTGCCGCCGCTCGCCTGGCTGTGCTTCGCCCGCCTCACCCGGCCGCGACGCCGCGCCCTCTGGCCACATCTGCTGCCCGTGGCCCTGGTGGCGGTGCTGTCGGGCATCTGGACGCTGTGGAAGGCGCCGATCGACGGGGTGCTGGCGGCCATCTTCCTTGGTTATGCCGCAGCCCTGCTGCGCCTCGCCGCCCGCGGCCCCGATGCGCTGGCGGCGGCGCGGCTGGACGACGCCCCGAAATCCATCCGGTCGATGCGGCTGGTCGGTCTGCTGCTGGCGGGTTTCGCCCTGGTCGACCTCGCCATCGCCCTCGACGTTGCGCTCTCGGCCGGCCGCCATGCGGTGCTGATCGTGGCCGCGGCCAATCTGATCGCCCTGCCGGCCGGCGCCTGGGCGATCGCCACCACCGGTCTCGCCCCGCCGCAACAGCCGGCGGCGCCGATGGAACCGCCACAAGCGAAGACGGCACAGGATGACGAGCCCACGGCTGACGAGGACGACCTCGCCGAAGATCAGGCGATCATCGACCGCCTCGACGCCCTGATGCGGGACCGCGCGCCCTATCGCGACCCCGACCTCACCCTCGACCGCCTGGCCCGCCGCCTGGGCCTGCCGGCCCGCCGCCTGTCGGCCGCGGTTAACCGCCGCCTGGACCGCAACGTCTCGCAGCTGGTCAACGACCACCGCGTGGCCGAGGCCTGCCGCCTGCTCTCCACCACCGACGAACCGGTCACCCGGATCATGTTCGACGCCGGCTTCCAGACCAAATCCAACTTCAACCGCGAATTCCGCCGGGTCACCGGCACCACCCCCAGCGGCTGGCGGCGGGATCGGCGGGGGGCGGGCGCGCGCACGCCGTAATCGTCACCATGTCTGCCGAAAGAGAGGCCCCGATGTCCATCACCCTCTTCCTCGACCCACCCGCGGCCCCCGTCAGCGGCGGGCCAGGATGACGGTGCCGGCGGTGCCGAACATGCCGCCCACGCCCTGGACGACCGAAATGCGGGCGTCCCTGATCTGTGCCCCTTCGGGCGCCGTGCCGCGCATCTGGCGGACGGCTTCCTGAAGCGCGTACATGCCGTACATGCCGGAATGCATGTAGTTGATGCCGCCGCCATTGGTGTTCATCGGCAGGCGGCCGCCGGGGGCGGTGTGACCGTCGGCGATGAAGCCGGCCGCCTCGCCCGGTTTCACGAAGCCCAGCGCCTCCAGCCCATAGAGCGGCACATGGGCGAAGGCGTCGTAGATCATCAGATGGTCGACATCGGCGCGGTCGATGCCCGCGGCGGCGAAGGCCTGGTCCCCGGCCACGCGGAAGGCGCGGGAGCTGGTGTAGTCCTTCATCTCGGTGATCATCAGATGCTCGACGCTCTCGCCCGTGCCGATCACGTCGACGGGGCGGGTCGGGAAATCGGCCGCGCGGTCGGGGGCGGTCAGGACCAGGGCGCCGCCGCCATCGGTGACCAGGCAGCACATCAGGATGCGGAACGGCCAGGCGATCATGCGCGAGGCCAGCACCTCGTCGACCGTCACCGGATCGCGGCGGAAGGCGCGCGGGTGGAAACCGGCCCATTGCCGCTGCACCACCGTCACCCGGGCGAGATCTTCCTCGGTCACCCCGAAGGTCTTCATGTAGCGCAGCGCCGGCAGGGTGAACAGCGTCGCCGCCATGGTCGGGGTGTAGCCCAGTTCGAACTGGCCCATCAGCGAATGCGCGGGCACCGTCCAGGGCACATGGCCGACCCGCGACCGGCCGCTTTCACCATGGGTGATCAGCACCGTGCGGCAGAGCCCGGCCCGGATCGCCGCCGCGGCATGGGCGACATGGGCCATGAAGGAACAGCCGCCGATATTGGTGGCATCCACCCATGTGGGCGTGATGCCCAGATACTGGGCCAGCATCGCGGGGTTTTCGCCCGCCGTGGCGATGCCGTCGATATCGCCAGGGGCGAGGCCGCAATCGGCCAGCGCATTCAGTGCCGCATCGGCATGCAGATCCAGTTCCGACATGTCGGGCAGCACGCCGAGCCGGGTGGTTTCGGCAGCCCCCACGATCGAGGCCAGGGGGTGGGTCAGGCTCATGCGCCGGCTCCGTCGCTCGTGGCCACCGGCCGGAATTTGGGCAGGGTGATCGTCTCGGAGACCGGCTCGAACACCACCTCCAGCGCCATATCCAGCGGCAGCGCCTCGGGCGTCTGGGGGCAATCCACGATATTGGTCATCATCAACGGCCCCTCGTCCAGCCGCACCACCGCGACCGCATAGGGGCCATCGCCGTCCCTGGGCACCATGTGGTTGATCACATAGCTCCAGAGCGTCGCCCGGCCGCTGCATTTCAGCGCCGTCACCTCCCGGCCGCCACAGGCCGGGCAGAAGGGCCGGGGCGGGAAATGGCGGCCGCCGCAGGCGGTGCATTCCTGAACGTAAAGCTCTCCCCTGCGGGTCGCGTCCCAGAACCAGGCCGTCTGCGGCGTCGGTTCGGGCAGGCTGCCTCTCAGCATCGGTTATCCCCGTCTGTGGTGTGTCATGCCCCAGGGCTCATGCGCCAGGGCCCATGCGCCAGGGCCGTCTTCGACGACGGCCGGGGCAGAAAGGAGTTTGACAAGCAGGGGCCAGATGATCAAATCTTTGATCAAAGATCGAGCATCAATCGCTCACCACCTCCTTCCCCCCCGCATGCCTGCCCGGCAGGCCGCCTTCCCCGGCGGCCTCTCGCCGGGCGTCTTCCCCGCCTGGCGGGCGCGGCCTTCCACTGTCGTCGAATGAATACGATGGCATGTGATCGACCGCGGCCGGACGGGCATGCCCCTGATGTCATTACCCCCGAGGACGAGGACCCTCCCCCATGGCAGACGCGCCCGAGACCGCGGCCGATGCGCCCGCAAAGCCCCGCAGCCGCGGCAAGAAGCTGATCATCAGCTGTGCGGTGACCGGCGCCGTGCACACGCCGACCATGTCGCCGCATCTGCCCTACACGCCCAACGACATCGCCACCCAGGCGGTGGATGCCGCGAAGGCCGGCGCCGCGATCCTGCATCTGCATGCGCGCGATCCCGAAGACGGCCGACCGAGCCCGAAGCTTGCCCATTACGAGGGCTTCGTGCCGCGCATCCGCCAGCAATGCGATGCGGTGATCAACATCACCACCGGCGGCTCCACCGCCATGACCATGGAGCAGCGGCTGGAAGGCCCGCTCGGCCTCTCGCCCGAGATCTGCTCGCTCAACATGGGCTCGATGAACTTCGTCTATTCCGATCTGGGCCAGCGCTATCAGACCTGGCGCTTCCCCTGGGAAAAGCCCTATGTCGAGGCGACGAAGGACGTCATCTTCCGCAATACCTTCGGCGATATCGAAACCATCCTGCGCGAGATGGGTGAACGCCGGGGCGCGCGCTTCGAATACGAATGCTACGACGTCGGCCATCTCTATACGCTGGCGCATTTCCTGGACCGCAAGCTCGCGACCCCGCCGCTCTTCGTGCAGATGGTGTTCGGCATTCTGGGCGGCATCGGCGCCGACCCCGACAATCTGATGCACATGAAGACCATCGCCGACCGGCTGTTCGGCGATGCCTTCGAATGGTCGGTGCTGGCCGCCGGCCGCCATCAGATCAATTTCGCGACCATGGCGGCTGCCATGGGCGGCCATGTCCGCGTCGGGCTTGAGGACAGCCTCTATGCCGGCCCGGGCAAGATGGCCGAAAGCAATGCCGAACAGGTCGCCAAGATCCGCCGGATCGTCGAGGAGCTGGGCCGGCCGATCGCGAGCCCCGAAGAGGCGCGCGCCATGCTGGGCGTTCCGTCCAGGGCCGCCGCCGCCTGATCGCCTGACGCAGACCTTCCGCACCATCCCCCTCCCGTCCCGATGCCCTTGCGGGGAGCGCAAGGCATCGGGACGGCGAGCGGCAGACCACCCGTCTGAAGCCCCCGAGACGACCCAGACCGAGACGGATCAGACAAGAACCGCACGGGCAAAAAACCACACGGGACCCATCGACAGGAGGCAGGAATGCTGCACACACGGCCGAGGGGGCGCCTGCGCGCCCGCCTCATTGCCGCCGCCGCCTCGGCGGCGCTGACCTTGACGGCCATTGCCGGCGCAGCCCAGGCCCAGAGCCGGGAAGAGACGCTGCGCGTGGTGACCGGCGGCCAGGTGAACACCCTGGACGCCGGCATGCAGGGCATCACCCGCGACGGCTTCGGCCTGAACTGGAACATCTACGACCGGCTGGTCAGCTGGGACCGGAAGAAGTTCGGCGACGGCTATATCTACGACTTCGACCATATGAAGGGGGAGCTGGCCGAAAGCTTCACGATCAGCGATGACGGCCTGACCATCACCTTCAAGCTCCGCCCCGACGCCACCTTCCACGACGGATCGCCGGTGACCGCCGAGGACGTGAAGTGGTCGCTGGACCGCGCGGTGTCGCTGAAGGGGCCGGGCGCGCAGATGGCGACCGGTTCGCTGAAATCGCCCGATCAGTTCAAGATCATCGACGCCCACACCATCCAGGTGACGCTGGACAAGCCCGACCGGCTGGCGGTGCCGAACCTGGCCGTGGTCTTCCCGGTCATCCTGAATTCGAAGCTCGCCAGGGAACACGCCACCGCCGAGGATCCCTGGGCGACCGAGTGGCTGAAGGAAAACCAGGCCTCGGGCGGCGCCTACAAGGTCTCGACCTTCAAGGCCGGCCAGCAGGTGGTGCTGGAGCGGTTCGACGACTGGAAGAGCGGCCCGCTGCCCTATTTCAAGCGGATCATCGTCCAGACCGTGCCCGAGGCATCGACCCGCGCCAGCCTGATCGAGCGCGGCGACGCCGATCTCTCGATCGATCTGCAGGCAAGCGACGTGCTGGCGCTGAAGGATCGCGGCGCCGTCAAGGTGGTGTCGATCCCGCAGGTCAACGCCTTCCAGATGATCGCCTTCAACACCCGGATGGCGCCGTTCGACAACGTCAAGGTCCGCCAGGCGATCGCCCATGCGCTGCCCTTCGACGACATGTTCACCGCCGCCCTCTACCGCCGCGGCGCGCCGCTCTGGGGGGCGACCTGGAAGGACCTGCCCGACACCGGCAAATTCCCGCAGCGCCTGCCCTATTCCACCAACCTCGACAAGGCCAAGGGCCTGCTGGCCGAGGCCGGCTTCCCCGACGGCTTCAAGACCACCTTCTCGTTCAATGTCGGCTCGGCCGCGACCAGCGAGCCGATCGCGGCGCTGATCAAGGAATCGCTCGGCAAGATCGGCATCGACGTCACCGTCGAGAAGGTGCCGGATGCGCAGATGGGCACCCTGATCTCGGAAAAGAAGCTGCCCTTCTTCACCGAAAGCGCCATCGCCTGGCTGCCCTCGGCCGACTATTTCTTCCGGGTGTTCTTCCAGGGCGAGACCCGGTGGAATTACGGCTCGTTCGTGAACGAGGAACTGGCCGAACTGACCGCCAAGGCGCGCTACGAGCGCGACCCCGCGGCCTATGAAGCGGCCGCGAAGCGCATGGTCAAGATCGCCGCCGACGAGGTGCCGGTCGTGATGCTCTGGCAGCCCGCGCTCGATGCGGTGATGGCCAGGAACATCGACGGCTTCACCTACTGGTTCCACCGTCAGACCGACTATCGCAGCCTGACCCGGACCAAGTGACGCCGCCCTGCCCCGTGGCCCGGGCCATCGCCCGGGCCACGGGGCAGCCACCCGCCTCAGGGAAAGGACGCCCCCCATGCGCTCGATCGCATACCGGTCCGCCCGACGGTTGGCCGCCGCCCTGCCGGTGCTGCTGGGCGTGCTGGTCTTCACCTTCGTGCTGATGCGGCTTCTGCCCGGCGACCCGGCCGTCTTCTTCGCCTCTGGTCCGAATTCCGGCGAGGCCGAAATCCAGGCGATGCGCGAGAAGCTGGGCCTCGACCGCTCGCTGCCCGAACAGCTGATCCTCTATCTGGGCGATGTCGCGACCGGCGATCTCGGCACCTCGATGACCACCGGCCGGCCGGTGCTGGACGATCTGGCCGAACGCCTGCCCGCCTCGCTCGAACTCACCGTGGTCGCCCTTGTGCTGGCGCTCGCGACCGCTTTGCCGCTCGGCATCCTGGCGGCGCTGATGCCCGGCTCGGTGCTCGACCATGTGGTCCGCGTGGTCTGCACCGCCGGTGTGGCGATGCCGACCTTCGTTTCGGGCCTGCTGCTGATCTTCGTCTTCTACTATCTGCTGGGCTGGGCGCCCGACCCCACCGGCCGGATCGACGTCTTCCTGATCGCGCCGCCGCCGGTGACCGGCTTCCTGCTGATCGACGCGCTGCTCGCCGGCGACCTGGAGGTCTTCCAGGCCGCCCTCGGCCAGCTGATGCTGCCGGCGATCACCATGGCCCTGTTCGTGCTGGCGCCCCTGGCCCGCATGACCCGCGCCTCGATGCTGGCGGCGCTGGGCGGGGATTTCGTCCGCACCGCCCGCTCGCTCGGCCTGCCGGGCTGGAAGGTGGTCAATGTCTATGCGCTCCGCAACGCCATTCTGCCGGTGCTGACAACCACCGGCATCATGTTCTCCACCATGCTCGGCGCCAATGTGCTGGTGGAGAAGGTCTTCTCCTGGCCGGGCGTCGGTTCCTACACGCTGGATGCGCTGCTCGCCTCGGATTATGCCCCGGTGCAGGGCTTCGTCCTGCTGATGGCCGGCATCTTCGTGGTGGTCAATCTGATGGTCGATCTCGCCTATGGGATCGCCGATCCGCGGGTGGTGATCGAATGAGCACGGCAACGCTGAAACATGTGGGCTGGGTGCTGCGCGGCAATGCGGTCACCGCCGGCGCCGCCCTGGTCACCCTGCTGCTGGTGGTGATCGCGATCCTGGGCCCGGCGATCGCGCCGCATGATCCGCTCACCTCCAACGTCGCCAACGCCCTGACGCCGCCTTCGGCGGAGCACTGGTTCGGCACCGACCGGCTCGGCCGCGACATCTTCAGCCGCGTGCTGGTGGCGACCCGGCTCGATCTCGGCATCGCGGTCGCGGCGGTGATCCTGTCCTTCGCCATCGGCACCGCCATCGGCGGGGCGGCCGGCTATCTGGGCGGCCGCTTCGACAAGGTCACCGGCCGGGCGGTCGACGTGGTCATGGCCTTCCCGCTTTTCGTGCTGGCCATGGCGCTGGTCGCGGCCCTGGGCAACCGGGTCGAGAACGTGGTCTATGCGACCGCGATCATCAACCTGCCCTTCTACATCCGCTTCGCCCGCGCCGAGGTGAATGTCCGCCGCGATCTGGGCTGGGTGGAGGCGGCACGCGCCTCGGGCAACGGCAAGGCGGCGGTGCTGTTCCGCTTCCTGCTGCCCAATGTGATGCCGGCGATGATGGTGCAGATCTCGCTCAATCTGGGCTGGTCGATCCTGAACGCCGCCGGCCTCTCCTTCATCGGCCTGGGTGTGCAGCCGCCGACCCCCGAATGGGGGATCATGGTCGCCGAAGGCGCCCGCTTCATCACCACCGGCTATTGGTGGACCGTGGCCTTCCCCGGCCTCGCCCTGGTCGCGACCGTGCTGTGCTTCAACCTGCTCGGCGATGGCCTGCGCGACATGCTCGACCCCAGGATGCGGACATGATGGTGGATCACGCAACGATGACCCGGACCCTTGCCCGCAACACCGGCGCCGATGCCGCAGAGCCCCTGCTCTCGGTTCAGGATCTGAAGGTCGGCTTTTCCACCCGCCGCGGCCGGGTGGAGGCGATCCGCGGCATCTCGTTTGACATCGCCCCCGGCCAGGCGCTGGGCGTGGTGGGGGAAAGCGGATCCGGCAAGTCGGTCACCGCCTATGCGATCACCGGCCTGCTCGACCGGGCGGGCCGGATCGATGGCGGCCGCATCCTCTATCGCGGCCGGGATCTGGTCGGCGCCTCGCGGTCGACCATGAAGCGGCTTCGCGGCGGTGCGATCTCGATGATCTTCCAGAACCCGCGCGCGGCGCTGAACCCGATCCGCAAGGTGGGCGACCAGCTGGCCGATGTGCTGATGGCCCATGAGGGGCTGACCGGCCGGCGGGCGCGGGCCAAGGCGGTGGAACTGCTCGATCAGGTCCGCATCAACGATCCGGCGAAGCGGCTGGAGGCCTATCCGCACGAGCTGTCGGGCGGCATGTGCCAGCGGGTGATGATCGCGCTGGCCCTTGCCTGCCACCCGGATCTGCTGATCGCCGACGAACCGACCACCGGGCTGGATGTCACCACCCAGAAGACCGTGATGGATCTGGTGGCGACGCTGACCCGCGAGCGGGGCATGTCGATGATGCTGATCACCCATGATCTGGGCCTGGCCGCCGCCTATTGCGACCGGATTGCGGTGATGGAACGCGGCCTGCTGGTCGAGGCGGCACCCTCTGCCGAGCTGTTCGCCCGGCCGCAGCACCCCTATACCCGCCGTCTGGTCGCCGCGACGCCACGGCGTGAGTCCACACTCGACGATCTGGTGGCGGCGGCCCCCGAAGCCGCTTCCCTCGCCACCAGGCCGGCCGAAGCGGCACACCGGGCACCGGCGACCGCCAGCCCGGCGACACCGCTTCTGGAACTGCGCGGCCTGATCAAGCGGTTCGGCGACGTGAACGCCGTCGACGACGTCGCCTTCCGCCTGAATGCCGGGCAGGCGCTGGGGCTGGTGGGCGAGAGCGGATCGGGCAAGACCACCATCTCGCGCATGGTCTGCCGGCTGGTCGATGCCACCGCGGGCGAGATCCTGTTCGATGGCGAGGACATCTCCCGGGTGCCGGCCGCGGTGTTCCACCGCCACCGGCTGCGGCGCGACATCCAGATCGTGTTTCAGGACCCGACCGAGAGCCTGAACCCGCGCTTCACCGCCTTCGACAGCATCGTCGACCCGCTGCGCCGGCTGGGCGGCCCGCAGGGCGCCCGCAGCCTGAGAGCGCGGGCGGAGGATCTGGCCGATCGGGTCGGCCTGCCGCGCGAGCTGCTCGACCGCTTCCCCCATCAGCTGTCGGGCGGCCAGAAGGCGCGGGTCGGCATCGCCCGCGCGATCGCGGTGGAGCCGCGGCTGCTGATCCTGGACGAGCCGACCGCCGCACTCGACGTGTCGGTTCAGGCGGTGGTATTGGGTTTGCTGGATCGCCTTCGACGCGAAACCGGCTTGACCTATCTCTTCGTCAGCCACGATCTGAATGTGGTGCGGATGTTGTGCGAGACGGTGGTGGTGCTCCGGCGCGGCCAGGTGGTGGAAGCGGGGGAAAGTGCCGCCGTCTTCGACCGCCCGGCCCACCCCTACACGGCGGAGCTGATCGCGGCGATCCCGCATTTTGAACCCGATGCGGCCTGATGTCGGCAACACCCGACGATCGGGCCGCCGGGCAGAAGACTTGAGGACCAGGGGCCAAGGAGACGCACGTGACGCAAAATCTGCTGGATCTGGCAGGCATCGACCGGCCCATGAAGACGACCCTGCGCGACCAGATCTACACGCGGCTGCGCGAGGCGATCATGGCCGGGCGGTTTCTGCCGGGCCAGCATCTGGGCATCATCGCACTGGCCGAGGCGCTGAATGTCAGCGCCATGCCGGTGCGCGAGGCGCTGCGCCAGCTGGTCGCGGAAGGCGCGCTGGAAATGCTGCCCAACCGCATGGTCAAGGTGCCGGTCATGACCCACGAGCGCTTCCGGCAGATCCTGGGCATCCGCCTGCTGCTGGAAGGCCATGCGACCGAACTGGCCACCCCTCATTTCACCGATGCCCAGTGCGACCGCCTGCAGGAGCTGTCCGACGGCATGGCGGCGGCGCTGGCGGAGAACGACGCCGAGACCTATTTCGCGCTCAACCAGGATTTCCACTTCACCATCTACAAGGCCTCGAACTCGGACGTGCTGATGCAGCACATCCGCATGCTGTGGCTGAAGATGGGGCCGTTCATCCGGCTGAGCTACAACCAGAGCGGCGTGAAAGCGACCGAGGTCAATCATGGCGAGGCGATCGCGGCGTTGCGCGCCCACGATCCGGTCGCGGCGGCCAACGCCATCCGCATGGACCTGATGGAGGCCGCCGAGGTCATCCAGGAGGTCAATCCCGCAGCCTTCACCGATGTCGAGCCTGAACCGGCGCTTGATCCTGTCGACGACGAATAGCCGGTTCGTCTGCCCCTCGCCGGGCGGGCGCTGCTGCGCCGTCCGGCCCCGGTGCCTCTGACGGGGTGCCGGCTCCCCCTCCGGCCGGCGCCGCTTGACAGGCGTCGGCATGCGCGTAAAGTTTGATCAAAGATCGAAGATACGAGGTGGCCTGATGTCCGGACGCCCCCATCGCTGGGTCAACCAGCATGCCCCGACCCAGATCCTGCCCAAGGCGCTGAAAGGCGAGGGCGTGTATCTCTACGATGCCGCCGGCCGTCGGTATATCGACGGCTCGGGCGGGCCGGCGCTGTTCTGCCTGGGCCATTCGCATCCCGAGGTTCTGGCAGCGATGCGCGGCCAGCTGGAGGCGCTGGAATTCGGCTACACCACCACCTTCACCACCGATGCGATCGACGCGCTGTCGGAGCTGCTGGTGGAACAGGCGGGCGGCAACCTGACCCGCGTCTCCTATGTCTCGGGCGGGTCGGAAGCCAACGAGACCGCGATGAAGCTGGCGTTGCAGGTTCAGCGCGCCCGCGGCTTCGCCGACCGCACCCGTTTCGTGGCCCGCAACCAGTCCTGGCACGGCTACACCATCGGCACGCTGTCGCTGTCGGGCCATCCCGCCCGCCGCGCGCCTTACGAAAAGGCGCTGCTCGACGTGATCCACGTCTCGGCCGCCAACGATTACCGGCCGATCGCCACCACGGGGCGCGGCCCGGAAGCGCTGGCCGAGGCGCTGGCCGCCGAATTCGAACAGGCGCTGCTCGCCGCGGGGCCCGAGACCGTCGCCGCCTTCTTCTTCGAGCCGGTGGTGGGGGCCGCCGGCGGCGCCGTGCCCGCGCCTGCCGGCTATGCACGGCGGATGCGCGAGATCTGCGACCGCTATGGCGTGCTGATGGTCTCGGACGAGGTGATGTGCGGCGTCGGCCGCTGCGAGGCCTGGCGCGCGCTGGCGGTGGACGGGGTCGAGCCCGACATCATGACCATCGCCAAGGGGCTGGGCGGCGGCTACATGCCGATCGGTGCCGCGATCTATTCCGAGCAGGTCTATCAGGACATCATCGCCGCTGACGGCCGTGTCGCCAGCGTCCACACCTATTCCGGCCACACGCTCGCCTGCGCCGCCTCGCTCGCCGTGCAGACCGTGATCCGCCGCGACGATCTGGTCGAGAAATGCCGGATCGACGGCCTGGCGCTGCACGACATGCTGACGGCGAGCTTCGGCCAGAACCCCTTCGTCGGCGACATCCGCGGCCGGGGCTTCTTCCGCGCCATCGAACTGGTCGCCGATCGCGAGAGCAAAACCCCCTTCGCCCCCGAACTGGGCCTCGCCGCCCGGGTGGCCGAGACGGCCTTCGAGAACGGCCTGATCTGCTACCCCTCGCCCGGCACCGCCGACGGCATCCGTGGCGATCACGTGCTGCTGGCACCGCCCTTCACCGCCAGCCGCGAGGAACTGGCCGAGATCGTGGACAAGCTCGCCCGCACCCTCGACACCGTCCTTGCCCAGGCCCGCGCCGCATGACTTCGGGAACGATCATGACCAACTCCGCGAACCCGCGCCGCTGGCGGGTCGGCATCGATATCGGCGGGACCTTCACCGATGTCGTCGCCATCGACACCGCCGGCGGCGAGCGCCGCCTGGCCAAGGTCCCGACCGTCCCCTCCGCCCCGTTGAGCGGCCTGGTCGCGGCACTGGACGCCGTGGGCCTCGGCTGGGCGGACGTGTCGGAACTCGTCCACGGCACGACCATGGTCACCAACGCCCTGGTCGAGGGCAAGACCGCACCCGTGGCACTCGTCACCACCCGCGGCTTCGAGGACGTGCTGGCGATCGCCCGGCAGAGCCGCCAGACCCTCTACGACCTGGCCACCCCACCACGGCTGGCGCCCGACGTGCCCCAGGATTGCTGTTTCGGCTTCGACGAGCGCGTCGATGCCCAGGGCCGGGTGGTGGTCGAGCCCACCGATGCCGAGATCGAGCGCCTGGTCGCCAAAGTCCGGGCCAGCGGCGCCGGCGCCGTGGCGGTCGCCCTGCTCCATGCCTATGCCGAACCCGCCCACGAGGCGAGGCTGGGCGCGAAGCTGCGCGAGGCCATGCCCCATGTCTCGCTGTCGCACGAGGTCAGCCCCGAGGCGCGCGAATATGAACGCACGCTGACCACGGTGCTGAATGCGGGCGTCATGCCGCTCGCCTCCACCTATGTCGAGCGGCTGGCCGGCCATGTGCCGGCGGGCACCCATGTCCATCTCTTCCACTCCGCGGGCGGCATGACCTCTCTGGCCGCCGCGCGGGCACGGCCGCTCTCGCTCGCGATGTCGGGTCCCGCAGCGGGGGCGGCCGCTGCCGCGGGGGCCGCGGCCGAAGCCGGCATCTCCCATGCCCTCGCCTTCGACATGGGCGGCACCACCACCGATGTCTCGCTGATCGTCGACGGCGTGGTCGAGATCGCGAGCAACCGCCGGCTCGCCGGCCGGCCGGTGCGCCAGCCGATGGTCGCGATCGAATCGATCGGTGCCGGCGGCGGCTCGATCGTGCGCGCCGCCCATGGCGGGCTGACCATCGGCCCCGACAGCGCCGGTGCCGATCCGGGCCCCGCGGTCTATGCCCGCGGCGGTGCCCGGCCCACCATC
The DNA here is from genome assembly GCF_039634785.1 of Tistrella mobilis. Taxonomy (NCBI): domain Bacteria; kingdom Pseudomonadati; phylum Pseudomonadota; class Alphaproteobacteria; order Geminicoccales; family Geminicoccaceae; genus Tistrella; species Tistrella mobilis. The sequence goes on along the minus strand of NZ_JBBIAB010000006.1, from coordinate 187,552 downwards.
ACCGATGCCAATGCCATCCTGGGCTATCTGGATCCCGACCGGGTTCTGGGCGGCTCCATCCGGCTCGATCTCGACGCGGCGGCGAAGGTGCTGGCGCCGATCGGCGAGGCGCTGGGCCGCGACACCCACGGCACGGCCCTCGGCGTGGTCCAGGTCGCCAATGCGGTCATGGCCCGGGCGCTCCGCCGGGTGACGGTGGAACGCGGTGTCGACATCCGCGGCTGCACGCTGATCGCCTTCGGCGGCGCCGGCCCGATGCATGCCTGCGGCCTCGCCCGCGAGGTCGGCATCGACAGCATCCTGGTGCCGGGCGTCTCGGGCGGCTTCTCGGCCTATGGCTGCATTTCGGCCGAGCCCTCCTTCACGCTTCAGCGCACCGTGCGCCTGAAACGCAGCGACTGGTCGGAAGACCGTTTCGATGCGGCGCTCGCCGAACTCCGCGCCCAGGCGGCCGAGCCGCTGGTCGAGGCCGGGATCGACGCCGGGCTGATCACCGCCGCCGAAACCGCCCTGCTGCGCTATGTCGGCCAGTCCGACGCGGTCGAGGTGCCGGTCGCCGGCATGCGGGCGGCGGACGACATCACCCGCGCCTTCCATCAGGCCCATCTCCGGCTCTACGGCTATGCCACCGACGAGCCCTGGGAGGTGGAATCCATCCGCGTGCGCGCCTCGGTGCCGGCGACCCGGATCGCCGCCGCCCCGGTGACCGCCGCCGGGTCCGGGGCAGACCTGCCGGTCAATTCCCGCAACACCTGCTGGTTCGACGGCACCGGCCCGGTCGACACGCCGCGCATCGACCGCGACCGCCTGCCCGTCGATCTGAAGGTCCAAGGCCCGGCGATCATCGAGGATGCGGTCTCGACCGTGGTGGTCGAACCCGGCGCCACCGCCTGGACCGACCGGTTCGGCCATCTGCACATCCGCCTTGCGACCGGGAGCTGAGCCCATGAGCACCGATCTCCCCACCACCGTCGATCCCTTCGTCGTCGAGATCATCCGCAACGCCCTCACCTCGGCCGCCGAGGAGATGTCGCTGGTGGTGATGCGCTCGGCCCGGTCGCCGCTGCTGCGCGAGGCGGGGGACCTGTCCTCGGCCCTGACCGACCACGAAGGCGGGCTGATCGCCCAGGGCCATGACGTGCCGGTGCATCTGGGCGTGATGGCCTTCACCATCCGCGCCTTCCTGGACAGGGTGCCGGCCGAACGTCTGGCGCCCGGCGATGTCTGGATCCTCAACCTGCCCGATGTCGGCGGCAACCATCTGCCCGACGTCAAGGTGATCCGCCCGGTCTTCGCCGGCGATCGTCTGCTCGCCTTCTCGGTTCAGCTTGCCCATTGGGCCGATATCGGCGGGGCGGCGCCCGGCAGCTATTACGCCGCCGCCACCGATGCCTGGATGGAAGGCATGCGGATCCCGCCGACCCGGATCTTCGCCGGCGACCAGCCCGACCACGAGAAGATCGGCCTGATCCTGGCCAATGTCCGCGGCGCCGCCGAACGCGAGGGCGACCTGCTGGCCCAGGTGGCGGCAACCCGGGTCGCCGAGCGCCGGATCCTGGAAATCGTCGAACGCCACGGCGCCGACACGGTCGCCGCCGCCATGGCCGCCCTTCAGGACATCTCGGAAGCCCAGATGCGCGCCGCGATCCGGGCCCTGCCCGACGGGGTCTATGAAGGCGTCGACTATCTGGACGATGGCGGGCCGGGCGACCGGCCGGTGGCGATCCGGGTGCGGGTCGAGATTTCGGGCGATCGGGCCCGCTTCGACTGGTCGGGCACCGATGATGCGATCGCAGGCCCGCTCAACACCACGCCCTCGATCGCGGGCGCCGCGGTCTTCTATGTGGTGAAATCGCTGGCGGGTGCGGCCATCCAGCCCAATGGCGGCTGCTACCGGCCGCTTGAAATCGTCACCCGCCCGGGCTCGGTGCTCGACCCCGGCCCCGACAAGCCGGTGGTCGGCGGCAATCACGAAACCTCGCAGCGTGCCGTCGACGCCCTGTTCATGGCCTTCGAACCGGTGCTGGGCGATCGGATGACCGCCGGCGGCAACACCTCGGCCGGGCTGCTGATCTTCAGCGGCCCCGGCCCCCATGGCCGCTGGGCGACCTTTTACGAACCCCATGGCGGCGGCGAGGGTGCGCGCATCGACCGCGACGGCATGAGCGTGGTCCGCGTCCACCTGACCAATGTCATGAACACGCCCGTCGAGGTGATCGAGGCGGAATACCTGCTCCGCCTGGAACGCCAGACCCTCCGCCGCGGCTCGGGCGGCGGCGGCGCGCACAAGGGTGGCGAAGGCCAGATCCGGATCTACGAGGTGCTGACCGACGGCATGTCGCTGACCACCATGTTCGAACGCCGGATCGTGCCGCCCTATGGCCTGAAAGGCGGCCAGCCCGGCGCCCCGGCCCGTGCCACCCTGCTGCGCCCCGACGGCAGCCGGACCGACCTGCCCGGCAAGGCCAATATCGCGCTGAAGCGCGGCGACAAGGTCATCTTCGAAACCCCCGGCGGTGGCGGCTATGGCACCGCCGCCGGGATTGCGGCGGCGGAATGAGGACGGCTCCTCCCCGGTAGCTCCCGATCCGATCTCCACCGCCCCTGCATCCGCGGGAGACAGCATCTCCTCCCCTCCCGTCTCCCGCGGATGCGACCCTTCGCCTAAGGCCACGGCCTGATGGGGGGATATTGCCTGCCGAGTGATGAAATTGACGTCGGCACGATAAAGACGTATTTTATAAATCTATCGTATTCGACCATAGGTTTTGAAAAACCTGCTCCTTGCGGTAGTGCTGCGGAAAGATCTTCCGAAATAACCCCGTCATGGTGTGAAGTACCACGACCTGGCCAGATGTCATCCCGCCGTTGGAAAAGCCGCCATGGTGCAGCCAGTCAGGTTCAGGATCAGAGGAAGCAAAGATGGTGAGGCGCCCGCGGTCGATGACTTTGCGGGCCAACTTCGCGATCTGATCGGCATCATCAAAGGCGTAGAACGCGCGTCGGGTGATGGGGAGAACATCATTGAATGGCGGGTGACCCGGGCGACAACCAACAGTCCCATCGCTATTGAAGCAACTCCCTTCCCCCGAAAGGCAGGCGTCAATATCGAGGCGCGGGCCCTGAACGTGAAGGCGATGGCTGCAGCCGGCCTTGCCTCTCTTCAAACCGGCGCTGAACGACCCGTCTGTTTCGATCAGGATGTTCTTGCCTGTGCCAGGCGCCTGGCTGACCGGGTGTCCGGTGGACTGGCCGAGACCGTGATCGACTGGGGAGATGAAGCCGGAGAGTTCAAGCTCACCGCCGAGGGGGCGGGGCAGCTGGCGGATCACGTGGCAACGCTGCTCCGGCCACGCGTTGAAGCATATACCGAGCGCGGGACGGTAGAGGGTTACCATGACGGGCTTCATCCGCACACGCGAGGCCGGCATGAACTCTTCATCCGCAGCCGCCGGACCGGCCAGCGCATCAAATGCATCCTGACGGCAGAGGCTGCCCGGGACATTGCCCGGCGTGAAATCGCGGAGGTCTTCTCCGGACGGCGCCTGCAGGTGCGTGGGACCCTGCATTACAGGCGCCCTCATGACCTCGACCATATCCAGGCGGAACATGTTCGTATCATGCCGGACAGGCAGGACCTGCCGGATCTTAAGCAGATCATCGACCCCGACTTCACCGGCGGGCTCGGCACCGAGGACTATCTGAGGGCGCTACGGAATGGCCGTCTCCGCTAGGCAGGTCGTATGGGATGCTGCGTCATGGATCGCACTGATCAGCGATGAAAAAATCCGGGATACGGCAGGAAACGTTATCGAAGATCGGGGAACCATGGCCGGTGATGTGCAAAAGGCCGCCATGCGTGGTGTGGTTGAAATCGTCACCCCCGCTCTGGCCCTGGTCGAGGTTTGCGGTCGCTCTGATGTGCGGACAAAGTAACGTCGGACACAATCGGCGCCTATTTTGACCACGATTACATACAAGTGGCAGCTCTGGACACGGTTCTGGCGCACCAGGCCCGTGCCATTATCCAAAAGCGACCCGCAAAGGGGAAGCCCTACTGCCGCCCGAAAGATGCCGTCTACGTGGCAACGGCCGTCGACTGGAACATCACCGAACTCCATACCTTCGATAACGGTCTGCTCAAGCTGACGAAACAGTTCCTCACCAGAAGCGGGCAGCCGATCACGATCTGCAAACCCGGCATACATCCGGCCCGCACCGACCTCTTTTGCCGGCCTTCCGCCTGACCAACATGCACTGCCAGGCCTCAGGTCAACGGGCTTGCGCCCTTTCGCCCGACATATAATCATAGGTTGATAACGGGCACCAGCGGAGAGGGCGCGCCCATGTCCACGATACCACTACCGGTCGCCGCCACGCGGCGGCGGCGCCTCAGGCCGATCATCGCGGCGACGGTGGGCTGCCTGCTGGAATGGTATGATTTCGCGGTCTACGGCTATTTCGCCGTGGTGATCGCGAAACTGTTCTTCCCGACCGGCTCGGACTGGACCTCGCTGCTGCTGGCGGTCGCGACCTTCGGGGTGGGCTTCGCCATGCGGCCGGTGGGTGCGCTGGTGCTGGGCACGCTGGCCGACCGGCGCGGCCGCAAGGCGGCGCTCAGCCTGACGATCACCACCATGGTCTTCGGCACCGCCCTCATCGCCTTCGCCCCCACCCATGCCCAGATCGGCCTCTGGGCGCCGGTGCTGATCGTGATCGGCCGCCTGATCCAGGGCTTCTCGGCGGGGGGTGAAATGGGGGTCGCCACCGCCTGGCTGGTGGAATATGCCGGGCCCGGCCGCCGCATGGTCCAGGCCAGTTTCCAGCAGATGACCCAGCTGACGGCGCTGCTCGCCGGCTCGCTGACCGGCGCGCTGGTCACCGGCCTGCTCTCCCCCGCCGAGGTCGAGGCCTGGGGCTGGCGGGTGCCGTTCATGGTCGGCCTGGTCATCGGGCCGATCGGCTGGTACATCCGCCGCCACACCGAAGAGCCGCCGGAATTCGCCGCCCGCCAGGCGGCGCGCCATCCTCAGGCCCCCCGGATATCTCCGGGCCATGTCATCCGCGCCCATCCACGCGCGGCGCTCGCCGGGTTCTGCATCACCATCCTCTGGACGATCTGCACCTATTTCTTTCTGGTCTACATGCCGACCTATGCCATCCGCGAACTGGGCATCGCCGCCGACGGGGCGCTGATCTCCAATGCCGTGGCGCTGGCGGTTGCCGTCCTCTTCGTGCCGGGCTTCGCCATCCTGGCCGACCGCCGGGGCCCGAAGCCGGTGATGACCGCGGCGGCGCTGGTGCTGCTCGCCGCCAGCTGGCCCGCGCTCGCCACCCTCACCAGCTTCCCCCATCTGCCGACGCTGATCCTGGTCCAGGCGGCGCTGGCCATCCCGATCGCGGCGTTCACCGGCCCGGCCGGCGGCGCCATGGCCGGCCTGTTCCCCCCTGAGACCCGCGCCACCGGCATGTCCATCGCCTATAATTTCGCCGTCACCCTGTTCGGCGGCTTCGCCCCCTTCATCGCCACCTGGGCGATCGGCGTCACCGGCGACCCGCATGCCCCGGCCTGGTATCTCTGCTTCGGCGCCGCCGCCGCCGTGATCGGAGTGCGGTTGATGGGCGGGCGGCGGGGGTGAAGAATTGCCGCTCTTGCCCCCACCCCTGGTTCAAGGAGGTCCCCGGATGAAATGCCCGGTTTGTGGTGCAGCGGAGCTTGTACCCGACACGCGCGATCAGACGTTCACCTGCAACGGCACCACGACGGTCATACGGCAGGTACGTGCAGATTACTGCCCGGCCTGCGGCGAATCCCTGACCGCCTCAGAGGAAACCGACCGGGTGATGCACGAGATGCGGCAGGTCATGGCCCGGTCTGCCTGAGCCGCCCCCGCTCCGCCTCCTGCAGGCTGCGCCAGTCGACCTTGTTGGTGGCGGTGCGCGGCAGGTCGTCGGCGAAGCTGATGAAGCGGGGCACCTTGTAGGCGGCAAGCTCGCCGCGGGCCCAGGTGATGATGTCCTCTGCCGTCACCCGGCCCTTCGCCTCGGGTTTCAGCACGATCACTGCCTTCACCGCCTCGCCCCGGCGGTCGTCGGGCACCGAGATGATGCAGGCGTCGCGGATGGCGGGATGGCGGAACAATGTGGTCTCGATCTCCGCCGGCCAGGCCTTGAAGCCGCCGACATTGATCATCCGCTTCAGCCGGTCGACGGCGTAGAAATAGCCAGCCGCATCGCGCCGGCCCAGATCGCCGGTGCGCAGGAAACGCTTGCCGTCTCGCTCGAAAAAGGCCTCGGCATCGGCCTCGGGGCGTCGCCAGTAGCCTTTCAGGATCTGCGGCCCGGCCACCACGATTTCGCCCGTCTCCCCCACCGGCAGCTCGGCCAGGGTGTCGGGGTCGACGATGCGGGCATCGGTGTCGTGGATCGGGATGCCCAGGCATTGCGGCCGGGGCGCGTGCATCGGGTTCATATGGGTGGGCGACATGGTCTCGGTCATGCCATAGCCTTCGATGAAGGTCAGGCCGTAGCGCTGTTTCAGCTCCGCCGCCACCGCCTCGGGCATGGCGGCGCCGCCGCCGGTCAGCACCCGCACCCGATCCAGACAGGCCGGGTCGAAATTGTCCGATCCCAGCACGTCGACCACCATCGCAGGCGCCGCGTTCCAGAAGCTCACCCGCCGCCCGGCCAGCAGCACCGGCACCAGATCGCGGTCCCAGCGGGTCATCAGCACGATTTCGCAGCCCGCAACCAGGGCCGCGTTCATCGAGGCCTGCATGCCCGCGACATGGAACAGGGTCAGGAAGGCGGTGACGACGTCTTCGGCAGTCATCCGATAAAGCCGCTGCTGCGCCTCCGCCGTGAACAGCACCGACAAATGGGTGTGCATGCAGGCCTTGGGCCGCCCGGTCGAGCCCGAGGTATAGGGCATCAGGCAGAGATCGTCCGGCCCGCCCGCGGCCGGCGGCAGCGGCGTCGTCTCCTGCGCCATCACCTGCCGCCAGTCGTACCAGCCATCGGGCAGCGCCGCCCGGCCGGCGGTCATGACCGCCGGTTTCGGAAAGCGCGGATCCCAGCCCGCCATGTCGTCGTAATGCGCGGCGATCACCGTCTCCAGCGGGCCATCCGCACCCGATAGCGGCGCAAAACTCTCCACCAGCTCGTCGCCCAGGATCGCGACCCGGGCGCCGCTGTCGGCGAGGATGTGAGAGAGTTCCGCACTTCGATACATCGGGTTCACCGGCACGCCGACCGCATCGGCCCTGAGCACGGCATGATAGGCGATCACATACTGCGGCGAGTTCTGCAGCGCGATCAGCACCCGGTCGCCCCGCCGCACCCCGAAACGGCCGACCAGCACCGCCGCCAGCCGCTCCACCGCCGCCGCGAGCCCGGCATAGTCGAGCGTCGCGCCGTAATAGAACAACGCCGTCCGGTCGGGCAGGCGCGCCGCGGTCGCCCCCAGCGCCTCGACCATCGTCCGGTTGGCGAGGGTGAGCGAGCGCGGCTCGTCCACCGGCCAGGGGTCGGTCACGGGAGCAGGATCGGTGGCAGGAATGCTCTCGGTGGACATCGCTCGCTCGGCCCGCATTGTTTGATCAAAGATCATCAAGTATCCTCGCCTCCGGGCCTTGCGGTCAATGCGCGGATGTGCGGTCGTGAGGCGATATCCATGGGCAAGGGAGAGACGGGATGACCCGGGATGCGGAGAAGATCCTGCTGGTGACCGGCGGCGGGCGCGGCATCGGCGCCGCGACCTGCCGGCTGGCGGCGGCCGCCGGCTATTGCGTGGCGGTCAACTATGCCCGCGACGAGGCCGCGGCAACCGCGCTGGTGGCCGAACTGGAAGCCACGGGTGCCCGGGCAGCGGCCTTCCGCGGCGACATGGGAGAGCCGGGTGCCGCCGATGCGCTGGTGGCGGCGGTGGTCGAACGCTTCGGCGGCCTGACCCATCTGGTCAACAATGCCGGCATCACCGGCACCGGTGCGCGGCTTGCCGATGCCGATCCGGCCGTGATCACCCGGGTGATCGATCTGAACGTCACCGGCGCGATCATGGTCGCCCGGGCGGCGGCGCAGGCCATGGCGACCAGCCGCGGCGGCCGGGGCGGCGTGATGGTCAATGTCTCTTCCGCAGCCGCCACGCTCGGCAGCCCGGGGGAATTCGTCTGGTATGCCGCCTCCAAGGGCGCGATCGACAGCCTGACCATCGGCCTGTCGCGCGAACTCGCCGCCGACGGCATCCGGGTGAATGCGGTGGCGCCGGGGCTGATCGAGACCGGCATTCATGCCGATGCCGGCATGCCCGACCGGGTGGAACGCATGGCGCCCAACATCCCCCTCGCCCGCGCCGGCAGCCCGGAAGAGGTTGCCGAGACGATCCTGTTCCTGCTATCCGACGCCTCCTCTTACGTGTCGGGCACCATCGTCAGGGTGGCCGGCGGACGCTGACCGCCTGCGGGAGACGGGATCATGACCGGCAAGGACGACGACGGCTGGCGGGCTTCCGCCGACGCCTGGGTGCGCGAGCAGGGTGAGCACGGCGATTACGGCCGCGCCCATGTGCTCGATCCGGTCCTGATCCCCTGGCTTCGCGGCCGGGGTTTCCGCTCGGCCCTCGATGTCGGCTGCGGCGAGGGCCGCTTCTGCCGGATCCTCGCCCGGGAAGGCATCCGGGCGACCGGCATCGACCCCACCCCGGAACTGCTCGCCGTCGCCCGCGCGCGCGATCCCGACGGCGATTACCGCCCGGGCCGCGCCGAAGCGCTCGACTTCCCCGAGGCCAGCTTCGATCTGGTGGTCAGCTGTCTGACCCTGATCGACATCCCCGACATCGAGGCCGCGATCCCCGAAATGGCGCGGGTGCTGAAGCCGGGCGGCAGCCTGCTGGTCGCCAACCTGACCGGGTTCACCAGCGCCTCGGCAGATCGTGGCTGGCAGTATGATGCCGATGGCCGGCCCGATCACTTCGCCCTCGACCGCTATCTGGAAAGCCGGCCGATGCAGGTCGGCTGGCGCGGCATCCGGATCGTGAACTGGCACCGGCCGCTGTCGACCTATATGCAGCTGTTCCTGAAGGCCGGCCTCCGCCTTACCTGGTTCGACGAACCGGCCCCCACCGGCGGGCCCGCGGATCAGGCGGCGCGATATGCCCGCGTGCCCTATTTCGTGGTCATGGCATGGCAGAAGCCGGGCTGATCCGGCGTGGTCACACCCGCCGGCCGACAGCGCCCACCCGCCGCATCAGCCGGCGGAGCGTCGAGGCATCGGCATAGCCGACCCGGGCTGCGATCTCTTCCATCGACAGCCTGGTCGTCTCGCGCAGCTCCGTCGCCCGCTCCAGCCTGAGGCGCTGGATGAAGCCCACCGGCGACAGGCCGGTGGCGCGGGCCATCCGGCGGGCGAAGGTTCGGGGCGCGAGCCCCGCCGCCGCCGCCATCTCCGCGGCCGTGAAGGGCTGGCCCAGCCGTGCCCGCGCCCAGGCCTCGGCGCGGGCGATGCGGTCATCGGCCGCGGCCATGAAACCCGGCGCCATATAGCGTGCCTGGGATGACCGCTGGTCCAGCAGCAGCAGCCGCGCGCAATCCTGCGCCAGGCCCGGCCCGCCATGGCGCGCCACCACCTGCAGCATCAGATCCATCTGCGCCATCGCGGCACCGGCGGTTGTGACCGGCCCGTCGCGCACCACCAGCGCATCCGGATCGAGCCGGACCTGCGGATGCATCCGGGCGAAAACCGGGGCCAGCCACCAGCTGGTCGTCGCCCGCCGCCCGTCGAGCAGCCCCGCCGCCGCCAGCAGAAAGACCGAGGAACAGGCCGCCGCCACCTCGGCCCCGCCGGCCACCGCCGCCGCCAGCCGCACCCCCGCCGCCTGCACATCGGGACGGGCCAGCCCCGCCGCCAGCGCGTCCGGCGTCGCGAAGCCCAGCCCCGGCACCACCAGCAGATCGGCCGGCGGCGCATCTGCCTCGGCGACCGTCAGGTTCAGAAAGGCACCGGCCACCCCGGCGCCGGCACCGGACAGGCGCAGGCTGAAAAGCCGCGTCCGCCCCGCCTGCCCGCGCAGCCGGTTGGCGGTTTCGACCAGATCGGCGGTGATGGCGAGCCCCGAAGCCATCATGCCGTCGAGGGCGATCAGCTCGATGATCATCCTGGCGAAAAATCCCCGAAACATGTCAATCCGGCCACTGGCGACCAGCATGCCCGCCCGCCATCCTGGGGGCAAGACCAGCCCACCAGGAGACGCCCCCATGCACGCACTGGATCAGGACGACGATCTGGCGGATTTCGAGCCGCGCGAGATCACCATCGACGACGTCACCCGCCGGGTCTGGGTGGGCGGCCAGGGAGCAGGAGCCGGAGCGGGAGCCGGAGCAGGGGGCCCCGCCGTGATCGTGATGACCGAAATGCCGGGCATCAGCCCCGAGGTCGCCCGCTTCGCCCGCTGGGTGCGCGATGCCGGCTTCACCGTCTGGATGCCGTCGCTCTTCGGCCGCGACGGCGCGGTGCCGGGGGCGGATGAGGGGGCCGCGATCTTCCGCCGCACCTGCATCGCCGCCACCTTTCGCGCCGTGGCGACCGGCGGCCCCGGTGCCGTCACCGACTGGCTGCGCGGCCTGGCCCGGATCGCGCACCAGGCCTGCGGCGGGCCGGGCGTGGGGGCCATCGGCATGTGCTTCACCGGCAATTATGCGCTGTCGATGATGCTGGAGCCGGCCGTGCTCGCCCCGGTGCTCTGCCAGCCCTCTCTGCCGCTGGATGCACCCGCGGCGATAGAGAGCCCGCCCGAGGAACTGGCCGCGGTCCGCGCCCGGCTGGAGCGCGAGGATCTGACGGTGCTGGCCTATCGCTTCGCCGGCGATGCCGTCTGCCGGGCCGAGCGCTTCGCCGCCTATGAACGCGCGCTGGGCGACCGCTTCCGGCCGCGCACCCTGCCCGACACGGCCGCCCGGCGCGAGGGGCTTTCCCCCTTCTTCGCCCGCCATGTCCCCACCCCCCACAGCGTGGTCACCGCCCATCTGATCGACGAGGCCGGCCAGCCGACCCTGGCCGCGCGGGACGAGATTCTGGCCTTTTTCGCGGAGCGGCTGACCTGAATCGCGATCCCGGACGTCCTCGATCGTGATCGAGGACGCCGCGCGGCGGCAGATCGGGCATGACGGCCGGGTGGTTCCCATCACCTGAAGGCTCTCTGCATGCCCCGTTTGCGCTCCCGCCTCCTGCTCGCCCTCGCCTGGTTGCTGCTGGGCATCACCGGCGCGTCGGCCACGCCCGGTTTCCGGACCGCCACGATCGAGACGCCGGAGCGGCCGCACCCTCTCACCCTCGCGATCTGGTACCCGGCGGCCGATGACGGCACGCCCCGGCTGGTGGGCGACAACCCGGTCTTCCAGGGCGTCGCGGTCCGCGAGGCCGCCACCCCCCTCTCCGGCCGCCACCCGCTGGTCGTGCTCTCCCACGGCTTCGGCGGCAACCGCTTCAACCAGGCCTGGCTTGCCGTACAACTTGCAGACGCAGGCTATGTGGTTGCCGCGACCGATCATCCCGGCACCTCCACCTTCGACCACGATCCCGATCAGGCGGCCGCGCTGTGGCGGCGCCCGGCCGATCTCAGCCGGGTGATCGATCACCTGACCGGCGCAGCCGATCTCTCCGCCATGGTCGATCCGGCCCGCATCGCCGTCATCGGCCATTCGCTCGGCGGCTGGACGGCGGTCGAAATCGCCGGCGGCCGGTTCGATGCCGACGCCTTCACCCGAAACTGCGCCGAGACCACCAGCATCGCCTGCACCATCCTGGCCCGGATCGGCCGGCTGTCCGATCCCGACTGGCGGTCGCACATGGCGGCGGATCTGGCGGATCCGCGCGTGAGCGCGGTCATCGCCCTGGATCCGGGCGGCATCGGCGGCTTCACGCAAGCCAGCCTCAAGGGCATCACGATCCCGGTGCTGGTGATCGCCGCCGGTATCGACCGGATTCATCTGCCGGCCGAAACCGAAGCCCGGCGCCTGGCCGGGCTGCTGCCGGACCGGTCGACCGACGTCCACGAACTCCCCGATGCCGCCCATTTCAGCTTCATCGGCCTCTGCAAGCCCGGGGCCGCGGCGATCCTTGACCGGGAGCAGCCGGGCGACGGCATCCTCTGCCGGGATGGCGACGGCCGCGACCGGCCGGCCCTGCATGCGGAGACGACGACCCTGGTTCTGGAGGCGCTGACGACGGTCTGGCCGCGATGATCGGGCGGTCAGGCCTCGGGATGCCGCGGCAGGGTGATCCGGACCCGCAGCCCGCTTGACGCCTCCCCCGCCGCACACCGGTCGGTCAGTTCCAGCCGCCCGCCATGCAGCTCGGCATAATGGCGGGCAAGCGGCAGGCCCAGCCCCACCCCGGCGCGTTCGGGCCGCACCGACCCCGACGGCATCGAGAACGGCTCGGTCACGGTCTGCAGCCGCTCGGCCGGAACCCCCGGCCCGTCGTCGGTGATGTCGATCGACACGCGATCATCGGCGCTGCCGTCGATGCGGATCTGGACATGGCCGCCGCGATGGCCATAGCGGATGGCATTGTCGATCAGGAAGCCGATCATGCGCCGGGTCAGGCGGGCATCGACATCGGCGGTGGTGTTGCCGCGGGCCCCGATATCGAGCGTCGCGCCATAGCGGCGCAGCACGGCGGCGCAGGATGTCGCCGCCTCGCGCACCAGCGCATCCAGCCCGGCCGCCCGCCGTTCCGGCGACAGCTGGCCGCTTTCGATATTGGCCAGGTCCAGAAGCCCGTCGATGATCTGCAGCAGATGCCGCCCGGCCACCGCGATATGGCCGGCATAGTCGCGATAGGTGCCGACCCCCACAGGGCCCAGCATCTGGCCCTCGATCACGTCGGCAAAGCCGATCACTGCATTCAGCGGCGTGCGCAGCTCGTGGCTCATATGGGCCAGGAACAGCGATTTGGCAGCGCTGGCGGCGATCGCCCGGTTCTGCGCCGCCATGATTTCGAACTGGGCCCGCTTCATGTCGGTGATCTCTACCGACATCACCACCGCACCGTTCGGCAGCCCGGCCTCGTCGGTAACGCCCACCGCCGTCATCCGGAACCAGCGGGTCTGGTCGCGCACCTTCAGCCGGTATTCATGGCTGATCTCGGGCAGCCGGCCGGTCACCACCGACAGGATCGCCGCCACCGCATCGGCCTGGATCGGCGGCGCCATGCGGGCCGGGCCGGCGGGTTCGGCGCCGCCATAGCCGCCGGCCGCGCCCCGGAAGTCGCGGCCGACCTGAACATCCGGTGCCGTCTCGCCCATCTCTTCGGCGAAGCGGCTCCAGGCGCGGTTCACCGCCATCACATTGCCGGCCACATCCAGCAGCCAGACCTGGGCGGGGATGGTGTCGATAATCGCGGCCTGCATGCGCAGCAGCCGGTCGGTCTCACCCTGGCGGCTGCGCAGCACGCGGTTGGCGAGTTCGCGGTCGGTGATGTCGATCGCAGCCGTCAGGATCGCCGGCCGCCCCTCCCAATCCAGCCGATGGGTGGCGATCTCGACATAGAAGGTCCGGCCATCGGCGGCCCGGTGCCGCCAGGGGCCGCTCACCTCGTGGCCGCTGGCCCGGGTGGTCAGCCGGGTCATCAGCGCCGGGACATCCTCGGCCGGGCGCAGGTCCAGCAGGGTCATGCCCAGCAGGGTCTCGCGGTCATAGCCGTATTTTCCGACCATCGCCTCGTTGACCGACAGCAGGCGGAAATCCTGCTCGTCATAGATCCACATCGGCAGCGGGTTGGCGTCGTAGAGCGCCTGGATCATCTTCCGCTGGCTGGCAATGACCTCGGCCTCGCCCGGCGGTGCTGCCGGATCGCGCAGCACGCCCAGCCAGCCGCCCTCGAACAGCCGCGCCGGCGGCAGGGCCTGGATGCTCATCTTCAGAACCCGGGGCGTGCCGTCGCCGGGATGCAGCATCTCCAGCGCCTGCGCCTCCCCCTGGGCGGCGGCCCGTGCCGCCGCCTCGCGCAGCGGCCGCGCCATGCCGGGCCGGTCCAGCGGCGGCGGCAGCACGGCCGGTGCCGCGGCCGGGTCGAAATGGCGGCTGACATGGACCAGACGGCCCGGCGGGCCGTCCACCGGCCGCGCCTCCACCACCACCACGCCGTCGCGGCCGGCATCCAGCGCCGCCGCCAGCGTGGCGGCGCGTTCCTCGGCGGCCAGGCCCTGCAGCAGGATCTTCAGCTGGGCGCCCAGATCGCGGACCAGATCGGCCGGCACCACCTCGCCCGCACCGCCGGGCATCATGGCGGCCGGCAGGACCAGGGTCGCCAGCACCTGGCGCGGATGGATCAGCAGGCGGATCACCTGCTCGCAGCGCGGACCGTCGGCCCCGGCATCGATACCCGGCGCTTTCCAGTCGACAAGGATCCGGATGGCCGCCGCATTCCGGCCGGCCTGCCAGAGCGTCACCCTCACCGCCCCGGTGGCATCCCCCAGGGCGGCTGTCCATGCCACCAAGGCCGCCGCCGGCCCTCCGGCATCGGCAGCCGCATGCAACAGTCTTCGGTTGAGCGCGACCGGATCGATCGCCATCCCAGACTCCCGCCCCGCAGCCCCTGGCCGCGCTTCGCCCTCGTCCTCTTGTGCCAACGATACACCGGCCGGTCACCCGCGTCATGCAGGACCGTCAGATGAAAAGGCCCCGGCAGGGCGTGCATCCCTGCCGGGGCCGAAGAGGAGCCGGAGTCGTTACGGCGCGCTGATTATTCTGCCGCATCAGGCAGCTTGCGCTCCACCGGCACCGGTGCCTTTGCGGTCGCAATCTTGCCCAGCGCGTCGAACATCGGCGCGAAGTTCGGCCGCTTCACATAGCGGCCGCGGCCGGTCTTCACGTCCAGCGCACCGTTGCGATACACCACCTCGCCGGCCGAGACGGTCACCGCGGCCACACCCTCGACGGTCATGCCCTCGAAGATGTTGAAGTCGATGCGCTGATGATGGGTCCTGGCCGAAATGGTCTTCGTGGCCTTGGGGTCCCAGACCACCAGATCGGCATCGGCGCCGGGCGTGATCGCGCCCTTGCGCGGATAGATGTTGAAGATCTTGGCGGCATTGGCCGAAGTTGCGGCGACGAATTCATTGGGCGTCATCCGGCCGGCATTGACGCCGTGATGCCACAGCACCGCCATGCGGTCTTCGACACCGGCGGTGCCGTTCGGGATCTTCGTGAAATCGCCCACGCCCATCCGCTTCTGATCGGCGCAGAAGCAGCAGTGATCGGTGGCGGTGGTCTGCAGATTGCCCGACTGCAGGCCGCGCCACAGCGCCTCCTGATGCTCCTTCGACCGGAAAGGCGGGCTCATGACATAGGCGGCCGCCGTATCCCAGTCGGGATGGCGATAGACGCTGTCGTCGACCACCAGATGGCCGGCCAGCACCTCGCCGAACACCCGCTGGCCTTCCAGCCGGGCGCGGGTGATGGCTTCCAGCGCCTCCTTGCAGCTGACATGCACCACATAGATCGGCACGCCCAGCACCTGGGCGATGCGGATCGCGCGGTTGGCGGCCTCGCCTTCCACCTCGGGCGGCCGCGACAGCGGGTGACCCTCGGGGCCGGTGATGCCCATCTCCTTGATCTTCTGCTGCAGCGTCCAGACCAGTTCGCCGTTCTCGGCATGGACGGTCGGCATGGCGCCCAGTTCCAGCGAGCGCTGGAAGCTGCGGACCAGAACCTCGTCGGGCGCCATGATCGCGCCCTTATAGGCCATGAAGTGCTTGAAGCTGTTGACGCCTTCCTCGCGAACCAGCGTGCCCATATCGGCATGGACGCTGTCGTCCCACCAGGTGACGGCGACATGGAAGCCGTAATCGGCCACCGCCTTCTCCGCCCAGCCGCGCCAGGTGCGATAGGCCTCCATCAGCGGCTGCTGCGGATCGGGGATCACGAAATCGATGATCGAGGTGGTGCCCCCGGCCAGCCCCGCCGCGGTGCCGGTCTCGAAATCCTCGCTCGCGACCGTGCCCATGAAGGGCAGCTGCATATGGGTGTGCGGGTCGATGCCGCCCGGCATCACCAGCGCACCGCCGGCATCGACCACCTCGGCGCCCGCGGGCACGTCCAGGTTTTCGCCCACCGCGACGATGCGGCCATCGGCACAGTAGACGTCGGCCCGCGTCGTCGCGTCGGCGGTGACGACCGTGCCTCCCTTGATCAGCAACGACATGTATCTGCTCCTTGGTGACGGTTCGGACGGGGTTCCAGGCGGGGGGCCGGAAGGGACGGGTCAGTCTGCGGTGCGGCCGCGCATCAGCACCAGATAGACCGCGGCCGAGACGGCAAGCCCGACGAACCAGGCATAGCCGTAAAGATCGGTCCAGAACGGGGCCACCGCGCCGATGATGCCGGCCTTGGACAGAAAGCCCGGCAGGTTGGGCAGGATGCCCAGCACCAGCGCGATGATGGCGGCCGGGTTCCAGCCACCCTTGTAGGTATAGGGGCCGTCGGACGAGAACAGCCCGTCGATGTCCAGCCGCGTGCGGCGCAGGAAGAAGTAGTCGGCGATCAGCAGCCCGGCGATGGGGCCCAGCAGCGCCGAATAGCCCACCAGCCAGACGAACAGATAATCGCCCGCGCTCTCCATCAGCTTCCAGGGAAACATCGCGATGCCGATGGCGGCGGTGATGTAGCCACCCATCCTGAACGAAATCTTCGCCGGCGCCAGATTGGAAAAGCCGTTGGCGGGCGCCACCATATTGGCGGCGATGTTGGTGGTCAGCGTCGCCACCAGCAGGGCGAACAGCGCCAGCACCACGCCCATGCCGCCCATGCGGCCGGCCAGCGCCACGGGGTCCCAGACCGCCTCGCCATAGATCACCACGGTGGCCGAGGTGACGGCGACGCCGATGAAGGCGAACAGCGCCATCGGCAGCGGCAGGCCGATCGCCTGGCCCAGGAACTGGTCACGCTGGCTGCGGGCGAAGCGGGTGAAATCGGGGATGTTCAGCGCCATCGTCGCCCAGAAGCCGACCATGGCGGTGAGGCCGGGCCAGAAGACCGACCAGAACTGGCCCTCTTTGGCACCGCCGGGGCCGAAGGCCGAGGGCTGCGAGAACATGGCGCCGAAGCCGCCGGCATTCACATAGGCCCAGCCCAGCAGCGCCAGCCCCATGGCCAGCAGCACCGGGGCCGCGGCCTTTTCCAGCCAGCGGATGGATTCGGTGCCCTTGGCCACGAACCAGAGATGCAGGCCCCAGAAGGCCAGGAAGCACAGCAGCTGGGCGATATCGATGCCCAGCCCCGGCAGGGGGGCGCCGGTGACGCCGCCGCCGGTGACGGCATTCAGGATCACATAGATCGCCTGGCCGCCGACCCAGGTGTTGATGCCGAACCAGCCGCAGGCGACCAGGCCGCGCATCAGCGCCGGCAGCCGGGCACCGCGGGTGCCGAAGGATGCCCTGAGCAGCACCGGGAAGGGGATGCCGTGCTTCGCGCCGGCATGGCCCACCGCCATCATCGGCGCCAGCACGATCAGATTGCCGACCAGCACGGTGGTGACCGCCTGCCACCAGCTCATGCCTTCCGACACCAGGCCGGCGGCGATCATATAGGTCGGCACGCAGACCACCATGCCGACCCAGAGGGCTGCGATCGACGGCCAGTCCCAGCTGCGCTGCTCGGCCGTGGTCGGCGCCAGATCCTCGTTCCAGAGGGCGGGGTCGTGCGCGACGGCACGCCGTGATGCGGCAGACTGCGCCGCGCTCGGTTTCGGGGCCGCACCGCGCGCGGCAGCACCGTACTCCATGCGATCCGACATGGGATCTCTCATCCTCCCGGGCATGGGATCGCCGGCAGCCCGCCCCCCTGCCATCCTCCGTCGCGCGCGGACGCGGGGGTGTGACGGGGATGCGGGGGCATGGCTGCCGGTGGTCCCGTGTTCGTCCTGCCTGTTCTTATAATCTGCACCGGTTTCGGGGAAGCCGGCCCCGTCTGTCGGCCGTCATTCGGCGGCGTCTACCGTCTCGGGCGTGCCGGCGGCGGCGGGCTTCGCCATCGGGTTGTTGGGGTGCTGGGTCCAGTTCAGGTATTCGGTGCCGGCATCCACCCGTTCCATGGTGATGCAGTTGTCCACCGGGCAGGCCAGCATGCACAGATTGCAGCCGACGCATTCGCTGTCGACCACGTCGAAATAGCGCGCGCCGTCCTTCTCCGCCGTGATCGCCTGGTGCGAGGTATCCTCGCAGGCGATGTGGCAGAGGCCGCATTTGATGCACTTGTCCTGGTCGATCCGCGCCTTGATGTCGTATTTCAGGTTCAGGAACTGCCAGTCGGTGACGTTCGGCACCGCCATGCCGCGGAAGTCGTCGATCCGGGCATAGCCCTTCTCGTCCATCCAGTTGTTCAGCCCGTCGATCATGTCGCGGACGATGCGGAAGCCGTAATGCATCGCGGCGGTGCAGACCTGCACCCCGCCGCAGCCGAGTGCGATGAATTCCGCCGCATCCCGCCAGGACTGCACGCCGCCGATGCCCGAGATCGGCAGGCCGCGGGTCGCGGCATCGCGGGCGATTTCGGCCACCATGTTGAGCGCGATCGGCTTCACCGCCGGGCCGCAATAGCCGCCATGGGTGCCCTTGCCGTCCACCGTCGGCGTCGGCGCCATCACGTCCAGATCGACCGAGACGATCGAATTGATGGTGTTGATCAGCGACACCGCATCGGCGCCGCCATTCTTCGCCGCCCGCGCCGACTGGCGGACATCGGTGATGTTGGGGGTCAGCTTCACGATGGTCGGCAGGCGCGAATGCTTCTTCACCCAGCGCGTGACCATCTCGACATATTCCGGCACCTGGCCGACCGCCGCACCCATGCCGCGTTCCGACATGCCGTGGGGGCAGCCGAAATTCAGCTCCAGCCCGTCGCAGCCGGTCTCTTCGACCATCGGCAGGATATACGCCCAGTCGGCCTCGTTGCAGGGCACCATCAGCGAGACCACGACCGCCCGGTCGGGCCAGTTGCGCTTCACCCGCGCAATCTCTTCCAGGTTCACCGCCAGCGGCCGGTCGGTGATCAGCTCGATATTGTTCAGGCCGGCGATGCGCTGGCCGTTATACGACACCGCGCCATAGCGCGAGGACACGTTCACCACCGGCGGGTCGATGCCCAGCGTCTTCCAGACCACGCCGCCCCAGCCGGCCTCGAAGGCGCGGACGACGTTGTATTCCTTGTCGGTCGGCGGGGCCGAGGCCAGCCAGAACGGATTGGGAGAGCGGATGCCGGCGATGTCGCAGGAAAGGTCGGCCATGACGGGATATCCTTCCGAAATTCGGGGTCAGGCCGCGCGGCCCTGGGCGGCAGCGAAGGCGGCATCGATCGACAGTGCCGCCTGCTTGCCGTGCTCCACCGCCTGAACGGTCAGGTCGATGCCGCCGGCGACGCAGTCGCCACCGGCCCAGACGCCGGCAAGCGAGGTGGCGAAGCCGGCATCGACGGCGATGCGGTCGCCGGTCATCTCCAGCACCGCCGCGCCGCCGAAGCCGTCGGGCAGCAGCACCTGGCCGATCGCCAGCAGCACCTGATCGGCGGCGATCAGCCGGGTCTCGCCGGTATCCACCGCCCGGCCGTCATCGCCGGCGCGGGTATAGGCGAATTCCACCCCCGTCACCCGGCCATCGGTCCCATGAACCTTCACCGGCCGCATCCAGGTGCGCAGCACCACGCCGTTCGACCGGGCAAAATCCTGCTCCACCGGCGTGGCGCTCATCTGTTCGGTGCCGCGGCGATAGACCATGGTCACGTCTTCGGCGCCCAGCTTCTTCGACTGCACCGCCGCATCGACCGCGGTGTTGCCGCCACCGATCACCACCACCTGACGGCCGACCGGCAGGGCGGACAGATCGTCGGCCTGGCGCAGCCGGGCGATGAAATCGACCGCGGGTTCCACCCCCGCCAGCGTCTCGCCCTCGGCGCCCAGCGCGCGCACCGCCCCAAGCCCCAGGCCCAGGAACACCGCGTCATACTCGGCGCGCAGCTGATCCAGGGTGATGTCGCGGCCCAGCATCTGGCCGGTCTTCACCTCGATGCCGCCGATCGACAGGATCCAGGCCACCTCGCGGGCGGCGAAATCATCGACCGTCTTATAGGCGGCGATGCCGTATTCGTTCAGCCCGCCCGCCTTCTCGCGCGCCTCGAACACCGTGACGTCATGGCCCAGCATGGCCAGGCGATGGGCGCAGGACAGCCCCGCCGGGCCGCCGCCCACGACAGCCACCCGCCGGCCGCTGGGGGCGGCCCGCCGGAACAGCCGGGTTGCGGGCGTGGTGTCGCTGCCATAGACCCATTCGGTGGCGTGGCGCTGCAGCAGGCCGATCTCGACCGGCTTGTCGTCCTGGTCGTGGCGCACGCAGGCCTGTTCGCACAGGATTTCGGTCGGGCAGACCCGGGCGCACATGCCGCCCATGATGTTGGCCGACAGGATATCGGTCGCGGCCCCCTTCATGTTGTCGGTCGCGATCTTGCGGATGAAGCTCGGAATGTCGATGGAGGTGGGGCACGCCTTCACGCAGGGCGCGTCCCAGCAGAAATGGCAGCGGCTCGCCTCGACCAGTGCCGCCCGCCCATGCAGCGGCGGATGGGCATCGAGGAAGTTCCGGCCGAGGTCTTCCGCCGGCAGACGGCCGGCCCGGATGTCACCCGTCTCGTCCATGATGAAGCTCGTCCTTCGTCTGTCATTGGTTGTCGGCCGGGGCTCTCTCAACCAAGGATGGAGATGGTGGAACCACCCCCGCCCTTCGCGGGTCCGCCGGTCCGTTGCCCCTGCGGCACATGCGGGCGCCGCAGGGGGTCGTCACGTCCTGGGAAGAAGCGCCGTATCAGGCCGCGTCGGCGGTGGCCCCCGATCCGGCATTGGCCCGTTCCAGCATTGCGCCCAGCAGCACTTCGGCGCCGGCCGCGACCCATTCGGGCTTGGCGTCCTCGATCTCGTTGTGGCTGATGCCGTCGATGCAGGGGATGAAGATCATGCCCGTGGGGGCGACCTTCGCCAGATAGCAGGCGTCGTGGCCGGCGCCCGAGACGATGTCGCGGTTGCTGAAGCCCGCCGCCGCGGTGGCGGCGCGCACGGCATTGACGCAGCCCTCTTCAAACGGCACCGGCGCGTAGTAGAAGATCTGCTCGACCTTCGCCTCCAGCCTGCCGTCGGCCACCACCTCGTCGATGGCGGCGCGCAGTTCGCGATCCATCTTCGAGAGCACCTCGTCATCGGGGTGGCGCAGGTCGATGGTGAAGAACACCCGGCCCGGGATGACGTTGCGGCTGTTGGGATGAACCTGCATCAGCCCCACCGTCGCGCAGGCGACCGGTGCATTGTCGAGACCGATCTTATTGACCGCCTGAACGATCTTCGCCGCCCCCAGCAGGGCGTCGCGGCGGATCGGCATCGGGGTCGGGCCGGCATGGGCCTCCTGGCCGGTCAGCACCACCTCGTACCAGCGCTGGCCCTGGGCGTGGGTGACGATGCCGATGGTCTTGCCCTCGGCCTCCAGGATCGGGCCCTGTTCGATATGGGCCTCGAAATAGGCGCCGACCGGCTTGCCCACCGGCTGATCGCCGGCATAGCCGATCCGCTCCAGCTCCTGGCCCATGGTCTTGCCGTCCAGATCGGCGCGGCTGAGGCCGTAATCCAGGTCGAACACGCCCGCGAACACGCCCGACGCCACCATGGCCGGGGCGAAGCGCGAGCCTTCCTCATTGGTCCAGACCGCCACCTCGACCGGCGCCTCGGTCTCGTAATTGAGGTCGTTGAGCGTGCGCAGCACCTCCAGCCCCGCCAGCACGCCATAGACGCCGTCGAAACGGCCGCCGGTCGGCTGGCTGTCCAGATGGCTGCCGGTCATCACCGGCGGCAGCGACGGGTTGCGGCCTTCGCGGCGGGCGAAGATGTTGCCCATCTTGTCCACCGTGATGGTGCAGCCCGCCTCCTTCGCCCATTTCACGAACAGATCGCGGCCCTGGCGGTCCAGATCGGTCAGCGCCAGGCGGCAGACGCCGCCCTTTTCGGTGGCACCGATTTTGGCCATCTCCATCAGGCTGTCCCAGAGCCGTTCGCCGTTGATCCGGATGTTCGACATGGTGTGATCGTCCCCTGATCCTGTGTCTCGAATACGATGCGATGAGATGAGTCTACACCCGTGCCGCATGGGCGGCGGCATCGGATCTGCCGTGCCCGCTCATCCCATCGTCGGAAAGTTGAACTGCGCACCGGCGCGGATGCCGGTCGGCCAGCGCTGGGTGACGGTCTTGAGGCGGGTGTAGAACTTCACCCCTTCCGGCCCGTAGATGTGATGGGCGCCGAAGAGCGAGCGCTTCCAGCCGCCGAAGCTGTGATAGGCGACCGGCACCGGCAGCGGCACGTTGACGCCGACCATGCCGATCCGGACCCGGCTCACGAAATCGCGGGCCGCATCGCCGTCGCGGGTGAAGAGCGCGGTGCCGTTGCCGTATTCATGGGCGTTGATCATGCCCACCGCGTCTTCGTAAGACCCGCTGCGCACCACCGACAGCACCGGGCCGAAGATCTCTTCGCGGTAGATGGTCATGTCGGTCGTCACCCGGTCGAACAGGGTGCCGCCGACGAAATAGCCGTTCTCATAGCCCTGCAGGCGGAAATTGCGGCCGTCGACCAGCAGCTTCGCGCCCTCTTCCACGCCCTTGTCGATATAGCCGCGCACCTTGCGGGCGTGGATGTCGGAAATCAGCGGCCCCATCTCGGCGGCGCTGTCGGTGGCGGGGCCGACCTTCAGCGCTTCCACCCGCGGGATCAGCTTTTCGACCAGCCGGTCGGCGGTCTCTTCGCCCACCGGCACGGCCACCGAAATCGCCATGCAGCGCTCACCCGCCGAGCCGTAGCCGGCCCCCATCAGCGCATCCACCGCCTGGTCCAAATCGGCATCGGGCAGAATGACCATGTGGTTCTTGGCGCCGCCCAGCGCCTGGACCCGCTTGCCGGCCGCGGTGCCGGTCGCATAGACATATTCGGCGATCGGGGTGGAGCCCACGAAGCTCACCGCCTCGATCCGCGGATCGGTCAGCAGCACGTCGACGGCTTCCTTGTCGCCATGGACGACGTTCAGCACACCCGCCGGCAGGCCGGCCTCATGCGCGATTTCGGCCACCAGCAGCGCCGCGCTCGGGTCTTTTTCCGACGGCTTCAGGATGAAGGTGTTGCCGGCGGCGATCGCCAGCGGGAACATCCACAGCGGCACCATGGCCGGGAAGTTGAACGGCGTGATGCCGGCGACCACGCCCAGCGGCTCGCGGACGTCGAAACTGTCGATCGCCGGGCCGACATTGCGGCTGTATTCGCCCTTCAGCAGCTGCGGGATGCCGCAGGCGAATTCCACCACCTCGATCCCGCGGGCCACCTCGCCCAGCGCATCGGCATGGGTCTTGCCGTGTTCGGCGCTGATCGCGCGGGCGATCTCGTCGGCTCGGGCATCGAGCAGTTCCTTGAAGCGGAACATGATCCGGCCGCGCTTGGCCGGCGGGGTCGCCGCCCAGGCCGGGAAGGCCTCTGCCGCCACGCCGATCGCGCGTTCCACCTCGGCCCGGGTCGCAAGGCCAAGCTCGGCCGTCTGCTCGCCGGTCGCGGGGTTGAAGACCGGGCTGCGGCGGGGGCCTTCAGGGGCGACGCGCGCGCCGCCGATCAGATGCTCGATGGTCCGGGACATGGGGTGGTCTTTCGTCCTCTGCGGGCCGCCCGGGCGGCTGAACGCTGCCGGGCGGGATGTTTGCGGGGGGGCTGTCGTAAGACGGGCCGGCCGGCACGGGCCGCTCTCGGGGCTCAGGGCACGACTCTCCCGTCGCGTCGCGGGCAGGCCGCAGACGGAAATCGGGCGTCGGGGCATAGGGGCCATGCGGCGGATGGCAACTGCCGGAAACGACGACACGGCCCGGCCCGAACGGGTCAGGGGTGACGATCATCCCGCAGGCGGATCACCCGGCATGGGGCATCCGAAGATGGGTCAGTCGAAGCTGGTCATTCTCAAAGGGCCTCCCGGCATATCGGTCGAAACGGGTGGAGGGTGTCCACACGCCCGCTCGGCTCGGCCATACTGCTCCACTGTCAGACGGCGCCGGGTCTCTCCCACCGGTGCTCGCCCTCACCGGGCCGCTTGACGCGGCCTCTGTCTTCCTGATCCTGGAACGATGTGCGCGGGGGGCGCTTCACCGGTCCCGGGAGCAATGTGATCGTTCTCGATCTTCATCGCCTGAAGAACAGGTTAGACGTATCCTGACCAAGCGGTCAAGATGTCCTGAACGGGTTTCGACAGATCGGTCCGCATCGCGCGACCGGTGTGCCATTACCTCTCATGCCAACCCGGCCTCCCGTGCCCGCCTCCATGCCTCTGCGCCCCGCCCCACCTCCATCTTCTGCCCAAGGACGCCCCCGATCGATGCCCGACCCCGCCGGACCTGCCCCTGAATCCCCCCGGCAGCCCCTGCCGCGCAAGGCCCAGATCCGCGAGGAGAACACCGTCGCCATCCTGGCGGCGGCGGAAGAGGTTTTTGCCGAGATGGGCTTCCGCGGCGCCAGCACGGCGGCGATCGCCGAACGCGCCGGCGTGCCCAAGGCCAATCTGCACTACTATTTCCGCACCAAGAACCAGCTCTACGCCCGCGTGCTGGAGAGCATCGTCACCGAGTGGTTCGAGGCCGCCGACCGCTTCGGCATCAGCGATGACCCGGTCGAGGCGATCGACCATTACGTCCGCGCCAAGATGGAGCTGTCGCGCACCCGGCCTGCCGCCTCGAAAGTGTTCGCGAACGAGATCATCCACGGCGCGCCGCAGCTGATGGTCTATTTGCGCACGACGCTGCGCAACTGGGCCGCCACGCGTGCGGCCGATATCGACCGCTGGGTCGCCCAGGGCCGCATCGATCCGGTCGACCCCTACCACCTGCTGTTCATGATCTGGGCGGTCACCCAGCATTACGCCGATTTCTCGTGCCAGATCCAGGCGGTGCTCGACCGCGACCGCCTGCCCCGCGCCGAATTCGACCGCGCGGCCGAACAGATCACCCGGATCATCGTCAAGGGCATCGGCGCGCTGGACCGTCGGGATGCGGCGGATGCCGGCGCCTCGAAGGGCACGGCGGCATAAGCGGCATGATCCGCACACCGGACGAGACGCCGTGGCTGGCGCTCAGCCAGGCGCTGATCGGGAGGGGTCGGGCTGACGGGGCACGTGCCACACAGGCTTGCCTTGCGCGCCCCCGTCCCCCACATTGGGTCTACAGCGCCCGCAGCCCGAGGAGACCGGCATGCCGTCGATTACGGTCAGGGATGTTTCTCACGAAACCGATCATGCGCTGCGCGTCAGGGCCGCCATGAACGGACGGAGCGCTGAAGCCGAATTGCGGGTGATTCTGGAAGAAGCCGTGCGGCCCGAACGCCAGGCTGCCGAAGATCAGCCGGTGCGGCTCGGCTCCCTGCTTGCCGCGATCGGTCGCGAAGCCGGCGGTGTGGATATTGATGTCGAGCGGGATCGCACACCTGCAGAGCCGATTGATCTCGGATGATATTGCTCGACACCAACGTGATATCAGAACCACTTCGGCCTGCGGGCGATCCGGTCGTACTTGTCTGGCTGGACAAACAGGATATCAAAGCCCTGCACATCTCGACAATCACTCTTGCCGAGTTGCGCTTCGGCATCGCTGTCCTTCCAGAAGGACGACGCAGAACCAGTCTCCATAGCAATCTTGAACAGAGAATTCTGCCACTCTTCGCTGGGCGTATTCTGCCCTTCGACACGGCCGCCGCCGGAGCCTATGCTGATCTGCGCGCCGAAGCCCGTCGCCAGGGAAAGGCAATCGCACCCACAGACGGCTACATCGCAGCAATTGCCCGGGCCCGCGGTCTGAGCGTCGCAACCCGCGACACCGCTCCATTCAATGCCGCCGGCCTGACTGTGATCGATCCCTGGCAGAGCTGATCCTGTCCTTACTGGCCGTTACGGTAAAGATGCACCGCAATGGTGCGGAACCGGGCACGATGAACCACCTTGGTGCTATGAATCGCCCCCTTCTGATCGAATACTCGCCTGATCGAATTCTGGCTGAACACGGTCGGAGCAAGAAACAGCACGCCGGCCCCCGATCAGGTGAGCCCGGCCCCATGATCACCCCAGCTGACAGCCAGACGCCCGACGCCACCTCGTCGGACGTGCGCCCGCATTCTGCTTCGATATCTGAACACGCTGCGGATGCTTCAGTTCATGCAGCCAGGAAGGGGGCGATTCCATCCCCTTTCAATCCCCCTGGTCCCCGTCGGAAAAACCGGCCCGCGCGACGCCCGGGTATGGCAACTTTGTCTCTCCGAAATTTAACGATTTAATACATAATAGAAACTTGAGCCACGCATCGGACCCACGGGCCGTTCAGATGATCAGCGGCGCGTCGAAATCGGTGGCGGGTTTGGCGCCGACATGTTCGACCTTGGGGCGCCAGTTGGCGCCCAGGCGATAGAAGCGCAGGCTGTCGTGGTCGGGGTCGATTTCCGCGATCAGGCGGGCGCGGAGCAGGGTCCACTGGGCCGGGTCGACATCGCATTCGAACACCGAATACTGGACGCGCTGGCCGAAATCCTTCACCGCCCGGGCCACGCGGCGCAGGCGGCGGCGGCCGGCGGCCGTGTCGGTGCGGACGTCGTAGCTGACCAGGACCATCATCGGCGGGGTCTCCCTGATACGGGCGGCGTGGAGCGGCGGAGACGGTCAGCGCGGCAGCCAGGGCGGATAGGCATCCAGGTCGCCGCGCAGGGTGCGGGCCAGCAGCAGGGCCTGAAGATGCGGCATCAGCCCCAGGGCGGCGCTTTCGCCCAGATAGGGATGGGTGGCGGTTTCGCGCTTGCGGTCGGTCCAGGCGACCAGCACGCGCTTGCGGGCCTCGTCGCGGATGGTGACACCGCCGGCCGCGTCGCGGACGAAATCCTTCGCCCCGAGTTCCCGCCGGTTGATCAGGGTGAGCGCCAGCCGATCGGCGAGGCGCGGGCGGAATTCCTCCATCAGGTCCAGCGCCAGCCCCGGCCGGCCGGGCCGGTCGCGGTGCAGGAAGCCCACCGCCGGATCCAGCCCCACGCTTTCCAGTGCCGAGCGGCAATCATGGGTCAGCAGCACATAAAGGAAAGAGAGCAGCGCATTCACCGGGTCGCGCGGCGGCCGGCGATTGCGCCCATCGAACTGCATGGCGGGCTCGTCGCTCCGGATCAGCGCGCCGAAAGCCTCGAAATAGCGCGCCGCCGCCTCGCCTTCGATGCCGCGCAGCCGGTCGAGCCGGATCATGGCGGCGGGGTTGGGATCGGAGGTGGGGGCAGCCAGCGCCCGCACCCGGCGCAGCGCATCGCCGATCGCCGCCTCGCCCGCCGTCAGCCGGTCGCGGGCGGCCGCGTCCATGGTCTCGCCATGGTCGCGCAGGCCGCGCTTCAGCACCGCCCGCTGACCGTCGAGCTTGGCGGTGAGCAGAGAGGCGGCCAGATCCGCCGCGCGGTCGGGGTCGTCGGCCGCGCGATACTGGGCGCGGCGCAGCAGCACATTGCCCGAAACCGGCCCTTCCACCCGCGCCTGAAACCGGCCGTTGCGGTCGAGCATGCTGACCGTGATCCCGGCCTCGGCGCAGGCGGCGAGCAGCGGCGCGGTGAAGCTGACCAGGCCGATCCCGACCACGGCCCCCAGCAGATGCATCGGCACCCGGCCGATTTCCGCCTGATCGAGCCGGACCACGAGATTGGCGCCGTCCTTCACCACCCAGGCGTCCTGGGTGGTGACATAGAGCGTGTTGAGATAACGCTTCACGGCTCCCCCTCCCCATCCGCATGGCTGCCCAGCCGGGCATCGATCCAGCCGGCGACCGCCCGACCGCGGGCGAGTGCCTTCGGCCGGCAGGTGTCGATCAGCGAGCAGGCATCGCAGCGCTTCCGGTCATAGACCGCGGGCGGTGTCTGCCCCGCGGCCAGGCAGGCGGCGGCCTCGGCGGCGATGCGGCGGGTCAGCGCGCGCAAGTCGTCGTCGAACATCACCGCCATCCGCCGCCGGGTGCGGCCATAGAACAGCGCGCCCTCGGGCACCTGAAGGCCGAACATATCCTCCAGCGCCAGCGCCTGGGCGCAGAGCTGAACCTCGTCGGCCCGATGGGCCTTGGGCCGGCCGAGCTTGTGTTCCACCGGCAGGGCCGCCACCACCCTGCGCCGCTCGATGGTCAACTCGACCACATCGGCCACACCGTGCAGCGGCGGATCGCGACAGACCAGCGCCAGCGACGTCACCCGCTTCACGCCCTTGCGCGCCTCGGCGGTGCCGCGGTCCACCGCCTCATGCGCCACCCGGCCCTCGGCGGTGAGCGCGTTCTCCGCCCAGATCCGCTCGACATGGATCAGGGCGAACTGGCGCGGGCAGACCATCCAGTGCTGAAGCCCCGAGATGGGCAGGGAGGGCGCGTCGGCCTCGTCCGTCATCGCTGTGCCCTCCCCCCGGATCATGTCGGCGGATCAGATCATCCGCTCCACCGTAATCCCCTCGGGCAGCCCGTCGGTGTCCACCTCCACGCGGTAGTCGTCGAAGCTGCGCGGCGGGCGGGCCTCGTCGGGGGTGGCGCGGGTGACGGTCACGCGCTTGAACAGCTTGTGCGCCGGGGCGTTGCCGATGGCGCTGTCATGCCGGAACACCACCAGTTCGCGCGCGGTCATCTCCCCGCGGGCGGCCGAGCGGTCGTGGTCGAACATGTTCTGCAGCGCCGCCCAGAACAAGGCGAGGTCGTCGTCCGAAAAGCCGGTCCGCCCCGCCAGATGGGCACTGATGAAGCCATGGGCACGATAGAGACCGTAGGGCACGATATGCTTGCGGCCCATGGTGCGGATGTCGTTCTTGCCCGGCTCTTCCTTGGTCGCGGCCATGCGGGTGATCGAGATTTCGAGCGGCATGATCGGGTCGATCGAGGTCGCGAAGGTCAGCTGCACCGGGCCGCGGACCTGGCCGGTGTTCGTCTCGGTGGTCATCACCGCGCCGAAGGTGCGGATGTCGAAGAAATTGGCGCACATCCAGGCGGTCACCGCGCGCGCCTCTTCCTCCTTCTTGGGCAGCTTCTTCGGCTCAGGCT
Organism: Tistrella mobilis; assembly: GCF_039634785.1. Classification (NCBI taxonomy): domain Bacteria; kingdom Pseudomonadati; phylum Pseudomonadota; class Alphaproteobacteria; order Geminicoccales; family Geminicoccaceae; genus Tistrella; species Tistrella mobilis. The sequence goes on along the minus strand of NZ_JBBIAB010000006.1, from coordinate 158,426 downwards.
TGATGTCGAGCGCCTTGTAGGCCCTCTCGTGCTGCTCGTTCAGGTACGAGCGCTCCCGCATGTAAATCTCGTGGCCGGGCGTGCTGCCGGCGACCATGTCGACGAAATTGCGCACCTTGCGCTTCAGGCTGACATCGGTCACCAGCCCCTGATTGGTCTCGGGGTCGAGCCGCGGCAGGTTGCCGGCATCCGGGTCGCCGTTCGGGTTGCCGTTGGTGACGTCGAAGAGATAGACGAAATCATAGCGGTTGCTGATCGCGGTCATGGGAAACGGGCGCTTTCGAAGAAGGGGCTCACATCATGAAACAGGGTGATGCGGCGATCAGGCGTCGTCGTCGCCGACCACGGCCGGCTCGCCGGCCTCCGCAGCCTTCACCTCGGCCGGGGCGCGGGTCATCATCGCCTGGCGCTGATGGAAATAGCCGATCGCGAACCGGCCCTGATCCTCCACCCCCAGATGGCGTGGCAGGTTCGAGGGCAGGCCGTCCACGACCTCGGCGATGGTGGTGTCGTACCAGTGGGCGAGACCACCGCGATCCTTGCGCAGCTTCGCCGCATGATGGGTGCTGCCGCGCATCAGCACCGGGAAGATCGACCCGGGCGTTGCCGAGGCCGCGCCATAGAACCGGTCGCGGATGGTGGCGTTCAGCCCCGGCAGCGCCGCCCGCTGAAGGTTCTCCAGCACGGCAAACAGCCGCCCCAGCCGGTAGCCGGCATTGGTTTCGGCAGGATCCAGACTCACGAGATCGCCCTCCCTCTCCAGGGGTTCCTTTCCCGACCGCCGGAGCAGCCAGGCCTTGAGCATGGCGACCCTGAGGGCGGAAATCTCTCCGTCGGCACGGATGCGCATCAGCGCCAGTGCCGCCATATTGGCGGGGTACGGGCGGCCGCTCAGCACCGCCCGCATGATGTCGCCGCCAAGCTTCGGCGGCAGATTGTCGAGCTTGCCCTGCGGCGCCAGGGCCTTCAGCAGCGCGTAAACCGACACCGGTCGCCCGGCATCGATGCCGGGGTCGAGGCGGAGGTCGTGCCAGTGCTGGCGGACATGATCGACCGCATCGCCCAGCCGGTCTTCGTACCAGAAGCGCAGCGCCAGCCGGGCGGCGTTGGGCGCCAGCCCCAGCACCCAGAGCCGGGTGTCGGGGTCAAGATCCGCCGAGATCGCCTCGCCCATCGTCCGCCCGCGGGCGAGCGCCGAGAGCGCGGTGCGAACCCGCTTCGCCTCCTCGTCGCTCATCTTCAGGTCGATTTTGGGCTTTTTTGCGGTGCCGTCCTCGCCCGCCTCGTCGGCCTCTGCACCCTCGTCCTGGTCCATCAGCCCATAAGCGGGGGAAACGGCATTGGCGAGCACGCGGCTTGCGGTGTCGTCGGCGGGGTTGGGGGCGTCGGTCCAGAACACCGTGGTCGCATCGCCGATCTGCACCCGGTGTGCGCCATCGGGCGCCAGCAGCTTGTTCAGCACCGCGCCATAGGCGAAGGCGACCCGTTCCGAGATCGGCGCATTCGCCCCCTGTTCCTTGCCGAAGGAGGTGAAGGCACTCAGATTGAACGAGACCAGCGACGCGCCGGAACTCTGCGCACCCCGCACGCCCTTGATCGAGGGATGCAGCTTAGCGATCGGGGCCACAATGCCGCTGACCAGGCAACGCCCGGCCGCCCCCGCCACCGCTTCGCGTCGCGCGGCCCAGGCGGCCCGGGCCGCCCGGAAGCGGTGCAGATCGCGCACGGTGCCGCGGCCGAAGCGGAAAATGAGATTGCCGTCCACGGCTTCGATCGGAATTTCGCCGGCCTCGACCGCCGCCACCGCCCGTTCCGGTGTCCAGTCCTCCAGGAATTCCAGCAGCTTGAGCAGGGCGCGGTCCTCGGTTCCCGCCAGCGCCTCGGTATGCAGCTGCCGGAAGGCCTCGAACTCCTTCTCGGCCGCCACCACACCGGCATCCGGCGTCTTGCCGGCGCGCTTCACGCCCAGCACATAGGCGGATTTGTCCCAGAGGAAATTGGCCGCCACGCCCGAGGTACGCTTGATCGCCGCCGGCACGGTCATGCGCAGCGGTTTCGGTTTCTTGCCGCTGCGGTCGCCCAGCAGCAGCACCGGCGGCACACCACCCGGCTGAAACCGCTCCAGATCGACCGCGGCGTCGATCGCCTGTTCCGACATCCCCTCTTCGGGAAGATCGGTATCCCCGCCCTCGATCCGACGATCGTAATACTCGGCCAGCTGCTGCAGGATCACGACACCACCTCATCCGACTGCGGCGGCGGCACCGTGATCACGCCATCAACCATCCGCGCCCGGAAGAAACGCGGCTGCATGCCATGGGCATAGTCGATGTCATAAAGCATCCAGCCCAGATCCCGCGTGCCGGCCAGATCCGCATGCGGCACCGGATCGCCCTCCACCGGCCCGAAATCGGCGGCGAATTCGCGCGTGCCCAGGCAAGGCTGCTGATAGCACTGCCCGCGCGCCAGCCGCCGGTTGAAGATGTCGAGATGCTTGCCCTCGTTATCCGACGGCCCCGCCGCCGCCGTCAGCTCGAAATGGGCCTCGATGATATAGGCGACATCGCGCAGCACCACCGAGGCGCGCTGCTGGCGGTCTTCCTCGACGATGGTATAGACGCCCGCGGTACTCCCGGCCGCCCGCGCCCGCTTGACCACCCCGGCCGCGATCTTCGAGCCGACCTCGTTGCGCCTTATGGTCTCGAAGCGGATCGGGTTGAGCACAATGATCCGGTCGATCTGCCAGCGGACTGCCGGCTTCCAGTGGATCGCTTCGACGATTCCGCGGGCGGCAGAAGGTGTCAGGACATCATATGACACACGCTCCACCTTCATTTCCGGGCGTGTGTAGAGCGCCCGCGGCCCGGTGACGTGGAGCCGAACGCCAAAAGCCATCGTCCTCACCTTTCAGAGGGAGAAGACATGAAGGGTCGTTGGGGGCCGACGCGGCCGGCCCCCGGGTGACCGTCTTCCAAGATTGCCAGTTTCAATCCGCGACCGGCATAGCCGCACCGGTCGACACAATCATTTCGTGTTCACAATTTTTCTTATCCGCCTGATGATCGTCAAGCGCTATTTCTGGCAATCTTGAAACTGTTAGAAAACCAATCTCTCCACCGCGACGAACGCCGGCTCCTCCCAAACCAACCCCACATCCTCGCGGTACAGGCTGGTATTGGTCAGAACCATGAACTGCTCCCCATACCGCTCCCCACCCACCACATGCGCCGCACTTGCCTCCACCAGCATCTTCCGGATCCGCGGCGGCAGGGTCACGACATGGCGTTGCAGCAGCCTTGCGGCCCCGCCAGCACCACCGAAGCGGTCGAGGGCGGACGGGTCGGCGGCATCCAGCGCCGCCACGCAGGCTTCGGCCTCGGGCGTGGTCGGGATGATCAGCGGCAGCATGCCGTCCTCGATGATCCGGTAGAGGGCGGCGATGGTGGCGAAGGGGATGGCGAGGCGCCGCGGGCTGTCGTGCAGCGCCATGATGTTTGCGCTATCCAGCCTGTCGAGCATCTGCCAGAACAGGGCATCGAAATAGAGCCGCATCGCCTCGGGCGAGAGCGGGTCGGCGATGCCCTGCTCGGCCATCGATGTCCGCGCCGTCGCCGCTGCCGCCAGCGCCTGGGCCAGGCGTTTCGGCTGGTCCGCCGGGTCGGCGGGCGTGAAGACCTCGACGATCCCGCCCCGGCCCAGCCGGCCCTCGCGGTTGCAGCGCCCCGCGGCCTGGGCGATCGAATCGAAACCCGCCGCCGCGCGCAGCACCATCGGCAGGTCGATATCCACGCCGCATTCGATGACGGTGGTGGAAATGATCCGGCAGGCCCCGCCCGCCGCCAGCCGGGCGCGAATCTCGTCCAGCCGCCGGCTGCGATGGGCGGCGGTCATCAGCGCCGACAGGTGGAACGCGCCCTCGGGCGCCGATGCGGCCAGTGCCTCGTAAAGCCGCCGGGCATGAAGGCGGGTGTCGACCACCGCCAGCGCCTGGGGTGCGGTCATAAGTCGCGCGATCACGCCGGCATCGTCCAGACTGCCCGCATCCTGCACGCGCACCCGCGCCAGCCGCTGATGCAGGGCAGAGGCGTCGGAGACGATCTCGCGCACCGCCCGGAACCCGCCCTCCAGCCCGAACACCTGGGCGTATTCGTCCACGACCTCCGCAGTGTCGTCGGGCGCCACCAGCACCGGCTGCGTCGCCGTCGCCAGCACCACCGTCACCCGGTAATTCGCCGCCAGCTCGTCGAGCATCGCGACCGTCGGGCGCAGCAGGCCGCGGGGCATCATATGGGCCTCGTCCAGGATCACCACGGATCGCGGGATCGCCTGCAATTTGCGGCAGCGCGCCGGGCGGTCCGAAAACAGGCTTTCCAGGAACTGCACGGCGGTGGTGACGATGATCGGCCGGTTCCAGCGCTCCATCGCCCGGCGCAGCTTGTCGCGGCCCTGCCAGCGCTCCCGGCCCTCCGGCGGGATGTTGCGGCGGTCCAGATCGGCTTCGGTGTCGAAGGCGCTGTGATGTTCCAGCACCTGATCGGCCAGATCGGCCCCCAGCGCCTGGCGGATCACCCCGGCGGTCTGCTCGATGATCGAGGTATAGGGGATGACGATGATCACCCGGTCGAGCCCATACGCCTCGGCATGGGCCAGCGCGAAGGCGAGCGAGGCCAGCGTCTTGCCGCCGCCGGTTGGCACCGAAAGCGAGAACACGCCCTGCCCCGCCGATGCCGCCGCCCGGCAATCGGCCAGCACCCCGGCGCGGGCGGCCACCACCCGCTCCGCCCCCGCCTGCCCGGCGGCCATGGCCGCGGCCCGGGCGGCAAGACCGTCGATGAACCCGTCCACCCGCCCCCGCAGCACCGCCATGGGCGCGGCCTCGAACCCCGCCTCCGGATCTTCCCGGCCCTCGGCGGCGGCATGAAAGGCGGCGGTGTCGGCGTAATCGGCATCCACCAGGCACGAGAACACCATCCGGGTCATCACCGCGAAGCGGAACCCGGCGCGGTCGTCCGGCGCCTCCCCCGGCCGCGGCGGCGGCAGACGGAGCCAGCTCTCATCGGGCTCGGGCGGCGTGATCTCGTCTTTCCAGGCCGAGGCATCGTCGAGCGGCTTCTTCTCCACCCGCTCCCGCAGGCTGCCGCGGCCGCCATCGCCCTGATCCTCGAAATCCGCCAGCCCGGCATGATGCCCGGCCACGGCATAGAGCACCGCCTGCGCCCCGGGCAGACGCCCGGCCAGCCCGCCGGCGCGGTCGCGGATCATGTCGGACATCACCCGTGCGCCCCAGGTCGCATGATCGACCTTGGAGACATCCCCGCGCAGCCGCGCCTGAAATTCCGGAGAGTACTTGCCGCTGTCATGCAGCAGCCCGGCCGCCCGGGCGATGCTCTCCTGCCCGAACCGCGCGGCACTCCCCCCCGCCCCAGCCCCCACCGCCCGCAGATGATCGGCCAGCAGATGCCACGCGGTCTCGGGCCGGTCCTTCAGCGAATGGGCATAAAACGGCATGTGGCGACCGCATGCGGGGAATGGGACGGCATCAGGTTACGATGCGATCACCACACGTGCAAGGCGGAGATGTGGGGCGGATGGTCGCGCCTCTATTCCCGTGGAGAATGAGGGCTCGCACAGGCCCCGGCCGCCGGCGGCGGGGGATCCGACCGGCCGCCGGCCACGTAGAACCGCCGGGACCACATGTCGAGGCCGGATGGATGGATCTTCCCCTGTTGCCGCTTTTCCCCGAGGCCAGCCGGGCTGCCGGGTTGCAGCGGCTGGACGGGTTTCTGCCGCGCGCCGGCACCGCCTATGCCCGCGATCGCAATCACGATCGGGGCGCGGCGGTGGTGCGGGGCAATGTGTCGATGCTCTCGCCCTTTCTGCGCCACCGCCTGGTCAGCGAGGCCGAGGTGATCGCCGCCGCGGTCGGGCGGCACGGGGTGGCGGCGGGGAAGTTCGTCGAGGAGGTGGGCTGGCGCAGCTACTGGAAGGGCTGGCTGGCGCGCCGGCCGGGGGTCTGGGCGGCCTGGCGGCAGGGGGTGGCGCAGGATCTGGCCGGGCTGGTGCGCAATCCGGCGCTTGCGGCGGCGGTGGAGGCGGCAGAGGCCGGGCGGACCGGCATCGACGGCTTCGACCATTGGGCGCAGGAACTGGCCCGGACCGGCTATCTGCACAATCACGCCCGGATGTGGTTCGCCAGCATCTGGATCTTCACGCTGAACCTGCCCTGGCGGCTGGGGGCGGATCTGTTCATGCGCCGGCTGATCGATGCCGATCCGGCCTCCAACACCCTGTCCTGGCGTCAGGTTGCGGGGCTGCACAGCCGGGGCAAGGCCTATGCCGCCCGCGCCGCCAACATTCACGGCTTCACGGACGGGCGGTTCAACCCCGCCGGCCAACTGAACGAAACCCCCGAGCCGCTGGACGAGGCGCCCCCGCCGCCGGCCGGTCCGGTGCCGCGGCCGCGCCCGGCCGATCCGCGCCTGCCCGCCCTGCTGGTGCTGACCGAGGATGACGGCCGGCCCGAAACCCTGTTCGACGGGCTGGAGATGCGCGGCGCGGTGGCGCTGGATCTCACCCCCTTCCGCGCCGTCGCCGGCCCGGTCGCAGAGCCGGCCGCGGCTTTCGCCCGGGATGCGCTGGCCGATGCCGCCGCCCGGCTGGTGGCGGCCGGCGGGCCCGCGGCGCTGCCGGTCGGCGCGCCCACGGCCGAGGCGCTGGCCGCGACGCTGATCGACGATGCCCGCGCCGCCGGCGCCCGCCAGATCGTGCTGCCGCACCCGGCCGCCGGCCATGCCGCCATGGTGGTGGATCAGCTGATCCCGCGGCTGCAGGCGGCGGGTCTGCACCTCGCCACCCGCCTGCGCCGCTGGGATGCCGCGACCGCGGCCGGCGCATCCCATGGCTATTTCCGCTTCCGCAAGGGCCTGCCGCCGCTGGTGGAGCTGGCCCTCTCAGGCGGGGCGGAAGAGCTCTGCCTCACCGACGAGAGCCGCCGATGACCGAGTACCCTGTCCCCGTCCCTTCCCCTTCCCCTTCCCCCGCCTGCACCCTGCTGCATGACGGCAGCTGCCCGCTTTGCGCGCGCGAGGTGGCGCTCTACCGGCGCCTCGCATCAGACGGCCAGGTCGGCTTTCTGGACGTCTCGGCGGAAGACGGCCGCCCTTTGCCCGCCGGCATCGACCGGCGCCGGGCGATGGCGCGGCTGCATCTGGTCACCGCCGATGGCCGGGTGGAAACGGGCGCCCGGGCCATGCTCACCCTCTGGCAGCAGCTGCCGGGGTTTCGCAGGCTGGCCCGGCTGCTGCGGATCCCGCCGCGGCCCTGGCTGCTGGAGATCGGTTATCGCGGCTTCCTGGTGGTCCGGCCACAGCTGCAATGGCTGGCCCGGGGCGGCATCAGGCCAGTTGCCCGAACCCCACCGCCGCGATCACCAGTTGGACGACGTTCAGGATCACGCTTGCCCGGTGCAGCCGCGCGAAGCGGCGGCCGGCGGCAAGGTCGCCGGCAAGCTCCGCATCGCGGGCGCGGTTCACCGCGGGCAGAATGCCGTGGCGGGCGATCAGCCCAAGCGCCGCCACCAGGGTGAAGAGCAGCGCCGGCAGCCAGCGTGCGGCGAAGGCGGCGGCAAGGGCGGTGACGAAACCGGTCAGGATGATCAGCAGGTAATAGCGCGGAAAGATCCGCCGGATCAGCCGCGCCGCCGGCTGCGGCTCCAGCGTGGTGAACACGGTCGGCGCCACGATCCCGGAGAAGAACACCATCGCCCCCAGCATGACGGCCGAGAGATAGAGCGCCACAAGTCCTGGTGCATCGATCAGTCCGGGGGCATCGATCATGGCGGCCTCTCATCCGTTGTTCTGCTGGATCGGTCTCTCCTGGTCTGATATGGGCCGGGCCGCCCGGATCCTCTGCGAGCATCCGGGAGCAAGCCGGTGTCACCATGGGTCGGATGATGGGTCAGGACTGCGGCAGAGGCAGGCGGCTATCCTCTTCGGCCACGGCCGGGAAGCGCGGATCGCCCGAGGCCCAGTCGCGTTTGGCCTCCTCGATCAGCGCCGGGTCGCTGGCGACGAAGTTCCACCACATCGACCGCGGCCCATCCAGCGGCGGGCCGCCGATCAGCATCACCCGCGCCAGACCGCCACTCGCCTGAAGCCGCGGCCGGCTGCCCGCGCGCAGCACCGCCAGCATGCCCGCCTCATGGGGTTCGCCGTCGATCAGAACCGCGCCGTCGATCACCACCAGCCCGCGTTCCGGTGCGGCATCCGGTACCTCAAATGCCGTGCCGTCGTCCAGCGCCAGATCCAGGCAGAGCGCGCCGCCCGGCGCCGCGACCGGCGAGCGCGCGCCATAGGCCTCCCCCGCCACCACACGCAGGGTGATGCCGGTGCCGATGCGCAGCTCGGGCAGGTCTTCCGCGGCATGATGGGCGAAACCGGGCGCGCCCTGCTCTTCGGGCTTCGGCTGGGCCAGCCAGATCTGCACCCCGTCGAGCACCGATCCCCCGGGGCGGTCTTCGGGCGCGGTGCGTTCCGAATGGGCGACGCCGTGGCCGGCGGTCATCAGGTTCACCGCCCCCGGCCGGATGGTCGCGACCGTGCCCAGGCTGTCGCGATGGACGATGGCACCCTGAAACAGATAGGTGAGCGTGGCGAGGCCGATATGGGGATGCGGCGGCACGTCGAGCCCGGTGCCGGGCGCAAAGCCGACCGGCCCCATCCGGTCGAAGAACACGAAGGGCCCGATCGCGCGCCGCTTCGCATAGGGCAGCAGCCGGGCGACGTTCAGCCCGCCGATATCGCGCACCCGCCCGCGGATCACCATCTCCACCGCCGGGCACCCGCCGGGGGCGGCCTCGCCGGCCATCTCGTCCTCGAACCTGCTCATGGGATCCGTCCTCGCTCAAAGCCCGTTATTGCCTTGAGGCTAGCCCGCAGCTCCCGGCCGCGATAGTCCCGGCGGCGGTGACGCAGTGTCAACGCGCGGGCACCAAACGCCAACGCTCAGGCACCGGTGGCCCCCCGCCGGTCGCGCGCCCAGGCGGCCGGCGACACGCCGACCAGATCCTTGAAACGGCGGCTGAAATGGGCCTGGTCGGCGAAGCCGGTCTCCAGCGCCGCCTGAACCGTGGGGCAGCCCGCCGCCAGCAGCCGCTTCGCCGCCTCGACCCTGAGCTGGATCTGATAGGCGTGGATCGGCAGGCCCACCAGCCGGCGGAACTGGCGCATCAGATGCCAGGGGCTGAGGCCGGCCGCGGCGGCGATCTCGGCCACCGGCAGGTCTTCGGCGAAGCGGGCCTCGATCAGCGCCCGTGCGCGGGCGATTTCGGGCGTGGCGGCCGTGGCCACCCGCCTTGCCGCACGGCCGCTGCCATGGCGGGCGACCAGCATCACCGCCGCCTCGCGCAGCAGCACGTCGCGGGCGAGCCGGGTTTCGGGCCGGCACAGCGCCTGATGGGTGGCGATCAGCCGGGCATGCAGCCCGGCATCCTCGATCACCGCAGAGCGGAACCCCACCTCGGGCGCATCGCCGCCGGCAACGCCGCCGCCGGGGCCGAAGCCGGCCGCGGCCGCCGCCTCGGTCAGCAGCGCCATGGGCAGATAGAGCGCGCGATAGCGCAGCTCGTCGCCCACCACCCGGCTGCCGGTGTGCAGATCGCCCGGATCGACCACCGAGATCCGCCCGGGGGCGGCGGCATGGGTGGTCCGTTCGCGGCGGAATTCCTTCACCCCGGCCTCGATCAGCCCCAGCATCAGCGTGTCATGGGTATGGGGGCGAAAGCGGTGCCGGCGCAGGCGGGCGAAGGTGGCCTCCACCCCGGTCGTCCCGGCGGCGACCAGCCGCACGCCGTCGGTCAGCCCGGCATAACCCTGCGCAGGATCGGACAAGACCCGGCCCGCCGGATCGCTAGGCTCGGCAGAGGTCTTCCGCTGTCGATCGAGGTTCTGGCCCATGTTCCCGCATTCCGATCCCTGGACCCTGCTGTCGCAGGCCGCCGTCACCCTGCCCGAGGGCTCGGTGCCGATCGCCCCGCCACTCTATCAGACGGCGGCCTTCTCTGCCGAGGATGCCGGGGGCTTCGCGCGTATGGCGACGACGCCGATGCATGAGGGCTTCTACACCCGCTACGGCAACCCCACCACCCGCGCCCTGGAACAGGCGGTGGCCGCCCTCGAAGGCGGCACGGCGGCGGTCGCCACCGCCTCGGGCATGGGGGCGATCACGGCCGTGCTGCTCGCCTTCGCAGGCGCGGGCGATCACATCGTGGCGCAGCGTCTGCTCTATGGCGGCACCACCGGCCTGCTCACCCGGCTGGCGCCACGGCTCGGCATCACCGTCGATCTGGTCGATCAGGACGACACCGCCGCCTTCGCCCGGGCGGCCCGTCCGAACACGAAGCTGATCCTGCTGGAAAGCCCCTCCAACCCCCTGCTCCGGCTGACCGATCTGGCCGGTGTGGCGACCTTCGCGCGCGACCGCGGCATCCTGACCATGATCGACAACACCATCGCCACCCCGCTCAACCAGCGGCCGCTCGGCTTCGGCATCGATCTGGTGATGCACAGCGCCACCAAATATCTGTCGGGCCATGGCGACGTCTCGGCCGGCATCGTCACCGGCCGCGCCGAGCTGGTCGAACGGGTCTGGCACGAGGCGCATCTGCTGGGGGCGACGCCCGATCCCTTCGCCGCCTGGCTGGTGCTCCGGGGCCTGCGCACCCTGCCGATGCGGGTCGCCCGCCAGACCGCCACGGCGCTTGCGGTCGCCCGCCATCTGGCGGCGCATCCCCGGATCACCGCCGTTCATTACCCGGGCCTCGACGGCCACCCGCAGCGCGATCTGGCCCGACGGCAGATGCCCGACGGTGCCGGCGGCCTGCTCTCCTTCGAGGTGGCCGGCGGGCTGGATGCCGCAGAGGCCATGATGTCCCGGCTGCGGCTGATCCGCCGCTCGGCCAGTTTCGGCACGCCGATGACGGTCGCGGTCCATCCGGCGGCGATGTGGTCGGCGATGATGACGCCGGACCAACTGACCCTGACGGGCCTGCCCCACGGGTTGATCCGCCTGGGCCTGGGTTTCGAGGATCCGGCGGCGATCATCGCCGATCTGGATGCCGCCCTCGGCTGAGGGCCGCCTTCAGCACCCCAGCACCCGGGCCAGCACCGCCACCCCGCGCCGGATCGCCGCCGGGTCGAGCCCGGCATAGCCGAGGATCAGCCCGACCGTCTCCGGCCGGGGGGCTGCCGGATCATACAGGGCCGAGACCGGGTAGAGCCCCACCCCGGCCGCCGCCGCGGCCGCAATCACGGCGGCTTCGCGGCCGGCCGGCACGCCGTCCAGCCAGGCCACCAGATGCAGGCCGGTGGCGGCGCCCACCACCCGCACCGGCAGCCCCGCCAGCGCATCCAGCAGCACGGCGCGCCGGGCGGCATTGCGGCGGCGGATCGCCCGGACATGGGCCTCGTAGGCGCCGCTTTCCATCAGCTGGGCCAGGGCCTCCTGCTCGATCAGGGCGGTGTGCCGGTCGGTCACCCGCTTGGCCTCGGCAAAGGCCGGGGCAAGATCGGCCGGCACGACCAGATAGCCCAGGCGCAGGGTGGGCGAGAGCGTTTTCGACAGGGTGCCGACATAGATCACCCGCGCCGGATCGGCCGTCTGCAGGGCGGGCACGGGCGCGACGTCGTGGCGGTATTCGCCGTCATAGTCGTCCTCGATGATCAGCGCCGTCTGCGCGCGGGCCCAGGCGAGCAGCGCCCGCCGCCGTGCCACCGACAGCACGCCCCCCAAAGGGAACTGATGCGAGGGCGTGACATAGGCGAGACGCGCGGGCGGCAGATGGTCGGTGTTCAGCCCCTCGGCATCCACCGGCACCGGCACGGCCGATCCGCCCGCCGCCGCAAAGGCGCGGCGGGCGAGCAGATAGCCCGGGTTTTCGATCACCACGCGGTCGCCCGGGTCCAGCAGCAGCCGCGCCGCAAGATCCAGCGCCTGTTGCGAACCGTTGACCACGATGATCCGGTCGGGGCCGCAGCGGATGCCGCGGGCCCGCCACAGATACCCGGCCAGCACCCGGCGCAGCGCCGGCGACCCTTGCGGGTCGCCATAGGCCAGCCGGTCGGGGCGGCGCAGCAGCACCGCGGTCATCGCCCGCCGCCAGGCCAGCACCGGAAAATCTCGCCCCGCCAGATCGCCATAGCGGAAATCCGCAATCCGGAACGCCGGTGCCGGTGCCGGGGGCGGCATGTCGGCAAGCCGGCGGGCAAAGGCCGACAGCCGCCGCGGCGGGGTCGGTTCGGGCGCCGCCGGCACCACGTCCCGGCCCAGACCCGCGGCCACTTCGGCCCGCGCCCCCGGCCGGGTGGTGATGTAGCCCTCGGCCACCAGCTGGCCGTAGGCGGCGGTCACGGTGGTGCGCGACGCCCCCCATTCGGCCGCAAAACTGCGGGTCGACGGCAGGCGCTCACCCGGCTGCCAGACCCCCTCGTCGATCCGCGCCCGGATCGCCGCCACGATCCGGCGGGCGATGCCGTCCTCGTCAAACTGGCCCACCTGTTTTCTCCGGAACCGGACATTCCTGCCGGTCCAGACTCGCGGCATTCTGGGGGGGCACGCAAGGGAGTTTCGCCATGTACACCCCACCCGCCTTCCGCATCGACGACCGGCAGAGGCTTGTCGCCACCATCCGTGACGCCGGTCTTGCGACCCTGGTCACCGCCACGGCCGAAGGGTTGATGGCGACCCCGCTGCCGCTGTTGCTGGACGAGACCGAGGGGCCCCATGGCACGCTCTACGGCCATCTGGCCCGCGCAAATCCACAAGGGCGGCTGCCCGCCATCGGCGGCGAGGCGCTGGCGATGTTCACCGGCCCCGACGCCTATGTCACACCCGCCTTCTATGCCACCAAGCAGGAGACCGGCCGGGTGGTGCCCACCTGGAATTATGTCGCCGTCCACGCTTATGGACCGCTGGAGGTGTTCGACGATCCCGGCCGGCTTCTGGAGGTGGTCCGCCGCCTGACCGAACGCCACGAGGCCGGCCGCGAGGTGCCCTGGTCGGTGGCGGATGCGCCGGAGGATTTCATCCGCGCCCAGCTGCGCGGCATCGTGGGGCTGCGGCTTCAGATCAGCCGGATCGAGGGCAAGTGCAAGGCGAGCCAGAACCGGCCCGCCGCCGATCGTGACGGCGTTGCGGCCGGGCTGGCCGCAAGCGACCGCCCGGCGGATCACGAGATGGCGGCGCTGGTGGCGGCCGCCCGCTCTTGAAAGATGCCCTCCCTCCATAAAAAAAGCCCCCGGTCTTGCGACCGGGGGCGGTGTGCGGAACGGGCGGCCGGAGGGGATGGAAGGCGGCCGGCCCGCGCCCGCAACCAGGCGTCTGCACCGGGAGGGTGCGGGATCCGGGGCCGGGGCGGAACGCCCGGGCCCACAGGTTTCAGAAATCAGACATAGGGCGCCGACCGGGCGGCAAGGCTGTCGCGGGCCGCGGCATATTCGCGCTTGAAGCGGTCGACCAGGTCGCCCGCCGACAGCACGGCATCGATCGCGCCGATGCCCTGGCCGCAGCCCCAGATGTCGCGCCAGGCCTTGGACTTGCTGTTGCCGCCCGAGCCGAAATTCATCTTGGACGGGTCGCTGACCGGCAGATTGTCGGGGTCGAGACCGGCATTGACGATGCTGGGCTTCAGATAGTTGCCGTGCACGCCGGTGAAAAGGTTGGTGTAGACGATATCGCCCGCACCATGATCGACGATCGCCTGCTTATAGGCCTCGGTCGCATTGGCTTCCTTCGTGGCGATGAAGGCCGAGCCGATATAGGCGAGGTCGGCGCCCATCGCCTGCGCCGCCAGGATCGAGGCGCCGTTCGCGATCGAGCCCGACAGCGCCAGCGGCCCGTCGAACCATTTGCGGATTTCCTGGATCAGCGCAAAGGGCGACCAGGTACCGGCATGGCCGCCGGCGCCGGCCGACACCGCGATCAGCCCGTCGGCGCCCTTCTCGATCGCCTTGCGGGCGAAGGTGTCGTTGATGATGTCGTGCAGCACCACGCCGCCATAGGAATGGATCGCCTGGTTCAGCTCTTCCCGCGCGCCCAGCGACGAGATCACCACCGGCACCTCGTATTTCACGCACATGTCGATGTCGTGATTGAGGCGGTCATTGGAGCGATGAACGATCTGGTTCACCGCATAGGGGGCCGAGGGACGGTCGGGGTTTTCCTCGTCCCACTGGCCGAGTTCGTCGCGGATCCGCTTCAGCCAGTCTTCCAGCACCGGGCCGGGCCGGGCGTTGAGCGCCGGGAACGAGCCGACGATGCCCGCCTTGCACTGGGCGATCACCAGATCGGGGTTCGACACGATGAACAGCGGCGAGCCGATCACCGGCAATTGCAGGCGGCGTGCGAGGCTGTCGGGCAGGCTCATCTCGAAGCGTCTCCCAGGCGTTGTCCCCCAAGGGCGACCGTCGTTCGATGCGGGCGCCCGTCCTGTCGGTTCAGGTAGTCCGTTCCTTATCGGAACCCTGTATTGACAGAGTGCGTTCCAAATCGGAACCTGTCAAGCGCATCAAGGTCGGGATCGCCTGGCCCCGATGCACCCCCCGAAGACCCTGGGAGAGCCCGCCCGATGCGGTGGAACGAGTTGGACGAGGAGCATTGCTCGATCGCGCGCACCCTCTCGATCATCGGCGATCGCTGGACGCTGCTGATCCTGAGGGAATGCTTCATGCGCGTGCGCCGGTTCGAGTATTTCCAGAACCGGCTGGGCATCACCCGCCATGTCCTCGCCGACCGGCTGCGCAAGCTGGTCGAGGCGGGGTTGCTGGTGCGCGTGCCCTATCAGGAACGGCCGCTGCGCGAGGAATACCGGCTGACGGAAAAGGGGCTCGACATCTATCCGGTGCTGATGTCGATCCTGAGCTGGGGCGATCGCTGGCGCACCGACAGCGAGGGCGTGCCGGTGCTGCACCGCCATCTGGACTGCGGCCACCACTTCCGCCCGGTGGTCTCGTGCTCGGAATGCGGCGAGCCGCTGGATCCGCGCCGCGTCTCTCCCGAACCCGGCCCCGGCATCACCGACGAGGCGGCGCTGCGCTATTTCACCTTCGGCCGCCACGGCTCGTCGGGCGCCCTGCCGGCACATCCGCGCCCCACCCCCACCAACGACGACGGGGCGGTGGACTGACCACCGCCCCGTCGGGCAGACATGCCGGATGCTATGACGTCAGTGCGGCCTCACCGGATGCTGTAATGTCAGTGCGGCCTCACCGGCCGACGGCGTTCGCGCACCCGCAGCGGGCCGACCCGCGCCTCGATCGCGGCTGCGACCTCGCGGCGCAGGCCGATCATGAAAGCGGTTTCCGAGACCACGAAGAGCGGGCCGATCAGCAGCCCGGCCACATCGTCCAGAAAGGCGGGCTTGCGGCCTTCGAAAACATGGCCCACCGCCTGGAAGATCCAGCCCACGACGAACAGGCCCAACCCCCAGCCCAGCCAGACGCCGGTGCTGCGATCGGCCAGCGCATCGCCGGTGACCACGGCCGCCGTCAGCAGCACGGTCATCACCGCGCCGAAGCGCAGATCCAGGCCCAGATACCAGGCGGCAGCCAGCCCCGCCACCACCATGGCCGGATTGAGATGGACCGCCCCCAGATCCAGCGTCGGCCGCGACAGCAGGATCGCGACCGCGACCACGATCATCGGAATGCCGATGAGATGGGTGATCAGATTGCGGGCATCACGGTGATAGGCGCCATAGCCGGCCAGCCGGTCGACCAGCCGTTCCAGACCCCGCGGCGCTGCGGGCTCAATGTTGTACATTGCAACTGCCTCCTCCACTGCCGCCCGCGGTTGCCCCGCCGGTCGCCATTCTTTGAGTGTCAAGGATATGCCGTCCGGGGCGCCGCGTCGCCAGAGGAAATCTCCATGCAGCATCACCCGAAACGTGACCCTCTGAAGGGGGTACCGGGAAACCGCGGGCACGGGTAGTCTGCGAGCAGTCACTCTACCCTGTCGATGAAGCCCGAGGAGACGGCCCGCATGCGCATCGCCATCTGGACCCCGAATGCCCGCGACCTGATCGCCGACCGCGTCGCCGCGGCCGGACACGAGCCGGCGGTGGCCCAGAACGGCGAGGATTTCGCCCGCATCCTGGCCGAGGGCGTCGACATGGTGGCGATGATCTCGCAATTCTGGTCGCCCAAGGTGCGCGATCTGGCCGCGGCGGCGATGCCGCGGCTGAAACTGGTTCAGCTGCTGACGGCCGGTTTCGACCCGCTGGATGCCCATGGCGTGCCCGCCGGGCTGATGGTCGCCAATGCCGGCGGCTCGTATTCGCCGACCGTCGCCGAACATGCCGTCGCCATGATGCTCGCCCTGCTCCGCCGCCTGCCGCAGGCCGGCATCGCCCAGGCGCATCAGAACTGGGATCGGGGCATCCTGCGCGAGATGGGGTCGCTGGAAGGCCGCACCGTCACCATGCTCGGCTTCGGCTCGATCGGCGAAGAGACGGCGAAGCGGCTGAAGCCGTTCGGCGCCCGCATCATCGCGGTCACCCGCAGCGCCCGGCCGCATGATCTGGCCGACGAGGCCGTGCGGATCGACGATCTGGCAACGGTTCTGCCCCGCAGCGACGTGCTCTATGCCTGCCTGCCGCTGGGCGATGCCACCCGCGGGCTGATCGGGCGCCAGGTGCTGGCCGCGCTGCCCCGTCATGCCCTGGTGATCAATGTCGCCCGCGGCCCCGTCATCGACCAGACCGCCCTGCTCGAAGCCCTGCTCTCGGGCTCGATCGCCGGCGCCGGCATCGATGTCGCCGACCCCGAACCGCTGCCCGCCGATGCCCCCCTCTGGCGCGCGCCCAACCTGATCATCACCCCCCATGTCGCGGGCGGCGGATCGGGCGCCATCGACGAGCGCCTGGCCGCCGTCACCATGACCAACCTCGCCCGCCTTCAGGCGGGCGAGGCGATCCTGCATCCGGTGCAGCCGCGGGTGGGGTGATGCAGGCCGGAACGGCGGTTCAGGTGCCGATGCTGGTGACCGACCAGGTCGATGCCTGAACGCCCGACCCCGGCACGATCTGCACGGAACTGCCGCCGGTCACCCGCACTTCCAGCGTCGCCGTGACACCGGCGGCGAGCGTGGTGGCGACGATGCCGCCGATGGCGAGGTCACCGGCCGCGCCGGCCGTGCGGGTGTCGATCATCAGCCGGGTGCCGTCGTCGAGCACCGCCTCCAGCTCCACCGTCTGGCCGGCCGACACGCCCGACAGCAGCAGGGCGGCCGCGATCTGGTAGCGCGCCGTCACCACGGTGACGAAGCGGCCGCCATTCATCTGCTCGCCCGAGGTCCAGGGGCTCGGCCGGTCGTAGATCCGCGTCCAGCTTGCCGTGTCGAGCGCGATCCAGCTGCCGGTCGACAGGGTGAAGGCCGCGCTGAGCCGCTCGGCGCCGCCCGTGGCTGTCTCGAACACCCGGATGTCTTCCCCCGCCTGCAGCAGGATCTTGTTGTTGGCGATGGTCGCCCCGGCATCGATGTCGAAGCTGCCGTTGACATAGGTGATCTGGCCGGTGTTCTCGCGGAACCAGGCCGTGGGGCCAAGCCGCAGCGTGGTATGTGCGGTCGATCCGCCCGCCGCCTCGCCGGTCACGAACAGCGCCGAAGAGGTCACCCGCCCGCCGATGTCCACGATGCGCGAGCCGGCGGCGACATTGCCGTAGACGTTCAGGCGCACGAAAGCCCCGGACAGCACGCTGAAGCGGGTGGTGCCACCATCGGTGACGCTTTCCACCGCAAGACCGGTGCCGCCTTCGGGCATCCGGCTCACGGTGCCGATGATGGTGTTGTAGTAGAAGCTGTCGGCGGTCGAGCCGGCCGCGCGGCGGAAGCGCAGACCCCAGCCGCAATCGGTCGCGCGGATGCCGATCAGGATGTTGCTCTCGTTGAAACCGCCGTCGACATTGACGAAGTCGAAGCCGGTGCCGGCGGGCAGCGCGCGGGTCTCGACATTCTCGACCCGGCTGTGGCGGGCATTGCGGAAGACCAGACCCGAGGCGCCGGTGGTATCGGTCAGCTGGCCGCCGTCGATCGTCAGCCCCGAGATACCGGTGCCGTCGACCTGGCCCGACAGCGTCACGCCGGCAGCCGTATTCGCAAGCGTCAGGACCGAAAGCCCCATGCCGTCGCCGATCAGGCGCTTGCCTTCCAGAACATGCATGTCGGCCAGGCTCCAGCTGCCCACGGGGATGCGGACCACATCGGCCACCTCCAGCGCCGCGGCAAGGCCGGGGCTGGCGCTGCCGTCCGCCGAACGGATGAACCACGGCAGGTCGGCGATCGCCGACCAGATCCGGATCCAGCGCCCGGTCCCGCCCGCCGTCGGCTGAAAGACGGTGCCACGGTCGGGCGTCGCCGTGCTGGCGGCATCCCACTGAAACACACCGCCGCCCCCGTCATTCACCACATTGCGCCCCAGAATCTGCGCGGGCCCCCGCCAACCTGCAGGAATCGCCAGAAGATCCGCCAGCGTATCGACCACGATCATGTCAGCCATGTCTTCGCTCCATCTTTCCGGATGCCGATCCATCCGAAATCACGCAGCGAGAATGCCCCGCGGGTTCTGTCGTCGGCACGCGATCATCTGTTGCAACATGTTGCAGCGCGGCCGCGGAAGCCTCATGACCAGGATCTGAACGAAAAACAGGCAAAATGACGAGGAATCGGGCAAGCGCATAATTTTTATGCAGTCATCCCCGGTTCCGGCCGCATTTTCTGACCAGTTGGTCAGGGTTTCCGCCACCATGCCATGGCAGGGTCGCGCCCGTGCCATGGCATGGCTTTTGCTAGCCTTGCCAGGTGCCAGTGCCCCCGGGGAGACGGGGGTGGTGATGCAATGCCCCCGCATGCGCACACGGCGATGACGATCCGGACCCGGGGCCCAGCCGGGGCCGGTGAGACGTCGCCGCAAACGCCAAGCAAAGACAGCGCCGGCGCGCGACGAACGATGCCGGACGGTGGTCCCCGCGTTGTGGAGGCAGTCATGCCACTCGAGAACGTTCCCATCATCGATCTTGCGGGCTATTACGACGGCACGCCCGACGGCAAGGCGAAGGTCGCCGCCGAGGTCGGCCGCGCCTGCCGCGATATCGGCTTCATGGTCGTCACCGGCCATCAGGTGCCGGCGGATCTGGTCGCCTCGACCTACGACATCTCGCGGCAGTTCTTCGACCTGCCCGAACCGGTGAAGCGCAAGGTCGCCCAGCCCTCGCCCGATCAGGTCCGCGGCTATAGCGGGCTCTGCGAAGAGGGGCTGTCCTACAGCCTGGACGATCCCACCCCGCCCGACCTGAAAGAGAGTTTCTCGGTCGGCCCGATCGACGTGCCCCGGGATGATCCCTATTTCACCGAGGGATCGGCGGCGGTGCATTTCGCGCCCAATCTCTGGCCCGATCAGGATCTGCCGGCGCTGCGCCCGATCTGGGAGGCCTATTTCAAGAGCCAGGAGACGCTGGCCGCCGATCTGATGCGGCTGTTCGCGCTGGCGCTCGACCTGCCCGAGAGCTTCTTCGACGACAAGATCGACCGTCATATCAGCATGTTCCGGGTGCTGAACTATCCCGATCAGAAAGACGAGCCGCTGCCCGGCCAGATGCGCGCCGGTGCCCATTCCGACTATGGCAGCCTGACGATCGTGCGTCAGGAAGACCGGCCGGGCGGGCTGCAGGTGCGCAACAAGCTGGGCGAATGGGTCGACGTGCCCTTCATCCCCGGCTCCTTCGTCGTCAATATCGGCGATCTGATGATGCAGTGGACCAACGACACCTGGATTTCGACCATGCACCGGGTGATCAATCCGCCGCGCGACCGGGCGCTCGACAGCCGGCGCATCTCGCTGGTCTTCTTCCACCAGCCGAATTACGACGCGATGGTGTCGTGCCTGGAAAGCTGCGAAGGCCCCGGCAATCCGGCGAAATACGCGCCGGTCTCGTCCGGCGATCATCTCTACATGAAGTTCACCAAGCAGACCGCCCAGGGCCGCGACGCCGCCTGAGCGGCGCCGCCCCTCCCGCATTCGTCCCGAGTTGGAGCGACGCCCGATGGCGCATCTGAGCTATGTGAACGTCTTCGCCCGCGACGTGGTCGCGTTGTCGGGCTTCTATTCCGAGGTCTTCGGCTTCCCCGAAATCGAGGCGATCCGCTCGCCGATCTTCCGGGGGATTGATGCCGGCGGCACCGCGATCGGCTTCAATGCGCTCGACGCCTACGAGCTGCTGAAACTGCAGGATTTCGCCGAGACCAAGGGCGTCAAATTCCTGCTCAACATCGATGTCGACACGGTCGACGAGGTCGATGCCATGGTCCCGAAGGCCGTCGAAAAGGGTGCCACGCTGATCAAGGCGCCCTATCGCACCTATTACGACTGGTATCAGGCGGTGCTGCTCGATCCCGAAGGCAATGTCTTCCGGATCAACAAGATGCTCGACTGACCGGCAGCCCTCTCTCCCATCCCCCTCCTCCACGACCTTTTCCTCTTCCACGATCTTTCCGAGGATCCGGACACATGCGGATACGCGCAGCCCTGACGGCGGCGATGATGGCGCTCGGCCTGATGTCGGCGGTGCCGGCGCCGGCCGATGCGGCGATGGGCATCAAGGGCGACCCCAAGGTTGCCTTCATCTATATCGCCCCGGTCGGGGATCTGGGCTGGACCTGGGCCCACGACCAGTCGCGCAAGGCGGTCGAAAAGGAACTCGGCGTCCAGACCGCCTATACCGAGAGCATCCCCGAGGTCACCGAGCGGGTGTCGCAGGTGATCGACCGCTATGTCGGGCGCGGTTTCAACATCATCGTCGGCACCGCCTTCGGCTATTCCGACGCCTTCAAGGAAGCCGCCGCTCGCCATCCCGAGGTGGTGTTCATGAACGCCGCCGGCTACACCTCGGCGCCCAACCTCGCCTCCTATTACGGCAAGTCCTACGAGTCGCTCTATCTGGCCGGCATGGCGGCGGGCTATGCCACGAAATCCAACAAGCTGGGCTTCGTCGCCGCCTATCCGCTGGGCCTGGTGCTGTGGAACGCCAATGCCTTCGCACTGGGCGCGCGATCGGTCAACCCCGCCGCCGAGGTCGCCGTCTCCTTCACCAACACCTGGTATGATCCGGTGCGGGAAGAGGCCGCCGCCAAGGCGCTGATCGAACAGGGCGCCGACGTCATCGGCCAGCACCAGGACACCCCCGGACCGCAGATCGCGGCCGAACGCGCCGGCGTGAAGTCGATCGGCTACAACGCCGACATGTCCTCCTCCGCCCCCAACGCCCATATCATGGCCGCCACCTGGAACTGGGGCGCCTTCGTGGTGCCGCAGATCAAAAAGGCGATCGCCGGCACCTTCGAGGGCGGCACTTATTTCGAGGGGCTGGAAACCGGCCTGGTCGACATCTCCGCCTTCACCGGCACGGCGCTGACCGACGACCAGAAGGCGAAGATCCTGGAGACCAAAACCGCCATCGCAGAGGGCAGGCTCGACATCTGGAAGGGCCCGATCAAGGACCAGACCGGCAAGGTCGTGGTCGCAGACGGTGCCACCCTCGATACCGCCCAGCTCTTCGGCATGGATTTCCTGGTCGAGGGCACCTCGGGCACGCTGCCGAAATGACCGCCGCCCTCCCCCGCGCGCCATCATCCCGCGCGCCATCCCCCCGCGCGCACCCGATGGTCGCCGCCTCCCCCACCGCAGCTGCGGCGGGGGCAGAGGCACTGTCGCTCAGCGGCATCGACAAGGCCTTCGACGGCAAGCCGGCGCTGAAAGCCGCCGGCTTCACCGCCCGGTTCGGCCAGATCCACGCCCTGTTGGGCGAGAACGGCGCCGGCAAGTCGACCCTGATGACCGTGGCGACGGGGCTCTATGCGCCCGACCGGGGCCGCGTGGCGGTGGCGGGCGTGCCGGTGCCGGGCTTCGATCCCGACATCGCCGCCGGCCTGGGCATCGCCATGGTCCACCAGCATTTCAAGCTGGTGAAGCCGTTCACGGTGGCCGAAAACCTGCGCCTCGCCTGCGCGAAAGCGCTCACCGGTCTCACCCGCACCGAAATCGCCCGCCGGATCGCGGAAGCGGGGGCGGAGGCCGGGCTCGACCTCGATCCCGAGGCGCGGGTCGCCGACCTCTCGGTCGCCGAGATGCAGCGGGTGGAGATCGTGAAGGCGCTGATCACCCGCGCCCGGATCCTGATCCTGGACGAGCCGACCGCGGTTCTGGCCGATGTCGAGGCGGCGGCCCTGCTCGCCACGCTCCGCCGCCTGGCCGACGAGGGCCGGGCGATCGTGCTGATCAGCCACAAGCTGCACGAAATCGCCGCCGTCGCCGACCGGGTGACGGTGATGCGCGCGGGCGAAACCGTCGCCGCCGACCTGCCCGCCGACGGGCTGGGCCCGGCCGAGCTTGCCCGGCTGATGGTGGGGGAGCCGGGCCCCGCCGTCACGCCCGCCCCGGCCCGGCCGGGCCAGATCCGGCTCTATGTCAACGACCTCGCCGGCCGGCGCGACGACGGCGCGCCCATGCTGCATGGCGTGCAGCTGGCCGTGCATGGCGGCGAGATCTACGGCCTTGCCGGCGTCGGCGGCAACGGCCAGACCGAGTTGGCCGAAACGATCGCCGGGCTGCGCCGCGCCGATGCCGGCCAGGTGGTGATCGACGGCCACGCCTTCGACCGCCAGCCCCCTGCCGCGCGCCGGCAGGGGGGGCTGCGCATCGTGCCGGCCGACCGTTTCGCCGCGGCCCTTGCCGCCGATCTGCCGGTGGCGCTCAACCTGGCCCTCACCGGGCTCCGCCGCGGCCGTTTCCTGCTCGACCGCAAGGCGCTGGCCGATCGCGCCCGCAAGCTGATCGCGGTCCACGGCATTGCCGGCGCCACCCCCTGGACCACGGCGCGGCTGCTGTCGGGCGGCAATGCCCAGAAACTGGTCCTGGCCCGCGAACTGGGCGATCCGGCAACCGCGGTGGTGCTGGCCCATTCGCCCACCCGCGGGCTCGACGTCCGCGCCGCCCAGGCGGTGCGCGCCAGCCTGGTCCGCGCCCGCGATGCCGGTGCCGCCGTGCTGCTGATCAGCGACGACCTGGACGAGATCCTGGCGCTGGCCGACCGGATCGGGGTGATCAACCGTGGCCGGATCGTCGGCGAGCTGCCGGGCGGGGCCGATCGCACCGCCATCGGCGCGCTGATGGTCGGCGATCAGAAGGGGCACGCCCATGGCTGACCTGACCGTTCCCGCCGGCCGCCGGCCGCGCCTGCCCGTCCGGCTGATCGCCACGCCCCGCCGCGATGTCCGGCCCCGCCACACCCTGCTCGCCCTCGCCGTCGGGCTGGGGGTGGGGCTGGGAGCGACCGTCGCCATGCTCGCCGCCGCCGGCGTGCCGCCGCGTGACGTGTTGAACGAATTCGTGATCTACACCTTCTTCAGCAGCGAAGGTCTGGCGCTGACCATGGTGGCCGCCACGCCGCTGATCGTGGTCGGGCTCGCCGCCGCAGCGGCGCTGCGCATCGGCTTCTGGAACATCGGCATCGAAGGCCAGGCCTGGATGGGTGCGATCTGCGCAACCTGGGTCGCCGTCGCCGATATCGGCACCCCGGGCGCACGCCTGCTGCTGATGGCCCTGGCCGCCATGGCCGGCGGGGCGCTGATGGCCCTGCCGCCGCTGATCCTGAAGCGCCGGCTGGGCGTCAACGAGATCATCACCACCCTGCTGCTGAATTATGTGGCGGCCCTGTTCGTGCAGCATCTGGTCTTCGGCGTCTGGAAGGATCCCGCCTCCAGCTTTCCCTATTCCGAAAGCTTCGAGCCGGGCGTGGAGCGTCTGGCCGGGCTGGGCTGGGGCAAGGTTCATGTCGGGCTGATCGTGGCGCTGGCGCTTGCCGCCCTGCTCTGGCTGGTGGCGGAACGCTCGCGCATCGGCGCCTGGGTGGCCGCGGTCGGGGCCGATGCCCGGGTCGCCTTCGCCTGCGGCCTGCCGGTCGCGGGCGTGATCGCGGGCGCCGTGCTGCTCTCGGGCGCGCTTGCCGGCCTCGGCGGCTTCATGATCGCCGCCGGCCAGGAATACCGCCTGACCCAGGCGCTGGCCACCGGCACCGGCTTCTCGGCGATCGTGATCGCCTTCCTCGCCCGCTTCGGCGTCATCCCGGTGGTGATCGTGGCGATCCTGACCGCCGGTCTCTATGTCGCGGGCGATACCGCCCAGGTCTTCTATCAGCTGCCGCGGGCGGTGGTGCTGCTGATCCAGGGCGTGATCCTGGTCTCGGTGGTCTCGGCCGACATGCTCGCCCGCTATGGCATCCGGCTGCACCGCGCAGGCCCCCATCCCGCAAGGGGGGACCGGCCATGACCGACGCCATCTTCCTGACCAACTGGGCGGCGGCGGCGCTGCCGATGACCATGCCGCTGCTGCTGGCCGCCCTCGGCACCATCCTCGCCGGGCGGGCGGGCGTGCTCAATCTCGGCACCGAAGGCATGATGATGTGCGGCGCGCTTGCCGGCGCCGTCGCGTCGCTCGCCACGGGCAGCCCGGTCGCCGGTGTCGCGGCCGCGATCCTGGCCGGGGCCGGCCTCGCCCTGGTCTTCGGCATCGCCTGCCTGATCTTCAAGGCCGATCAGGTGGTGACCGGCCTCACCCTCGCAGCGCTGGGTGCCGGCATCACCGGGCTTCTGGGCCGCGACTATGCCCAGAAGGGCGTGCCCGGCTTCCCGCGGCTGGAAGACGACGCCCTCGCCCATCTGCCCGGCATCGGCCCTGTTTTCTTCGCCCAGGACGCCCTGCTCTATGCCTGCCTGCCGCTGGCGGCGCTGGTCTGGTGGTATCTCGCCCGCACCGATGGCGGGCTGAAGCTGCGGGCGGTGGGCGAGGCGCCGGATGCCGCCGATGCGGCGGGTGTGCCGGTCACCGCCACCCGCATGGGTGCGGTTCTGGCCGGCGGCGCGCTGTCGGGCCTGGCCGGCGGCTATCTGGCACTGGCCGGCAGCCGGATGTGGATCGAGGGCATGACCAACGGCCGTGGCTGGATCGCGATCGCCGTGGTCATCCTGGCGCGCTGGAACCCGGTCGCGGCGATCGGCGGCGCGCTGCTGTTCGGCGCGGTCGATGCGCTGGTGCCCCGGCTGCAGGCCGCCGGCGTGGCGGTGCCCACCTTCATCCTGTTCATGACGCCCTATCTCGCCGCCCTGGCGGTGCTGGTGGCCACCGCCATCCTGCGCCGCGACGGCGCCATGGGCCCGGCCGCCCTGGGCCGCCCCTATTCGCGCGAGGACCGGCACTGACACAAGGGGGGCGTCACAGGCTCTTCCCTTGATACCGGCGCCATCGCACCCGATCTTGCCTGATCATATGGCGAGAACGGAGACGACCGCAGTGCCCTACCCTGAGACCACCGGCCGGGCAACCGGCAGCCGCCCGCTGGAGCTGGCACCGGCAGCGCCGCTCCAGCCCTTCCGCGATCCGGTGGCGGCGGTGGACCGGCTGGTGGAGCTGTTCGAGCGCAACACCCGCTGGCTGCGCGACGCCTTTGCCCGTCTGCTGGACGACAGCCTGCCCGATATCCGGGTGCGCGCCTTCTACCCACAGATCCGCCTGGTCACCGACAGCCACACCCGCGTGGACAGCCGGCTGTCCTATGGCTTCGTCTCGGGGCCTGGCATCCATGCCACCACCGTCACCCGCCCCGACCTGTTCCGCCGCTATCTCACCGAGCAGATCTCGCTGCTGATCCGCAATCACGACGTGCCGGTGCTGATCGGCGATTCCGACGTGCCCGTCCCGCTGCACTTCGCCTTCTGGGACGGCACCCATGTCGAAGGCGCGGCGGCGCTGCGCATCGACCGGCCGCTGGCCGACATCTTCGACCTGCCCGATCTGAAGCTGATGGACGACGCCATCGCCAACGGCACCTATGAAGCGCCCGACGGCGTGCTGCCGCTGGCCCCGTTCACGGCACCCCGGGTCGACTATTCCCTGCACCGCCTGCAGCACTATTCCGCCACCGCCGCCGAGCATTTCCAGAATTTCATCGTCTTCACCAACTACCAGTTCTATGTCGAGGAATTCTGCCGCATGGCCTCGGAGCTGCTGGCCGACGGCAGCAGCGGCTATGAAAGCTTCGTGGCCCCCGGCAACCTGGTCACCCGCGCGGGCGAAACCGGCCGCGGCCTTGCCCTGCCCGACGGCAAGCTGCCGCAGATGCCGGCCTATCACCTCACCCGTGCCGACCAGTCGGGCATCACCCTGGTCAATATCGGCGTCGGCCCCTCCAACGCCAAAACCATCACCGACCATGTGGCGGTGCTGCGCCCCCATGCCTGGCTGATGCTGGGCCATTGCGCCGGCCTCAGGAACAGCCAGCGGCTGGGCGATTACGTGCTCGCCCATGGCTATGTCCGCGACGATCACGTTCTGGATCACGACCTGCCGGTCTGGGTGCCGATCCCGCCGCTGGCCGAGGTTCAGGTGGCCCTGGAGCACGCCGTGGCCGACGTCACCGGCCTCGACGGCTATGATCTGAAGCAGGTGATGCGCACCGGCACCGTCGCCTCGATCGACAACCGCAACTGGGAACTCTGGAACCAGAGCGCGCTGGTCCAGCGCTTCTCGCAGTCGCGCGCCATCGCCCTCGACATGGAATCGGCCACCATCGCCGCCAACGGCTTCCGCTTCCGCGTGCCCTACGGCACCCTGCTCTGCGTTTCGGACAAACCCTTGCATGGCGAGCTGAAGCTGCCGGGCATGGCCACCGATTTCTACAAGCGCCAGGTGGCCCAGCATCTGGAAATCGGCATCCGGGCCATGGAGGCGCTCCGCGCCATGCCACGCGAACGTCTGCATTCCCGCAAGCTGCGCAGCTTCACCGAAACCGCATTTCAATAGGGCACCAGATCGGGGTTTCGCGGGTTGTACCTCCGGGCATGCATCGACATATGAGAGGTGCGCCCCCGAACAGGAGGACCCTATGACCAACCGGAAATCCCCCGCCGACGAGGCTGACGAGACAGCCGCCCGGGCCCATACCGACGAGCGCCTGGACGAGGCGCTTGAGGAGAGCTTCCCCGCCAGCGACCCGCCGTCCCAGACCGAGCCCGGCAACGCCCGCATCGACGACGACCCCGCCGAAGATGCGGAGACCGAAGCCGAAGAGCACGAGGAGGAACGGGTCGACGAAGCCCTGGAAGAGACCTTCCCGGCCAGCGACCCGCCCTCGCATTCGGACCCCAATTCCGGTGTGACCCGCAACCGCAAACCGGCCCCGCCGCCCGACCCGGCCCGCTGACCCCACCCGCCCCACCCCGGCGGGGACCACCACGCCGCCCCCGCGGCGGCGGGTCCCCGTCCTTTTGGGCGATAAGACGGGGCAGGGAGCGGAACGCCAGACCTCCGTTCACCATACGCGGCCGCCTCGGACCGGCCCCCATCACTAAGTGTGGAGAGATTTCACCTTTGCACCCTGCCCCCGTTTCGGCTTGAATTGGTATTAAATTATAGTACTATTCTCACATGAAAAAGCGCCATAGAGCCACGCTGGAACTGATCTTCGCCCGCCCGGTCAGCGGCTCCATCCGCTGGACCGACATCGAATTGCTGTTCACGGCTCTTGGGGCAGAAATCAGTGAGCGGGAAGGTTCGCGGGTGGGTGTGTTCCTGTTTGACGAGGTGCGCGTCTTTCATCGGCCACATCCTTCTCCTGACACTGACAAAGGCGCTGTTGCCAGCATCCGTAAGTGGCTGGAAGAGCACGGAGTAAAGCCATGAACAATGTCCTCGAAATCAATGGCGAAAAGGCAATTATCGCCTTCGACCCCGAGATCCGGATGCTGCGCGGTGAATTTATCGGCCTGAGCGGTGGAGCCGATTTCTATGCGGAAAGCGTCAACGAGCTGATTGAGGAAGGTCGAAAGTCGCTCGCCATCTATCTCGACATGTGTCGGGAAAAAGGCATCGAGCCGCGCCGCAAATTCTCGGGCAAGTTCAATGTTCGCCTTGACCCAAAGGATCATGCGGCGGCAGTCATTGCTGCGGCTGCTGCGGGCAAAAGCCTGAATGAATGGGTCGTCGGTGCGCTTCGGGAAGCGGCGGAAGAGCCGCAATATGGCGCATAAACGCATGAGCGCCGATCCTTTGGCCGTGCCTGTCGGAGCTATAGCAGGCCCGCGCCCCAAAGTCGCATGACTGGCGGTCCCCCATACCGGGCGGTAGCATGGCAGGCATCCCGTCCACCTGGCCCAAGGATGCGCGCCCATGGCCTCCCCGCCGCTCCGCCCTGAGATTGCCGGCCGTGACGGCCGGCCGCTGCCGGTTCTGGTCGACCTGCCCGAGGGCGGGGCGGTCACGGCCGGCTGGGCGATTTTCGCCCATTGCTTCACCTGCTCTGCCGCCAGCACCGCGGCCACCCGCATCGCGCGGGGGCTGGCGGCGGAAGGCTTCGGCGTGCTTCGGGTGGATTTCACCGGCAGCGGTGAAGGTTGCGAGCCGCCGGCACCCGATTTTGCCGCCGATGTCGAAGACATCATCCTGGCCGCCGGCTGGCTGGAGCGGAGCCATGCAGCGCCGGTCCTGCTGATCGGCCACAGCCTGGGCGGCACCGCCGTACTGGCGGCGGCCCCCAGGCTCGCCGCCGTGCGCGCCGTCGCCACCATCGGCGCGCCCTCCGCCCCCGAACACATTCTGCACCATCTGGGCCGCGCCGCCGATGACGCGCTCGAAGACGGCCGCGCCGTGCTGCCGCTGGGGTCGGGCACCATCACCGTCACCCGCGATTTCGTTCAGGGCGTGCGCGAGACCGATGTGCTGCGCGGCCTTGGCCGGCTGCACAAGGCGCTGCTGGTGATGCATGCGCCCCTCGACCAGACCGTCGGCATCGACGAGGCGACACGGATCTTCGTCGCCGCCCGCCATCCCAAGAGCTTCGTGTCGCTCGACACCGCCGACCATCTGCTGAACGGCGCCGCCGACGCGTCCTATGCCGCCGGCGTCATCGCCGCCTGGGCCGCGCGCTACACCCGCGACGACCAGGCCGGCCGGCGTCACGGCGCCGGCGCCGGTGCACCCGATGAAGCGGCGGTCGATGCCGCCACCGCGGCCGGCGCGCCGCCGCCCGAAGGCCGGGTGGTGGTGGCGGAAAACGGCCGGGGCAGGCTCGGCAACACCGTCCGGGTCGGCCGGCATATCCAGCTCGCCGACGAGCCGGTGGCGGTCGGCGGCCAGGATGGCGGCCCGGCACCTTACGACTATCTGCTGGCCGGACTTGGCGCCTGCACCTCGATGACCATCCGCATGTATGCCGATCGCAAGGGCTGGCCGCTTGCCCGTGTGACCGTCACCCTTGCGCATGCCAAGGTCCATGCCCGAGACTGCGCCGAGTGCGAAACCCGCGAGGGCAAGATCGACGTGATCGACCGGGAGATCCTTCTCGACGGTCCGCTCGACGACGACCAGCGCGCAAAGCTGATGGAGATTGCCGACAAATGCCCGGTTCATCGGACGCTGCATTCAGAGATTCTGGTTCGGACACGCGCGGTGACGGCGTGATCCCCGACGCCTTCGCCGATGCCGGCTTCACGGTCGAGCGTCTGGTGATGGATGACGGCGTCGCCCTCACCCTCGCCCGGATCGGCCCGCGTTACGCCGAAAGCGGCCGCCGGCCGGTGATCCTGGGCCATGGCGTCGGCTTCGCCACCCTGGCCTATCGCGGCCTCTGGCAGACGCTGTCGCGGGATCGCGAGGTGGTGGCGGTGGATCTGCGCGGCCACGGCCTGAACGCCGCCGGCATCGACGCGACCCCGCCCCAGGCCCGGCTTGCCGCCGACCAGGCCGCCATCGCCCGCCATCTTGCGGCCGAGGCCGGCACGCCGCCCGATGCCCTGTTCCATTCCTATTCCGGCGTGCTGTCGCTGCATGCCGAACAGGCCGAAGGCCGGCTCTATCATCGCCGGGTCTTCATGGAACCGCCGCTGATCCCGGCCGGCGAGATGGAGGGGGCGACAGAGGCCGCCGCCGGGCGCGATTTCATGGCCGAGCGGATGAAGCGCCGCCGCGACCGTTTCGACAGCCGCGAAGATTTCGCCCGCATCTTCCGCGAGCGGCCGGAATTCGCCTGGATGGAGCCGGGCGCCCCCGACGATCTGGCCGCCGCCGTGTTGGTGCCGGCCGAAGAGGGCGGCTTCCGCCTCGCCTGCGCCCCCGCCGTCGAAAGCGGCTTCTACAGCGGCAACACCCCCGAAGGGCTCTGGGATCTGCTCGCCCGGGCGAAGCGCGCGCCTGGGCTGGTCGCCCCCAGCCTGATGATCGCCGGCCGCCGCCCCGCCGGCATCACCGCCGATCCCTTCACCGCCGCCATCACCCCGGTGGCCGCCCGCGCCGGCGGTTTCGACCTGCTTCAGCTGGCCGACATCACCCATATGCTGCCGATGGAACGCTCCGCCTTCATCGCCGCGGCAGCCACCGCCTTTTTCGACGAACCGGCGCGGGAGGAAAGCGCCACCTGACAGCCGTGAGATGACCGCTTAAAGAATCTCACTGACAGATATTGAAATCTGTCATCACAAGGCGCATCCTCTCTTCACACCCCGATGAAGAGAGGATGGTGTCATGCCCGTATCTGTTCCCGCCCAGACCTTCACCGGCACCGCCGGCCGGCTCGACGACCCGATGACCCTGCCGGCGCTCGGCCTCGGCTGCATGGGCATGTCCGATGCCTATGGCCCGGCCGATCGCGACGAAAGCATCGCGACCGTTCATGCCGCCCTCGATGCCGGCATCTTCCTGCTGGATACCGGCGATTTCTATGGCCAGGGCCACAATGAACTGCTGATCCGCGAGGCGCTGTGGAGCCGGCGGCGCGAGGATGTGTTCATCGCGGTCAAGTTCGGCGCGCTGCGCGACCCCGAGGGCCGTTTCCTGGGCTTCGACAGCCGCCCGGCCGCGGTCAAGAATGCGCTCGCCTATACCCTGAAGCGGCTCGGCACCGATTATGTCGACCTCTATCAGCCGGCCCGGCTGGATCCCGCCGTGCCGATCGAGGACACGGTCGGCGCCGTCGCCGAGATGATCCAGGCCGGCTATGTCCGCCATCTGGGCCTCTCGGAAGTCAGCGCCCAGACGCTGGAGCGCGCCGCAGCGGTCCATCCAGTGCGCTGGCTGCAGATCGAATATTCGGTGCTCGACCGGGGCATCGAAGCCTCGATCCTGCCCGCCGCCCGCCGGCTCGGCACCGTGATCAGCGCCTATGGCGTGCTCGGCCGGGGCCTGCTTTCCACCGACTGGGCGGCGCGCAAGGCGCTGGCGGTGGGCGACTATCGCGCCCATCTGCCGCGCTTCTCGGGCGACAATCTGGAACGCAATCTGGCGCTCACCGGCGTGCTGCACGACATTGCGGCCGAATACGAGGTGACCGCCACCCAGATCGCCATCGCCTGGGTGCTGGCCCAGGGCCCGGATATCGTGCCGCTGATCGGTGCCCGCCGGCGTCACCAGCTGGCCGAAGCGATCGGGGCGCTCGACATCCGGCTCTCATCCGGCGATCTTGCCCGGATCCGCAATGCCATTCCGGCCGATGCCCCGGCCGGGACGCGCTACGCGCCCGAGCAGATGCGGATGCTGGACAGCGAGACCGGGGCCGTCTGACGCCCCGGCCCCCCGGGGAGAGATGGATTGGCCGACGGCGCGCTCACGCCCGAACAGATTCTGGACACGGCGGAGGATGTCCTCCGCCGGTTCGGGCTTCAGAAAACCACGGTCGTCGACGTGGCCCGTGCGCTTGGCGTCAGCCATGGCAGCATCTACCGCCATTTCCCCAGCAAGACCGCCCTGCGCGAGGCGGTGGCCAGCCGCTGGCTCGCCCGGGTCTCGGAACCGCTGGGCGAGATTGCCGCCGAAACCGGCCCGGCCCTGCCGCGCCTGCGCCGCTGGCTGGAACGGCTGATCCGGATCAAGCGCGGCAAGGTGCTCGACGATCCCGAGCTGTTCGCGGTCTATCACGCGCTGGCGGACGAGGCTGATGCCGTGGTTCAGGAGCATGTCGGCAAGCTGGTCGACCAGATCTCGCGCATGTTGAGCGACGGCATGGTCACGGGCGAGGTGCGGTTCAGCGACCCGCGCGCCATGGCCTGGGCGGTGCTGCGCACCACCATGGTGTTCCATCACCCCGCCCATGTCGGCCACTGGTCGCTGCCCGAAGCCGATGTCGACCGCGCCTTCGACGACATCTTCGACCTGATCACCCGCGGCCTGACCCAGCCTGAGGCCTGAGTCCACACAGGTCCCGACGTTCTGCGAATAACTATCATTATCAAATCATGATCTGCTAGTCTGGGGTCATCGCGCCACCGCCGGACCCGCCGCCCATGACCGACCATTCCGCCCTGCTTCGCCCCGCCGGTCCCGACCGCCATGAATTCCGCGTGGGGCCGCGCCTGCTCGACCGGCTGTCGACCGGCCGTCCCGGCTGGCAGGATCATGCGCTGGCGGTGGGCTCGGGCCCCGGGACAAGCGTCGGCGCCGTGCGCTTCCGGACCGCACGCCCCGGCCCCGGTCTGACCCTCACCACCAGCAGCTGCCGGCTGGCGGCGGATTACCGGTCCCGCATCGATCATGGCGGCGCGGTCGGCGTGCTCGCCTTCGGGCTGTCGGGCAGCAGCCTGTTCGGCTGCGGCCACCCCGATCCTGCCCACAAGGTCCAGGAAGGCGATGTCTGGCTGTTCCGGCTGGACGATGCGCCGATCACCCGTCT
Organism: Tistrella mobilis; assembly: GCF_039634785.1. Lineage (NCBI taxonomy): Bacteria > Pseudomonadati > Pseudomonadota > Alphaproteobacteria > Geminicoccales > Geminicoccaceae > Tistrella > Tistrella mobilis. The sequence continues at coordinate 125,673 of NZ_JBBIAB010000006.1, read as the reverse complement.
CACCCCGGCCCAGGACCGGGCCTCGATGCTCGCGGTCAAGTTCGACCTCGACCGCATCGCCACGGCGCTGGCCGAGGCGGGGATCGCGCGCCAGGGCACCGGGGCGCGGCGCCTGGGACGGATCGGCGACCGCGCCGCCCTCTCCGCCCTCACCGGCAACCCGCTCGTCTCGGCGCTCGACCGGCTCAGGGCGGAAAGCGCCGCCCTCGGCCTGCTGGCCGACTGGCTGGCGTCCGACCGGCCCGGCTCTGGCGCCGCGCCGGAGCCGGCCGCCGGCCTGCTCGCGCGCGAAGATCGCCGCGCCGTCGCCCGGGTCGCCGACCGCCTGCTGGCCGACATGGCCGAACCGCCCTCGCTCGACGAGCTGGCGGCGCTCGCCGGCATGAGCCATGTCCGCCTCAACCGCTGTTTCCGCAAGGCCTATGGCGCCACGGTCTTCGCCTGGCTGCGCGACCGCCGGCTGGATCAGGCCCGCCGCGCGCTGGAACGGGGCGAGGCCAGCGTCACCGAGATCGCCTTTCTCTGCGGCTTCAGCAGTTCCAGCCATTTCGCCGCCGCCTTCCGCGCCCGCCACGGCACCAGCCCGGCGGCGTTCCGGCGCGGATAGCGCCCCCGCCCTTTCGCCAGATGACGGCGCGCCGCCGCCGGACCGGGCATGGTCATCCGCAGACCGCCCATCCGGAGCCCGCTGCCCCCATGTCGACCCGTCCCGCGATCGCCGCCCTGCTTGCCGCCCTCACCGCCAACGGCGCCGGCCATGCCTTTCTGCTGATCACCCTGCCGCCGCTCGGCCGCGCCCGCGGTTTCGGCGATGTCGAAACCGGGCTGCTGCTCGGCCTCTCCGCCCTGCTGATGGTGGTGGCAGGCCCCGTCTGGGGGCATGTCGCCGACCGGATCGGGCGCCGGCCGGTGCTGGTGGCGGGGCTCGCCGCCGCGGCGCTCTTCCCCGCCCTGCTCGCCGCGGTTCTCGACGCCCTTGATGCCGGCCGGCTCGATGCCGGCCGCGCCTATGTCCTGCTGCTCGCGGCCCGGCTGGTTCAGGCCGCCCTGTCGGCCGGGATCATGCCCGCAGCCCAGGGGTTCCTGGCCGATGTCACCGCCCGCGACCGGCGCGCCGGGGGCATGGGGATGATGGGCGCCGCCTTCGGGTTGGGCTCGATCCTGGGCGGTATGACGGCCTGGCGTCTGGGCGGCGCCTCGCCGGTCGCGGCACTGCTGATCCTCTGCCTCGCCATCGCCGCCGGCACGCTTCTGGTCGCGCTGCTGCTGCGGGCGGCGCCGCGGCCGGCACCTGCCCTTGCAACCGCACCCGCCGCGCAGCGCCCGCCGCTCGGGCGGCTTCTGCCCTTTCTTGTCGTCACCTTCGCCGGGCTTGCCGCCTATGCCCAGCTTCAGCAGGTGACGGCGCTTCGCCTCCAGGACCAGTTCGGCCTGGGTGCCGCCGCCTCGATCGAGCGCGGCGGCGCGCTTCTCGCCCTCACCACCCTCGCCATGGTCGCAACCCAGGGCCTGGTGATCGGCCGTCTGGCCTGGGCACCCGCCCGCCTGGTGCAGACGGGCGCGCTGCTCGGCCTGATGGCCATGACGGCCGCCGCCGCTGCCCCCACCATCCTCTGGCTGCAGCTCGCCATGGTGCTGCTCGGCGCCGGTTTCGGCCTGCTGCTGCCCGGCAACCTCGCCGGGCTCAGCCTCGCCACCCCTGCGGGCGGCCAGGCCCGCGCCGCCGGCATCAACGGTATGGCCCAGGGCCTCGCCATGGCGGCGGGTCCGATGCTCGGCGCCACGCTGCACCAGCTCTCCCCCACCGCCCCCTGGTGGGCGGGCGCGGCCCTGCTCGCGGCCATCGCCGGCCTCGCCTTCCGCCGCCGCACCGAAGCTTTCGCCGGATGACGGCGGGCGTTCGCCATAAGGGCGCCCGCGGCGCTCTCGGGCGCTAGCCTCGCCCCATCTCATCCAGCGCCTTCCGGAGACGCCCATGACCACGCATCGCAGGGTCCGCACCCGCCTGCTCGCCTCCGCCGTCCCCATGCTGCTGGCCGGCGGCACGACGCTCGTCACGGGGGCGGCCCGGGCCGACGAGGACGAGACCGTCACCCGCCTCGCCCCCGTGATGGTCGAGGCGCGCCAGTGGACCGAAGATGTCCGCCGCACCCCCGGCACGGTCGATCTGCTGACGCCCGAAGATCAGGCCGGCCCGCTCGCGAACGGCCTGGCGGGCATCGCCCGGCACACGCCCAATGTGCTGATCGAACAGTCCTCGGTACAGACCCGGGTGGTGATGCGCGGCATGACCGTCGCCAACACCGCCCTGCAGGATCCGCTCGGCTTCACGGTCAACGACGTGGCCCTGCCCCATGGCGCGGTGCAGGCGCCGCGCCTGCCCGATCCCGGCAGCATGGAGATCCTGAAAGGCCCCCAGGGCAGCCTGTACGGCCGCAACACCGAGGCCGGGCTGATCCGCACCGGCACCGCCGATCCCGACTGGCAGAGCGGGGCCGAAGCCCGCGCCATCCTGGGGTTCGAAGACGGCGCCGACGGCTGGAGCCCGGCCTGGACGATCAGCGGCCGGGTCTCGGGCGCCATCGCGCCCGACAAGGCGGCGGCGTCGCTGGCGCTTCGGGCAGAACAGGCCCGCGGTCCCGGCCTCAACCTCGCCGATGGCGCCGATGACGGCGCTTCCACCGACCGGCTGACCTTTTCGGGCGGGCTGACCCTGCTGCCCGACGACGACACCGACATCTCGCTCAAAAGCGTCGTGGAGCGGGCCGATCTCGGCAAGCAGCGGCTGCGCTTCCTGACCGGCCCCTATGCCACGCCGCGCTACGTCACCAGTTACGACGCCGCCTCGTGGGACGATACGGTGACCGCCATCCAGTCGCTGCGCATCGACCATCGCGCCGGGCCGGTCGACATCACCGCCATCACCGGCTGGACGCATTATACCCGCGATTTCCGGATGGATCTGGACGGCACGCCGCTCCCCACCCTGCCGACGCTCTCTTCCCACAAGGACGACACCGTCTCGCAGGAACTGCGCATCGCCTCGCCCGATGATGGCGCGCGGCTGCGCTGGCTCGCCGGGCTTTACGGCTATGTCAGCCGCACCGATCTCGATTTCCGCATCGGCACGCCGCGGGTGGCGCGCGAGACCTCGATCGACCAGACCGGCATCGCCGGCTTCGGCCAGGCGGAATACGGCCTGACACAGGATCTGCGCGTCACCCTGGGTGCGCGGGTGGAGCGGATCGACCAGAGCGGCCGGATGCGGCTGAGCAGGGCTGCCGGCCAAAGCAGCTTCGATGCCGACATCACCGACACCACGCTTCTGCCCAAAATCTCGCTCGCCTGGGATGTGGCGCCGGACACGATGCTCCACGCCTCTTACGCCCGCGGCTATCTGCCCGGCGGCTACAATTACGGCAATGCCACAGGTCCCGGCAACCTGACCTATGGCGCCGAACACAGCTGGACAGCCGAGGCGGGTGTGAAGACCGCGCTGTTCGGCGGGCGGATGGTGGCGGATTTTGCCCTCTTCCACACCACATCGACCGACCGCCAGATCCTGGACCTCGAACCCGGCGGCGTCACCACCATCAGCAATGCCGCAGAGGCCCGCATCTACGGCGCCGAACTCGCCCTCGACGGCCGGATCGACGAGGTCTGGGGCTGGTTCGCCACCGGCGGCCTCCAGAAGGCCGAGGCCACTTCTTATCGCACCACCGTCAACCGCGGCGGCACGCTGGTCCCGGTCGACTATTCCGGCAACCGCCTGCCGATGGCGGCAGAGGCCACCTGGTCGGCCGGGCTCCGCTACGACCAGGGCGGCCCCGCCGGCGGCGACGGCTGGTTCGGCCTGATCGCCGCCAACGGCTCCGGCCCCTATTACTTCGACGGCGCCAACAGCCTGTCGCAGGACGCCTTCGCCCTGGCCGATGCCGCCCTCGGCTACCGTTTCGGCACCATCGAGGTCTCGCTTCAGGCCAGCAACATCTTCGACCGCAATGTCTATGCCCGCGCCGTCGGCGTGCCGCTCGGCCAGCTGGTCGAAGACGGCACCGGCCGCGAGGTCAGCCTTCAGGTAAAGGCCAGCTGGTGATGCGCAATCGCACGCTTCCCGTCATCGAGACCCCCGGCCGTGACGGCCTCGCCGGCCGGCTGTTCGATCTGATCCAGGCGCCGCTGCGCTGGCAGCTGCTCGCCTGTGCGCTCGATCTCGGCCTTTTCGACCGGCTCGACCCGCCGGCAACCGCCGCCGATCTCGCAGATCCCCTCGGCCTTGATGCCACCCGGCTCGGCCGTGTGCTCGACGGCCTCGCCGCCATGGGCCTGCTCGACAAGACCCATGGCCGCTATGGCCTCACCGCCGAAGCCGCACCGCTGCTCAGGGCCGATGGCGCAGGCTCCATGCGCGATCTGCTGCTCACCCTGCCCCGGCTCCGCCATGGCGACGTCGCCGGCCTGCTCAAGGATCCGGGCCCCGTGCCCGCCCCCGACATGGCATCGCCCGGCTTCTGGGACGGCTCGGCCAACAGCCTCAGGGCCTTCCACCGGGCAATGGGCGCCGATACCGCGCTCGACCTCCTCGCCCGCCTGCCCGAATGGCCCTCGGCGCGCCGCCTGCTCGATCTGGGGGCCGGGTCCGAGGTGCTGGCCTGCCGCCTGGCCGACCGGCACCCGCAGCTCGACATCACCGTCTTCGACCTGCCGCCGATGGCGGACCGCATCCGCGCCCGGCTGAACGGCCGCCCGGTCACCGTCATCGCCGGCGACATGAACGACACCGGTTTCGGCGCCGGCTACGACATCGTCTGGACATCGATGACGCTCTATTACGCCCGCGATCTGGCGGGCGTGCTGGCCCGCATCCGCCGGGCCCTCGCCCCCGGCGGGGTCTTCGTCACCCTGCACGAGGCGCTGACGGCCGAACGCACCGCCCCCGAAACCCATGTCACCGGCCGCCTGGTCCCGGCGCTCCGCGGCCAGGACCGCTCTTTCGACGACGGCGCCATCGCCGCCGCCATGGCCAGGGCCGGCTTCACCCGCATCGACAGCCGTCTGGTCGAAACCGCCTTCGGTCCGTTCAGGATGGATTGCGGGCGGGGGCGATGCCGTCCCCCCCACCTTTGACTGCCGCATGATCGTCCAGATGCCGCGCAACTATCAGGCAGTGCACCGCGATCAGCGGCAGCCAGGGCGGCACGCCGCCGTGAAGGTCGCCGGGTCGCGCCCGCACGAAATCAAGCGCGTTGGCCGCATCGGGTAACAGGGTCAGCGCGGCGCGGATCTCAGTCAGGTCGAAGAGCCGGCAGACGATCTCCGACCTCCGTGCCGCCAGCCGGTCCACCTCTGCCAGCAGGGCGGCGCGGTGGTCGGCATAGCGAATGAAGCGATCGTCATAGAGCCCGACCTTGTCCGCTTTCAGCCGCACCACATCGGGCAGGATGCCGTCCATCGCCGCCCGGAAGGGCTGACGGGCGAAGCCGTCGTCAAGGAAGAGGCCTGCCGGCAGCGACAGGACGAAGTCGACCACCCGGCGATCGAGCAGCGGGAACGAGGCTGCCAGCCCGCGCCGTGCCGCAGTGATCGCATAGAAGCTGCAGCGCGAGGGGATGTGGTGGTCGGCAAAGGCAGCCACCCGCTCTTCGGGGTCGTTGCTGACCAGGACTTTCCGCATCCGTCGGGCCTCGACCGCGTCGCGGAGTCCCGGAGCGAGAAAGCGGGCCACCCCCTTCGACGAACCATAAAGCTGGCCCCGACCGACCGATACCCCCAGCCTGCGGGCAAGACCGTCCGGCAGCAGGGGCCCGATCAACCGGCCGCGCACCGCCTGCTTCAGGCTGACTCCATCCCGTCTTGCCCGCGCCGGCAATTCGCGCGCCAGCGTCCTCAGCCAGCCGTCGCGCAGCAGCCGGGCATAAAGATTGGCACCGTGATAGCTGGCGCCTTCATCGCCCCCCACACCGCTCAGGATGCGATCGGCGCCAAAGGCGGCCGCAGCGGCAGCCATGTCATCCTCCGGCCCGTCCAGCGGCAGCCCTGGCCAGTCGGGATGCTGGGGCTGGGATGGCAGGGGCAGCAGATCCGGCGCCCCGGCATGAACGATATCCGGCTCCTGCGCCAGCACGGCAGCGATCAGCGGCCGCTCATCCAGTTCAGCCGGCCCCATGGCAGTCGGCATCAGCTTGCTGAGTGCCAGTATCCGGCCGCCGCGTTCCCGCATGCCGCGCGCCGCCAGCACGGTCACAGCCGAACTGTCGAGCCCACCGGTCAGATGGCTGGCGACGACGCCCTGCGGGGGCAAGCGGTCGTTCACGGCCTCAGTCACCAGATCACGCAATCTGGCCGCCGCCTCGTGCCGGTCGCCACGCCAGCGCCCGACCAGACGCGGATCGGGCCGATAGGCGCGGTGCAGGCGGGGGGGCCGGCCCTCTCCTGGCCGCACGGTAAGGCTGTGCCCCGCCTGAAGCATGGCGATGCCCGCATGGCCGGTATCGGCGCCGACGAAATAGCCGTGAACCAGCAGCAGGCCCAGTGCGACCGGATCGGGCGCGGCCCGTTCGGGTGACGCTGCGATCAGCCCGGCCGGCAGGCTGGCAAAGGCAAGACAACGGCCGGGCTGCAGGGTCCAGGCCAGTGGCCGGACGCCGATATAGTCCCGGCCCAGGATCAGCTCTCCGCGCGCCTCATCCCAGGCCGCCACGGCAAAATCACCATGCAGATGATCGGGAAAATCGGCCCCGTGCTGGCGGATCGCGCCGATGACGGCGGCGCCCTCGTCCGTGATGCCCCGATCGAGCCTTGTATCCAGGGCCAGAACCAACCCCTCCCGCCGGACCAGACCGGTGGTGCCGCCGGTGAAATCCAGCACCGCCAACCCCAGCGGGCCGTCGATATGGCGCGACAGGCCGGGGTTTGTGCCCGGCGCGGTCAGCCCCGCGGCCATGGCATCCAGATGCCGGTCTGAAGCCGCCTGCCCATCCAGCCGGAGCATGCCGCAGATCAGCCGCATCGGGTCAGCCTCCGGCCAGCAGGCCGCGCGCCCGCATCCGGTCGAGCAGCGGAATGATCTCCGCCCGGCAGGTCTCGGGCGTCACCTCGTATTCGGCCACCAGGCGGGCGACAAGGCCGTCTGCATCCATCGGCTCGGCGAGCATCTCCCAGATCCGTGCTGCGATCGGGTCCAGACCGTGCCAGAGGCCTGTGGAGAGGTTCAGCAGCAGCGTCTCGCCGTCGCCTGTTACGGCGGAAACGTCGTCTGCGCGGCGCAGGATCTCGGTCATCGGATCATCCCGGAGAAAGGGAACAGGCCACATGGATCACCCGCCGGGATCAACCCGCCAGGGCGTATCCCCAGCGTATCATGGTCGCGGCGCATTGATCCTCGATCGCCCGGATCTGCGCCGTGCTCAGCACGTCGCGCCATCCCTCCACGCGTCCCGACCGGAAAAACCGGCCCTGGCCCGGCAGCCGCTCGCGGAAGCCGGCCAGACTTTCCTGACCTTGCAGCGCCTTCAGGCTGGAATGAGCAACGGCCCGATCGATCTCCGCCGCTGTCGCCACGACGCCCAGCCGGTTCAGCATCGCGGCAAAACAACCATGTGTGTCCCGGCGAAGGTCTTCGTAACGGATCACCGCCACCGGCACCAGATCCTGACGGGCCCAGCTTTCGACATGGCCAGCCCAGTCACCCAGGTGATGGGAAAGCTGCGCGGCACTGCCCATGACGGCCGATCCATCACCCATCCGCCGGATGGCCTCATCGATATCGGCACCCATGTGATGCGCAAAGGAAATCGCCACATCCCGAGGATCCCGGATCAGATAGACCGCCGCCCGTGCCGCCGTTCCCAATACCGGCACACGCGCCCTGCCGGCTCCGCCCCTGCCGAAAAACGGGTCATGGGTCTTGCAGAAGGCCGGCCCTTCGAGAGGCTGGAACACCGCCACATTGAACGCGGGACGGAGCCGCTCCAGCTCATCCGGGGTCAGGAGGTCGGCATCGATCAGCATATGCTCGGCGAACTGCCGTCGCGACGTCACGGCGTAGTCGTCGGGCAGGGCATTGATATCAACGGGGGCCGCATCGCCCGCCATGAGATTGGCAAGCAACACCCGCATCCAGGTATTGCCTGATTTGGGATAAGACGCGAGCCAGACGGCGCCGGCGGGGAAGGATGCCATCTCTTGCACCTCACGCCATGTCGGCCGACATGGCCAGAATCAGATCGACGGTCTCGCCCAGGCGGCGTAGATCGCGCGGGCGGTCCAGGCGGTAGACCGGCACGTGATTGAGCACTGCCGCGATCCTGCCCGCCGGCTGCACCCGGGCCGGCCAGGCCAGGGCAAGGCGCCGGGCATGGATCTGGTTCAGCAGCAGCTGTGCGGCCGGCAGGGCCGGCAGGCGCGTCATCATGGCCATCCCATCGCCGGGAATGTCAGCCATGACCTGGATGGACGCCACGGGCACAGGCGCGGCAGGCCGGGGTACTGTCGACGGCGTGTGCTCCGGCGGGCCAAGTACCACCTTCGCCCCCCTTCCACGTACCGGTGTGCAGGACCGGTCTTCCAGACCCAGCCACGACAAGGCATCCGACCGCAACTGAAGGCCCAGCCCCTCGGGATGGACCAGAACCGGCTCCGCCGGCTCTATCACGCAGCGGTCGTCGGCGACAAGCCCCCCGCCGACCTGGCACAACGCCGCCGCCAGCGTCGACTTCCCCGACCCGGGCGGGCCGCAGAACAGATGGGCCCGGCCATCCAGGAGCACGGCCGACGCCTGCAGCACCAGCCCCGTGCCGCGCTGATGAAGAATGGCCGACAGACCGATCCCGGCCGCGAACGCCGCCATGTCGTCAACCGGGACACCCGGTGCCGGATCGAGGGTCACCCGCTCGCCATCGGCCGCCAGCAGCCGGCCGACCCCCGGCAGGTCGAGCAGCAGGTGCCGTTGGTCCACAGCCCAGCAGGGGCCGCGATGACGAGGCGCGTCCAGGCTGGCGGGACAATCCCCCCGCATGACGATCACATCGGGCCGATTGCGCCCGGCATCCTTCTGCGGGACGGCTCCGGCGAAAGAGACTCCAGACCGGGTCAACAACCCTGACGTTCTATAGATAAATGCCGTGTCACGCATATGGAGAATCTTTCCCCTCGTGCCCCCCTCTGAATATTCTCCATAGGACACATCGTCCTATAACACTATACTTAGTTCCATCTTCTCGCTCTTCAGGAAGCGCACATAGCATGGATCAGCCTCTTGTGCCTATATACTCCACTGATGCAACGGACAGCCATGGGGCACGCAAGCCCTGGCAAAAGCCGGTGCTGAACGATGCCGACGTATCCGCCTTCACCACCGGTACCGGAACCTCCGGCGTCGAAGGCATCCCCTTCCTCAAGCCCGGCTCCTGAGGCCCTCAGTGCCCGGACACCCGGCGACTGGTGGCGGGGTCTGCCCTGGGACGGAGAAGGCTGGCGGGCCTCTTCCGATCCTGATCTTGCAGATCTGAGGGAGTGGTCTGCCGCCTCGTGGCGGCAGAAGCGGCCGGCGCTTCTGCGTCTCCTTCTCCGACTTGGCGACCGTACAGCTCACCCGCTGGCCGCGAGCGCAGTCTGTTGCCGGTATGCGCGACGCAGAGGCCTCGGCGCCGGGGCTGCATGGCGCCTCTACCGCGATTGCATCGCGACTGGCGGCACGCCGCTGGATGTCGATCTATGGCGGGGACTGCATGGCGGTCGCAACCCGCTGCCGCAGAGGGCCGCCTCTCTGCTGCTCGCCCGGCTGGGCGATCCGGCCGCTCATGCCCTGCTTGCCGACAAGATGGCCGCAGCGGCACGATTGACCGCAGCGGGTGCCGTTTTTCCGGCGACGCCGGTCGTGCTCCCGCAGGGACAGGGTGTCGATCCCGACCGGCTCGTTCCGGTGGCACCGGCCAGCGCGGGGCTGTTCCTCAAACCGCGCCATGGCCATGGCGGTGCCGGTGCCTTCAGGCTCCGTCATGACTGCGGTGGCTGGCAGATCGACGCTCGGCCGGTCGATGCCACTGCCCTGGCTGCCCGGCTGAACCGACTGCTGGAGGCCGATGACCTGCTGGTCCAGGAACATCTTGCGCCCTGTACCGCCCTCGCCGATCTGGCCACGGCGGGCCGTGCGCCCGTCCTCCGGCTGGCCACCGCCCGGCGCCCCGACGAGGCTCCCTTCCTGCAGTCAGCCCTGCTGACGGTCCCGGTTCCGGACCGCCACCCGCGCGACTTCCTGCACGGCGGGATCCAGGTGCCGGTCGATCCCGCAAGTGGCCGCCTTGCCGCCGGCATCCTGCTGGGCGCCCCGCGCCGTCCGATACCCCGCCTGCCCTGGAACAACGCCCGTCTCGCGGGGCGCATTCTTCCGGGCTTCGAAGATGCCGTTGCCATGGCTCTCGGCGCCATGACCGCCCTGCCGGGACTGGCCCTGGTGCACTGGGATCTGATCCCCTCCACCCGCGGCATGGTGATGCTGGAGGGCAATACCGGCGGCAACTGGATCCTTGCCACGCTGCCGGGCGCGTTCGGCCTGGAGACAGCCTCCCTGCCACCGCTGCTCAGGGCATGGCTTCCGACTTGAGGGGACGCGCCCCCCTCAGCCCGCCGCAAACAGCCGCGTGCCCACGAAATCCACGAACACCCGCACTTTGGGCGACAGATGCCGGCTTGACGGCCAGAGCAGGCGGAACTGGCCGGGCAGGTCCAGATGCCCGGTCAGCACCGGCACCAGCCGGCCTTCGACGATCGGGGCGGCGGCCAGGAAATCGGGCATGCAGCCGATACCCAGGCCGCCGGTCACCGCCCCTTTCAGCGCCTCCATATTGTTGCAGACCATCACCGTCCGCGGCCGCGGCTCCGCCGCACCCGCGGGCAGTCTCAGCGGCCAGGGCTGCAACCGGCCGCTGTTCGGAAAACGGAAGCGCACCGCCCGGTGGCCGTCCAGGTCGCGCGGGCATTCGGGCTGCCCTGCCGCCGCCAGATAGGCGGGTGCCGCGCACAGCAGCAGCTGAAAGGGGCGCAGCGCCCGGGTCATCAGCCGGGAATCCGGCAGGTCGCCGCTGCGGATCGCCACATCGACGCCCTCGTCGATCAGGTCGACCAGCCGGTCGTTGAAATCCATCTCCAGCTCGATCTCCGGATGGGCGGCCACGAAATCGGGCAGCACCGGCATCAGCAGATGATAGGTCACGATCGGCAGGCTGACCTTCAGCCGGCCGCGCGGCACCTCCCGCGACCGCGACAGAACCGCCCGTGCGTCGTCCAGATCGTCCAGGATCCGCCGGCAGCGCTCGTGGAAGACCCGCCCCTCATCGGTCAGGCTCAGCGCGCGGGTCGACCGGGCCAGCAGCCGCACACCCATCTCCTGCTCCAGCCGCGTCACCGCCTTGCCGACGGCAGAGGCCGACAGGCCCAGCACCCGGCCGGCGGCGGCGAAACTGCCCAGATCGGCGGTGCGCACGAAAGCGGTCAGGCTGCCCAAGCGGTCCATGGCATCAACCCCCTGATTCCGGAATTTCCGTCCAGTCTGGACGGAAACCGGGCCCGGTTCCAGCCATGGCAGATCCTGATCATCCTGGTCCCGCCCTCTCTTGCTCCTCTTCCACGCATGGGACCCATCGGACATGACCTCCGTGATCAACCGCCCGCGCATCCGTCCCGGGGCGGCGCTTGCTGCCGTCTGTCTCGCGGCGGCGGCCATGCCGCTCACCTTCACCGGCACGGCAGTGGCGCTCCCGGCGATCGCCCGCGATCTCGGCGGCTCGCCGGTCGCCCTCGCCTGGGTGACCAATGCCTTCATGCTCACCTTCGGCGCCTGTCTGATGGCCGCCGGTGCGCTCGCCGATGCCCATGGCCGCCGGCGCGTATTTCTTGCCGGCACCGGCGGTTTCGCCCTCGCCTCGCTGGCGGCCGGGCTCGCCCCCGATATCCTCACCCTCGATCTCGCCCGCGCGGCCCAGGGGCTGGCGGCGGCCGCCGCCTTCTCGGGCGGCATGGCGGCCCTCGCCCAGACGGTCGAGGGGCCCGCGCGGCTCAGGGCCTTCAGCCTGGTCGGCACCGCCTTCGGCGTCGGTCTCGCCTTCGGCCCCATCGCCTCGGGCGCGATCATCGATGCCGCGGGCTGGCGGATGATCTTTGCGCTGGTGGCGGCACTCGGCCTCGCCGCCTGTCTTGCCGGCGCCCGGGCGCTCACCGAAAGCCGTGATCCCGCCGCCACCGGGCTCGATCGGGCGGGGGCGGTCGTCTTCACCCTCACCCTTACGCTTCTGACCTTCGCAACCCTCCGGGCGCCGGAAACCGGCTGGGGCGATCCGCTGGTGATCCTGCTGCTGGCCGGCACGCTGGCGGGCATCCGGGGCTTCATCCGCATCGAAGCCCGGCAGGCGCGGCCGATGCTCGATCTGTCGCTGTTCCGCAACCCGCGCTTTGCCGGCGTGCAGCTGCTCGCCGCCGCCCCGGCCTATGGTTTCGTGGTGCTGCTGGTGCTGCTGCCGGTGCGCTTCGTCGGCCTCGACGGCATGACCGCGACCGGGGCCGGCCGGATGATGATCGCACTGTCGGCGCCGCTGCTGGTGGTGCCGCTGCTCGCCGGCCGGGCGGCGCGGTGGATCTCTCCCGCCCGGCTCTGCGGCGGCGGGCTGGTGATCAACGCCGCCGGCCTCGCCTGGGCCGCCCTGCTGCCGGCCGATGCCGCGCCGCAGGCCCTGATCGGCCCGCTGGTCACCATCGGCATCGGCATCGGCCTGCCCTGGGGGCTGATGGACGGGCTGGCGGTCAGCGTGGTCGCCAGCGACCGGGCCGGCATGGCGACCGGCATCTTCTCCACCATCCGCGTGGCGGGCGAAGGCATCGCGCTGGCGGTGGTCGGCGCCCTGCTCTCGGGCCTCACCCTTGCGCAGCTGGCCGGCGCCGGGCCGATGGACGCCACCCGCCTCGCCGCCCGCCGGCTGGTGGCGGGCGATGCCGCGGCCGCCCTCGCAGCCCTGCCCGGGCAGAGCCAGGCGGCCCTGCTCGCGCATTTCGATGCCGCCTTCGACCTGCTGCTGCTGATCCTGGCCGCGGTTACGCTCGCAACCGCCCTCGTGGTCTTCGTGATGCTGGGCCGCAGCCGCGACCGCGCCGCCGCCTGCGCCTGACCCGGACTTATGCCTGACCAGAGCCCGGACCGGATCAGTACCGCCCGGCGCCCTCGGGCGTCTCGGTCCCGATCCCCGCCAGCCGCGCCGCCCAGCGGTCCAGCGCCGCCGCGCGCTCCGCCTCTGTCAGCCGTGCCGGCTGCCAGACCACTTCCGAGGCGAGCACGTCGAAGCCCACGAATTCCAGAATGCCGCGGCGGATGGGGCGGAGCACGCCGTCGATATCGCCATGCAGCCCCTCGGGCGTATAGCCGGCCGGTGCCCCGCCCGTGGTCAGCGACAGCAGCGCCCGCCGGCCGCGGAACCGGCCGGTGTCGTACATCCGCCCGTCGCCATAGATCCGGCCCATGGCGAAGCTGCGATCCACCCAGCCCTTCAGCATCGCCGGCAGGCCGAACCACCAGAGCGGAAACTGCAGGATCAGCAGGTCCGCCGCCTCCAGCCTGGCGATCTGGCGCTCCAGATCGGGGGCGAAGCCGCCTGCGCCGGTGGCTTGCATCTCTTCCGCCTGAAGCTTCAGATAGGTGGGATCGGCGGTGGTGGTGAAATTCCGCCGGTCCGAGACCGGATCGAAGCCTTCGGCATGCAGATCGGCCAGATCGACCGTATGGCCGGCCCGGGTCAGCGCGGCGGCGGCCTGCCGCGCCATAGCCGCGTTGAAGCTCTGCGGTTCGGGATGGGAGAGGACGATGAGGGCATGCATGGGGCGGGTCTCCGGTTGCGGCAGTTTGCCGGCGGCTGGCCCGCCGGTCCCTTCAAGGTGTAGAACCGGAGAAAGATGAACCCAACCGAAATGGCTTCATGACCGATTTCGATCCTGTTCAATTTCGCAGGCTGGATCCGACCCTGCTGCTGGTGCTCGACGAGGCGCTGAAGCACCGCCGGCTGACCCTTGTGGCCGAGCGGCTGGGCCTCACCCCCTCGGCCATCAGCCATGCGCTGGGGCGGCTGCGCGACATCTATGGCGACCCGCTCTTCCTGCGCCGCGCGGGCGGGATCGAGCCCACCCCCGTGGCCCTGGCCCTGGCCGGCCCGGTGCGCGCCGCACTCGAAGCGCTCGCCGCCACCATCGGCACGGCACGCGGCTTCGACCCGCGGACCGCACAGCGGGTGTTCCGGGTGGCCGCCTTCGACAACATGGTGTCGGTGATCGGCCCGCGGCTGGTCGCGGGGCTCGCGGCCGAGGCGCCGGGCCTCGGCCTCGCCTTCCTCAGCTTCGGCCGCGCCCGGGCGGTCCGCGCCCTGCTGGAGGGCGAGGTGGATCTGATGATCGGGCTTGCCAGCCACGATCCCGCCCGGCTGATCTGCCGGGTATTGTTCCACGAAGGCTATGTGCTGGCCGCGCGCCACGGCCATCCGGCCTTCGCCGACGGCCCGCCCGACCTCGCCACCTATACCGCCCTCGCCCATATCCTGGTGTCGGCCGCAGGCGACCTCGCCGGCACCATCGACGACGAGCTGGCGAAACGCGGCCTGTCGCGCCGGGTGGTGGCGGCCGTGCCACATTTCATGGGGGCGCTTGCCGTCGTCGCCGACAGCGATCTGGTCGCCACCCTGCCCGAGCGTGTGGCCCGCCGCCATGCCGCGCGCTTCGGCGTAGCACTCTGCCCGCCGCCGCTGCCGCTGGCGGGCTATGACCTCGGCATCATGCGCCGGGCCGCGTCTGCGCCCGATCCGGGCCTCGACTGGCTCGAAGCCCGGATCGATGCCGCGATCAGTTCCGCGCCGGATCCATCTCCTGGCCCGGATCGTTGAGCCCGATCACCGCCTGACGGTCCAGATGCTCCACCAGTGGCGCCGGCAGTTTCAGCCCATGGGCCAGCGCGTCCAGCCAGACCCGTTCGGCCGGATGGTCGACATCCACCGCCAGCCGCGCCGCCAGCCAGATCTCGGCCGCCCGGGCCTCGTCGGTACCGGCGGCGGCGATGTCGGGGATCGAGACCGGCGCATCCAGCACCTGGAAGATCGCCGCCTTGGTCTCTGGGTCGAAATCGCGGCGCTCCACCTCGGCGAAGATCCGGCCGCGCTCGTCGGCATCGATATGGCCGTCGGCCTTGGCCGCGCCGATCATCGCCTTCAGCACCGCCATCGCGAAGCCTTCGGCCTCGGCCGGGTCGGTGATGGTGTCGAGCGGCCGGAAAGCGGGCTCTGCGGCCGCCGCATCATCGGGCCGGGCCGGCACCGCGGCCTCGGGCGCCTTGCCCGACCGCCAGTCGGCCCAGGCCCGATAGGCCAGCGCGCCCAGCACCGCGGCGCCGCCATAGCCGAGCGCACCGCCGCCGAACTTCTTCATGGTCTTGCGGGCCTTCTTGTTGCCGAACAGGAGCCCCACCAGCCCGCCGGTCACGGCGCCGCCGCCGAACCCACCCATCATCGACCCGAGTCCACCGGCACCGCCGCCACCCCTGGCACCGCCGGTCACCTTGCCCAGCATGTCGCCCAGCCCCGAGGGGAGCCCCCCGGAGGAATGGCCCGAGGGCAGCCTGCCGCCCTGCGCGCTGCGGGACGACGCCGCCCCCATCACCTGGTCGAGCAGCTTTCTGGCATCCATGGTCGTGTCTCCCTGCGAACAGATCCGGCACCGGCCGTGTGGTCTTCGGCACATGGCCCGCCTGAAGACACGGTTCAAGGCGTGGATCTCCTATGGCATGGCAAGGACACGGGGGGGGCGCGGCGGCGGCGGGAAGCGGCGCCCCCTGGATCCGGGCACCCGCCGCTCCCATCTGGTCAGGACACCGTCCCCGAAGGAGAGTTCGAGATGAGCCTGCTCGACGGCATCCTCGGCCGCAATCGCGGTCCCTCCGCCGGCCCCTTCCCGGAGCCGCCGCCCGCCTCCCCGCTCGAAGCCGGCACCACCGAACAGGAAATCATCCTGGCCGGCGGCTGCTTCTGGTGTGTGGAAGCGGTCTATCGCGAGCTGGCCGGGGTGGTCGAGGTCACCTCGGGCTATAGCGGCGGCACGGCCGACACCGCCAATTACCCCGCGGTCTGCGGCGGCGACACCGATCATGCCGAGGCGGTGCGGATCCGCTACGACCCGCGGGTGATCGATCTGGGGCAGATCCTGAAGATCTTCTTCTCGGTCGCCCACGACCCCACCCAGGTGAACCGCCAGGGCAATGATGTCGGCCGCCAGTACCGCTCGGCGATCTTCTACGCCGATGACGGCCAGAAGGCGGTGGCCGAGGCCTATATCCGTGCGATCGACGAGGCCGGGGTCTTCGATCGCCCCGTCGCCACCGAACTCGTCCCCCTCGATCTCTTCCACGAGGCCGAGGCCTATCACCAGGACTATGCGGCGCGGAACCCCAACCAGCCCTATATCGCCCATGTCTCGGCGCCCAAGGTGGCCAGGCTCAAAGCGGCCTATCCCGACAGGCTGAAGCCGCGCGGCTGACGGCGGCCGTCACCGCCGCGGCGGTGACGGTTCTGCCCTTACGGTCTCGCCTTCATTCTCGTCTTCATCCGTCTCTTCGCCCGCAACCCGGCTCGCCAGCAGCTCGCCCGCACGGTTCAGCACCGGATAGGCGGCGGCGGCGACGATCTGGGAATTGATCAGCTTGATGTCGCGCAGCAGGTCCAGATGCTGCGCGCTGGTCAGCGCCGTCTCGGGCCGGCCGCTGCGCAGGCGGCGGAAATGGGCCAGCGTCGCCTCGGTCTCCAGCCGCCGGAACACCGCCTTTTCCGCCGCCAGCAGCCGGGCGGCGCGCAGGTCGCGGGTCATCAGCAGGGCCGCCGCCTGGGCCAGGTTGTCGCGCAGCCGGTCCAGCAGGCGCAGCAGCTCCCCCTGTCCCTCTTTCGACAGCCGCACCCCGCGCTTGTGGCATTTGCCGAGCGTCGGCAGCAGCCCCCGATCGACGGCATCCCCCGCCTGTTCCAGCCTTGTGGCGAAGGTCAGAAGATCGGTCAGCCGGCGCTCGTCGGCCGGGCTCAGCCGCGCGGGCTCGATGCCGGCGAGATAGGTCTTGAGCGCGCGGTTGACGTGGTCGAGCACATCGTCCAGCCCTTTCAGCGCCGCGATCGGCCCCGGCTCGCCGCTGCGCAGCGCCGCGCGCGCACCGGCCAGCATGTCGTCCAGCACATCGGCCATGCGCAGCACCTCACGCGTGGCGAGCCCCAGCGCGACTTCCGGCGTCTCCCGCGCCTCTTCGTCCAGATACAGCGTGCGGGCCGGATCGGCCGGCACCGCCCGCACCGGCAGCAGCCGGGCGAGCAGCCCGGCATAATGGCGCAGCACCGGCAGGAACACCGCCGCGACCGTCAGGTTGAACAGGGTGTGGAAGACCGCGACCATCCGCACCGGGTCGTCGACCAGCCGCCCCATGGCCCCCGCCACCGGCTCGATCAGGATCAGTGCCGCCACCACGCCGATGACCCGGTTGATCAGATTGCCGAGCGGCAGCCGCCGCGCCTGCGGGTCGTCGCCGCCCGCCCCCTCCAGCACCGGATTGATCGCGGTGCCCAGATTGGCGCCCAGCACCAGGGCGATCGCCATCGGCCCCGCCACCAGGCCCTGGCCCGCCATCGACATCACCAGCAGCACCACCGCCACGCTGGAATGCGCCATCCAGGTCAGTGCGGCGGCCAGCATCACCGCCGCCACCGGTGCCGCCTGCAGCAGGCCGATCAGGGTCCGCACCGCCTGGCTGTCGGCCAGCGGCGCCAGGCTGCCGCTCAGATGGTCCAGCGCCAGCAGCATCAGCCCCAGCCCGATCGCCACCCGCCCCAGATCGTGCAGCCGGCCGCGTTCCAGCCGCCGGAACACCACCACACCGATCAGCACCAGCAGCGGTGCCGCCAGCTGCACATCGAAGGCCAGAAGCTGCACGATCAGCGTGGTGCCGACATTCGCGCCCAGCATCACCGCCAGCGCCGGCACCAGGGCCAGCAGGCCGGTCGCCGCGAAACCGGTCACCATCAGCCCGGTGGCGGTGCTGCTCTGCAGCAGGGCGGTCACGCCGATCCCGGCGGCGAAGGCGCTCAACCGGCCGCGGAGCGCATGGCCCAGCCACAGCTTCAGCCGGGCGCCCGCCGCCCGCTGCACCCCCGTCTGCACCATATGCGTCCCCCACAGCAGCAGGGCGACGAAACCGGCGAAATCGATGAGGGTGGCGGTCATGACAGGACGGGCTTCCGGGGGCTGATCTGAAGGCCGCGGTATGCGGCCCGAGGGATCAACCGGCGGGGTCGTCTCCTGGTTCCCCCATGCCGTCCGCATCGGCTGGCGCCTGATCCGGGGCATCCTCGGCATCCGGCGCATGCGCGGCCTGCCAGGCCTCCAGGAAAACCGCCCAATGCTGGTCGAACTGCTCCAGCCAGGCCGCCAGGGCCGTGGCATCGGCCTCGCGCCCGTCCGCCCGCCAGCGGCGCAGGCAGAGTTCGTTGAAGGCGCGGATATAGTCGCGCACCGGTGCCAGATCCTCGCGGCCGATCCCCGCCACCTGCATGGCATAGATCACCGCGCGCAGCCCCAGAAAACCGCCGGCGGTCGGCACCATGCCCGACATGCCCGATGCCAGCCAGTCCAGCTGCAGGCTTTCCACCTCGTCGATGCTCATATCGGCGAAGACGGTCAGCAGGCCCAGCGCCACCTCTTCCGCCTCCTGCTCGTCGGGGGCGATCAGCTGGCGCACTTCGTACTGATCGAAAGGATTGTCCGGCAGATCGTCACGCAGCTCCCACACCTCGACCGCCAGCGGGGTCAGGGGGCAGGGCAGCAGCATACGTGGACTGCCTTCCATGGGCTTCGGCAACTCCGTTGCGATGGGTGCCCGTGCAGAGTTCCACGAAGCCCGGCCATGCACAATGCTTCAGATCAAAACGACGACCGCCCGGCGGAAAATCCGCTGGGCGGTCGCATCAGACAAAGACGGGGTCTGCCGGATCAGACGATCTCGAACAGGCCGGCACCGCCCATGCCGCCGCCGATGCACATGGTCACGACCACATACTTCACGCCGCGGCGCTTGCCTTCGATCATCGCATGGCCGGCCAGGCGCGCGCCCGACATGCCATAGGGGTGGCCGACCGAGATCGCGCCGCCGTCGACATTCAGCTTCGCGGGGTCGATGCCCAGCTTGTCGCGGCAATACAGCACCTGCACCGCGAAGGCCTCGTTCAGCTCCCACAGGCCGATATCGTCGATCTTCAGCCCGTTGCGCTCCAGCAGGCGCGGGATCGCGAAGACCGGGCCGATGCCCATCTCGTCGGGCTCGCAGCCGGCGACCTGGAAACCGCGGAAGATGCCCAGCGGCTGCAGGCCCTTCTGCTCGGCCAGCTTCGCATTCATCAGCACATGGGCCGAGGCGCCGTCCGACAGCTGGCTGGCATTGCCGGCGGTGACGGTCTTGCCTTCGCCGCGCACGGGCTTCAGCGACGACAGGCCTTCCAGCGTGGTCTCGCCGCGCATGCCCTCGTCGCGGTCCAGCGTCACTTCGCGCTTCGAAATCTCGCCGGTCTGCTTGTCGGCCACCAGCATCGTGGTGGTCATCGGCACGATCTCGTCCTTGAAGCGGCCGGCCTCGAAGGCGGCGAAGGTGCGGCGCTGGCTTTCCAGCCCGTACTCGTCCTGCGCCTCGCGGCTGATGCCGTAGCGGGCGGCCACCACCTCGGCGGTGTCGATCATCGGCAGATAGAGTTCCGGCTTCATGCGCAGGATCTCTTCATCCGCCGCGCGGTAGGTGTTCATCTTGTCGTTCTGCACCAGGCTGATCGACTCGACGCCACCGGCCACCGCGACCGGCACCTTGTCGTACATGATCGCGCGGGCGGCCAGCGCCATCGACTGCAGGCCCGAGCTGCACTGGCGGTCGATGGTGGTGCCCGAGGTGGTCACCGGCAGGCCGGCCAGGATCGCCGCCTGACGCGCCACATTGCCGCCGGTCGAGCCCTGCTGCAGCGCCGAGCCCAGCACCACGTCCTCGACCTCGGCCGGGTCGATGCCGGCACGGGCGACCGCATGGCGGATGGCATGGGCGGCAAGCTGCTGGCCGCTGGTGTCGTTGAAGGCACCACGATAGGCTTTGCCGATCGGCGTGCGGGCGGTGGAGACGATGACGGCTTCGGTCATAGGAGCGCTTCCTCGGACGGGCATCCCGGTTCACGGGCATGCGGGGCTGATCTGCACGCAGGCGGGCGCCGGCGGCCCCCTCCCGGCCGCGGCACCTTCTCTCGGAAACAAGGCTCTTTCATACGAACGTTTGTGTCAACAGGCCCGGGCGAACATTCCGCAGGGCGGTATCGGCCTCAACCGTGGGGATGATCACCCGCCGCGGCCTAGACCGCGAGATAGGCATCCCTCACATCCGGCCGTGCGTCCAGCTCGGCCATCGTGCCGGTAAAGCGCACGCGGCCCTTCTCCATCACATAGACCCGGTCGGCCAGCGCGCGGGCGACCGCCAGGTTCTGTTCCGACAGCAGCAGCGCCAGCCCCTCGCGCTTCAGCGTCGCCAGCATCCGGGTCATCTCTTCCACGATCCGGGGCGCCAGCCCCTCGGACGGCTCGTCCAGCAGCACCAGCGACGGGTTGCCCATCAGCGTGCGGGCGATGGTCAGCATCTGCTGTTCGCCGCCGCTCATCCGGCCCGCCGGCCGGTCGGCCAGTTCGGCCAGGTTGGGGAACAGCCGGATCAGCGCCTCCACCGTCCAGTGCGGGGCGCCGGGGCGGGCGTCGCGCCGGCCGACCTCCAGATTCTCCAGCGTGGTCAGTTCGGTGAAGATCCGCCGGTCCTCGGGCACCCAGCCGATGCCGCGGCGGACGATTTCATGGGTCGGCAGCCGCGAGATGTCGGCGCCTTCAAAGGTCACCCGGCCCAGCCGGCGGGGCACCAGCCCCAGCACCGCCTTCAGCACGGTCGACTTGCCGGCGCCGTTGCGGCCCAGCAGCGCCACCACCTCTCCCGGTGCGACCGAAAGCGACAGCCCGTCCAGAATCAGCGCCGAACCATAGAAGGCGCTCAGCTCCTCCACAGCCAGAAGAGCGGCGGGCCCGTCGGTCATCTCGTCTTATCCCTCCCGTCCGGCAGCGTGGCGCCACCAAGATAGACCTCGCGCACCCGCGGATCGGTCCTCACCTCGTCGGGCCGGCCCTCGGCCAGCACCCGGCCGCGATGCAGCACCATCAACCGGTCGGCATGGCCGAAAACGGCATCCATGTCGTGCTCGGTGAACAGCACGCCCATGCCGGTCTCGCGCACCAGTGCCGACACCAGCTGCATCAGCCCGGCCCGTTCCGCAGGCGCCATGCCGGCGGTGGGCTCGTCCATCAGCAGCAGTTTCGGCCGGTTGGCGATGGCGATCGCCAGTTCCAGCCGCTTGACGTCGCCATAGGCCAGCTCGCCCGCCGCCCGCCCGGCGTGCTCCCCCAGGCCGATCCGTTCCAGCAAGGCATTTGCATCGTCCATATGCCGCCGGTCGGCGCGGCCGAACAAGCGGAAACTCTCTCGCCGGGCCGCAATCAGCGCCGCCTGCACGTTCTCGCGCACGGTCATGGAGCCGAAAACCTCGGTGATCTGGAAGGTGCGCCCAACCCCCAGCCGCCGGATCCGCCGCGGCGGCCAGCCGGTCACCTCGGTGCCCAGCATCACCACCCGTCCGGCATCGGGGGCAATCTCGCCGTTCAGCAGGTTGAAGCAGGTCGATTTGCCGGCGCCGTTGGGGCCGATCAGCGCCAGCATCCGCCCGGGCTCGACCCGGATCGACACCTGGTCGACGGCGCGCACCCCGCCCCAGGCCTTGACCAGCCCCTCCGCCTCCAGCACGGGCGTCACCGGCGGTGCCTCCGCGGCAGCAGGGCGGGCAGACCGCCCAGCCCGCGCGGCACCAGGGCGGCCACCACCACGATCAGCAGGCCCAGCACCAGTTTGGAAAGATCGGTGCTGGCGGTCAGCCAGATCGACAGGCCGCGGAACACGCCCGCCCCCAGCACGGCGCCCGATACCGTCTCCACACCGCCCAGCAGCACCATCGCCAGCGCATCGACCGACAGCGGAATGGCCAGCACGTCCGGAAACACGCTGCCCTTCAGATAGGCGTGGAGCACGCCGGCAAGCCCCGCCATCACGCCCGCGACCACGAAGGCCGCCCATTGCATCCGCCGCCGGTCCAGCCCGATCGCCTCGGCCCGGCGCGGCGCATCGGCCAGGGCGCGCAGCGCCTGGCCGAAGGGCGCGAAGGTGATCATGCGCAGCAGCGCCACGCCCGCGATCGCCACCACCGCCGCCAGCCGGAAGAATGCGGCCGGGTCGGAAACGGCCCGGGGCGGCCAGACCCCCAGAATGCCGTTGTCGCCGCCGGTGACCGACACCCATTGAAAGGCGATCGACCAGGCGATCTGGGCGAAGGCGAGCGTCAGCATGGCCAGATAGACGCCCGAAAGCCTGACGCAGAACCAGCCGAACACCACCGCCCCGGCGCCGGCCAGCGCCACGCCCGCCGCCGCGGCCGGCCCCATCGCCAGGCCGAACCCGGTCGCGGCCAGCGCCGTGCCATAGGCGCCCAGGCCGAAATAGGCGGCATGGCCGAACGACACCACGCCCGCCGTACTCATCAGGAACTGCAGGCTCTGGGCGAAGAGCGCGAAAATCGCGATCTCGGCCGCCACCCCCAGCACATAGCCGCCGGTCACGACGGGCAGGCCCGCCACCAGCACCGCCAGCCCCGCGATCACCGCGGCCTTCAGCGGCACCGGCCAGGGGGCCCAGGGCTTGCGCACGAAACCGGCCGCGGCCCCGCGCGCCGGCGCCTCGGCCCGCCCCAGCAGGCCCTGCGGCCGCACCACCAGCACCACCGCCATCACCAGGAAGGCGATCACCAGAGAGATTTCGGGCAGGACCAGAATGCCGAAGGCGTTCAGCTCCGACACGATCACCGCGGCCAGGAAAGCGCCGGTGATGCTGCCCAGCCCGCCGATCACCACCACCACGAAGATCTCGACGATGATCCCAAGATCCATGGTGTGAGAAACGGCCGCCCGCGGCAGTTGCAGCGCGCCGCCGAGCCCGGCCAGGAACACGCCCAGCGCGAACACGCCGGTGAACAGCAGCCGCTGGTCCACGCCCAGCGCCGCCACCATGTCGCGGTCCTGGGTCGCCGCGCGGACCAGAATGCCGAACCGGGTGCGACGGAAAATCAGGAACAGCCCCGCCAGCACGATCGGCCCGGCGGCGATCAGCACCAGATCATAGGTCGGCAGCGCCTGGCCCAGGATCATGACCGCCCCGTCTAGCCCGGGGGCGCGCGGGCCCACCAGATCCTCGGGGCCCCAGATCAGCACCACGACGTCCTGCACCGCCAGCGTCAGCCCGAAGGTCGCCAGCAGCTGGAACAGTTCCGGCACGCGATAGAGCCGGCGCAGCAGAACGATCTCGGTGATGGCGCCCAGCACCGCGGTCACCGCGGCCGCGGCCAGGATCGCCGCCCACCAGCCCGGCCCGCCCGCCCAGAGCCCGGCGAAGGTCCAGGCCAGATAGGCGCCCAGCATGTAGAAGGCGCCATGGGCGAAGTTCACGATCCGGGTCACGCCGAAGATGATCGACAGCCCCGACGCCGCCAGAAACAGCGAAGACGCACTGGCAAGGCCGGTGAGGAACTGGGCGAGGATCAGGTCCAAGCAGAAGATCCGATGAAGCTGGGGCCGGGCAGCAGACAGGGTATGCGGGCGATCAGGTGCACCAGTCTACACCGGATGCCCGCGCATGTGCGAGCATGGCGACGGGCCGGTTATCCGCCTGGCCGGAGCTTCGCCGCCTCGGCCTCGGCCGGCAGATAATCGGCGCCGTTGCGATAGACCGCATCGACCATCCGCCCCTTGCCGTCGACCACCGCCGTGCGGCCGACGAAGGCGCCCAGCGTCGACTGATGATCGGCGGCGCGATAGGTGATGGGGCCGAAGGGCGTGTCCACCGTCACCCCCTTCGCCGCCTCGACCAGCGCCGCGGTGTCGGTCGACTTCGCCCTGGCGATGATCGCCGCGATCGATTTCACCGTCACATAGCCCACGATCGATCCCAGCCGCGGATGATCGTTCCAGCGCGCCTGATAGGCCTCCAGGAACGCCTTGTGCTCGGGCGTGTCGATCGCATACCAGGGATAGCCGGTCACGATCCAGCCTTCCGGCGCCTCGGCGCCCAGCGGGTCCAGATATTCCGGCTCGCCGGTCAGGAAGCTGACCACCGACCGGTCCTTGAACAGGCCGCGGGTCGTGCCCTCGCGGACCAGCTTTACCAGATCGGGGCCGAAGGTGACGTTCAGGATCGCCTCGGGCTCGGCCGCCGCGATCGCCTGCACCACCGGGCCCGCATCGATCTTGCCCTGCGGCGGCCACTGCTCCGCCACCCATTCGATATCGGGCCGCTTTTCCGACAGAAGCTTTCGAAACTCGGCCACGGCCGACTGGCCGTATTCGTAATTGGGCGCGATGGTCGCCCAGCGCTTCGCCGGCAGCTTCGCCGCCTCTTCGGCCAGCATCGCCGCCTGCATGTGGTTGCTGGGCCGCAGGCGGAAGGTGACGTCATTGCCCTTCGACCAGACCAGCGCATCGGTCAGCGGCTCGGCGGCCAGGAAGAACACCTCGCGCCGCGCGGCATAATCGGCGACCGCCAGACCCACATGAGAGAAGAAGGTACCGGCGACCAGCGCCACCTCTTCGCGGGTCACCAGCTCGTTCACCGCGTTCAGCGCATCGGCCGGCTTGCCGGCATCATCGCGCGAGACGAATTCCAGCGGCCGCCCCAGCACCCCGCCGGCCGCATTCACCTCGTCCAGCGCCAGCTGCCAGCCCTTGCGATAGGGCTCGGTAAAGGCCGGCAGCGCCGAATAGCTGTTGACCTCGCCCACCCGGATCGACTCGGCGGCCCGCACGGGCGCCCCCGCCGCCGCCATCCCGGCCACGATACCAAGCGCCGCCAGCACGGCGCGGGAAAGCTGGATCCTGGTCATGAGCAAACTCTCTCCGCAACGGGCTCTCCGCAACGGCCCGCAGACCCCGCCACGGGCGCCGGACCATCCTGTCCCGCACAGGTAATGCTTATCCGGAGCAAAAGTCCACCCTGCTCTCACGGTCCCGCCGGCATGCCGCCGTCCGCGGCCAATCCCCGCATTCCAGAACCGCCGCGATCTGGTCACTGCCCTCCGACCGCAGGGCATGATATGAACGGGCAGTGAACCACCGTCCGGAGGGGCCGCGCGCCCTCGATCCATGCCGCAATCCATCGTCGATCTGCTGATGTCCGCCGGGCTCGCGGGGGTGGCCTTTCTGGCCTTCGCCGAGAAATACGTGCCGATCATCCCCTCCTATGTGATGCTCGCCGCCTTCGGGGCGCTGGGCGATCGGATGGAAGGCGGCATCGTCGCGACCGTCGTGGCGGCCACGATCGGATCGGTGGTGGGGGCCGTCGGCTGGTACTGGGTCGGCCGGGTGCTGTCGGAACGCACCGAGCGTTTCGTCGCCCGCCGCGGCCGCTATATCCTGCTCACCCCCCAGCTTTATGGCCGGATGCGCGAAGCCTATGGCAGCCGGCCCTTTCTGGTGACGCTGATCGCCCAGACCATTCCCACGGTCCGGATCTTCATCGGCCTGCCGGCGGGGGTGATGCGCCTGCCCTTCCGGCCCTATCTGGCCGCCACCATCGTCGGCACCGCGCTCTGGAACACGCCGCTGGTGGTGCTGGGCGACGTGCTGGCCGAAAGCCGGATGGACACCACCCAGGTGATGATGTGGTTCGCCGCCGCCGTGCTGGCGGTGGAGATCACCGCCTTCCTGGTCTGGCGGCTGATGCGGCGCCCCGGCTGATCCTTATCCAGACCGCCGCCTCTTCCGCTTCCCCGTCCGCCGCGTGTATCGTCCGCTCTTCCACTTCCCGCCGCGGGCGAAACCGCCCCGGCGCAGACCGGAACGGACATGCGCATCCTTCACACCGCCGACTGGCATCTGGGCCAGGAGCTGCACGGTTTCGACCGCGGCGCCGAGCACGACCGCTTTCTCGCCTGGCTGCTCGACACGCTGGATGACGAGGCGGTCGATGCGCTGGTCGTGGCGGGGGATGTCTACGACACGGTCAACCCGCCTGTCGCCGCCCAGCAGCGGCTCTACCGCTTCCTGAACACGGCGCTGGCCCGCCGGCCCGGGCTCGACATCGTGATCGTCGGCGGCAATCACGACGGGCCCAGCCGGCTGGAGCTGCCGGCCCCGCTGCTCGACCGGTCGCGGATCTCGATCTTCGGCGCCCTGCCCCGCAGCGACGGCCGGCCCGATCCCGCCCGCACGCTGGTGCCGCTTACCGATGACGCCGGCCGCACCGCCGCGGTGGTCGCCGCCATCGCCTATCCCCGCCCGGGGGATCTGCCGGTCGATGGCGGCGGTGCCGCGGCGCTTGCCGACATCTACGCCCAGGCCCTCGCCGCCGCCCGCGACCGCTTCCCCGGTCTGCCGGTGATCGCGACCGGCCATCTCCACGTCACCGGCGGCGACGTCTCGGCCGACAGCGAGCGCCCGGTGATGATCGGCGGCGAGGAGGCGCTGTCGCCCGGCATCTTCCCCGAGGGCTATGCCTATGTCGCCCTCGGCCATCTGCACCGCGCCCAGGGGTTGAAGTCCGCCATGCCGCTGCGCTATGCCGGCGCGCCCTTTCCGATGTCGATGGCGGAGCGCAGCTATCGCCATTCGGTGGTGCTGGTCGAGACCGACGGCCAGGGTCCCGCAGCCCATCGCTTGATCCCGGTGCCGCGCCCGGTCGCCTTCCTGCGCGTGCCCGAAACCGGTGCGCTCGACCCCGAGGCCGCCCTGGCCGCGGTCGCCGGCCTTGAGGTCGCCCCGCCCGAGAGCCCCGATCTCCGCCCCTATCTGGAGGTCGTGGTCGCGATCGACGCCCCCGTTCCAGATCTCCGCCGCCGGGTGGCCGAGGCGCTGGGCGATGCGCCGCTGCGCCTTGCCCGGGTGCGGGCGCTCAGCCGCGGCAGCGGCGGCAGCCTCGCCGACGGCGCCAGCCTGCCGCCCGCCCTGGACGAGATCGGCCCGGCCGACGTCTTCGCCCGGCTGCACCGCCAGCGTTTCGATACCGACCCGCCCGATGCGCTGGCCCGCGCCTTCGCCGAACTCCTGGCCGACGCCCATGCCGGCCCCGACACCGATGCGGAGGAGACCGCCTGATGCGCCTGCTCCGGATCCGCGGCCGCAACCTCGCCAGCCTTCAGGACGATTTCACCATCGATTTCGAGGCCCCGCCGCTCGCCCATGCCGGCATCCTCGCGATCACCGGCCCGACCGGGGCCGGCAAGTCCACCCTGCTCGATGCCGTCTGTCTGGCGCTCTACGATGCCCTGCCGAGGAGCCCTGCCGCGAGCAAGGATCAACCGATGGAAGTGGGCCTCCATGACGGCCGGCGAGTGTTGAGCCACGGCGCTGGCGAGGCCGAGGCCGAGATTGACTTCATCGGCCGCGACGGTCGTCGCTACCGGGCCAACTGGAGCGTGCGCCGCGCCCGGGGCAAGGCCACCGGCACGCTGCAGGCGGCAAAGCGGGTGCTGATCGATCTGGATGCAGATCAGATCGTGGCGAATAGCAAGCGCGAGGTCGGCATCGAGATCGCAGCCCGGATCGGGCTCGACTTCGACCAGTTTCGCCGGTCCGTACTGCTCGCCCAGGGTGACTTCGATGCCTTCCTGCGCGCCACGGGGAAAGAGCGCGCGGACGTTCTGGAAAAGATAACCGGCACAAATATTTACAGCCGCATCTCCATCGCCGCCTTCGAGCGCAACAAAGCCGCCCAGGCCGAGATCGACCGCATCCGCCTTCAGCTGGGCGAGCATCAGCCGCTCGACGAGACCGCCCGGGCCGAGGCCGAGGCCACCGCAGAGGCGGCGCGCCGGGCCCTCGCCACCGCCCGCGCGCGGCAGGAGGTCGCCGCCGAGACCCTGCGTCGGGTCGATCGCCGCCTGGCGCTGGAGGCCGCCCGGACCGCCGCGGCCGAGGCGCTTAAGGCCGCCTGCCTTGCCAATGACGCGGCATCCCCCGACCGCGACCGGCTGGCCCGCAACCGGGCCGCCCTGGCCGCCCGCGCCGAACTGGCGGCGGCGGATGCCGCCACCCTGGGCCTGGCCCGGGCCCGCGAGCGGCTTGGCGCGGCCACCGCCGCCCTCGCCCGGGCCGTGGCCGATCACGAAACCGCCCGCACCGCCCGGACCGGGGCCGAGGCGGCCGTCGGCCGCTGCCGGGACGCAGACGCCGCCCGCGCCCCGCATCTGGCCGAGGCACGGCGGCTGGACGAGCAGCTCGGCGCCGCCGCCGAGGCCCTCGCCCGGGCCCGGCGCGACGCCGAAGCCGCAGCCGAGACCGCCGCCGGCCATCAGTCGGCTTCCGACCGGTTGGCCGCCGCCATCGCCGAGGCCCAGGCCCGCGAAACCGCAGCCCGCACCCGGCTGGCCGCGCTGGAGGCCACAGCCCCACCGGTCTCCGATCCCGAAGCCGCGGCCGAAACCCTCCTGGAGCGTGCGCCCCTCGATGACGAGCTGCGCCGGCTGACCGCCGGCCTCGACGATCTTCAGGCCCGCGACCACGCCGATGCCGCAGAGACCGGCCGCCTCGCCGCCCTCCGCGACGCCGCCGCCGCCCGCATGGCCGAACTCACCCGCGCGATCACCGCCGCCGAGGCCGAGGCCGACCAGGCCGCGGCACGGGCGCTGCGCCGCCGCCGCGACCGGCTGGTTCAGATCGATCATGACCTCGACGACCTCTCCGAGGTGATGGTCGCGGCGTCCGAGGCCGCCCGCGCCCGCGACGCCCATGCCGCCACGGCCGAAGACGCAACCCAGGCCGCCGCGGCCGCAACCGCCGATGCCAGCCGCCACCGCACCGCCCTGCCTGTGGTCGAAGCCCGGCTCGACGAGGCCGGCCGGGCCGCCGATCTGTCGGCAGCGGCGGCGGAAGAACATGCCGGCCGGCTGCGCGCCCTGCTGATCCCGGGCGCGCCCTGCCCGGTCTGCGGGTCGACCGATCATCCGACCCGGGCGGTCGACGATCTGCTCGCCCGAAGGCTTGAGGCCGACCGCACCCGGCTGGCCGATCTCAAGGCCGGGCTTGGCGCCCTCACCACCGCCCTCGCCCGGGCGGAAGAGCGTGCGCGCGCCGAAACCCGCCGCGCCGCCGATGCCGCCACCGCCCGGGACAGCTCGGCGGAAACCCTCGCCGCCGCGACCGCCGACCACGAGGCCCTGCTCACCCGGCTGGCCGATGCGGCGGCCGAGGCCGGGCTCGACGCCGTGCCGCCCCTGCCCGCCGCCGAAACCGGCCATGAAACCACCGACCATCGGCCGCCGGCCGCCCGTCTCGCCGGCTGGCGCGAGGCGGTCGTCGACGCGATCGAGGCGGCAGAGGCCCGGATCGCCGCGATCGACGCCGCCGCCACCCGGGCGGCCAGCCTCCGCCGCGACCACGGCGGCGCCACCCGCGATCGCGATGCGGCCGCCGAAACGCTTGCCGATCTGGCCGCGCGCCGGGCCGAAACCGGGGCTGCGATCGCCCGCGGCGAGCAGCGCCGCACCGATCTGGAGGCCCGCATTGCCCGGCTGGACGAACGGCTGGCCGCGCTGCTCGATGCCGCCTGTCCCGACTGGCGGGACAGCCTCGCCGCCGATGCCGCGGGCTTCGCCGCCCTGATCCGCCGCCGCGCCGCCGAGCTGGCCGAGGCCCGCAGCACCGCCGAGGCCGCCCGGGCCGAGCACACCCGCCTTGCCCCCGACCATGCCGCGGCCCGGGTCCGCGCCGAAACCGCCGCCGAAGCCGCCGGCCGCGCCGCGACACATGCCGAAGACTGCGCCCGCAGCCACGCCGCCCTGCGCGACAGCCGCGCCGCCCTGCTCGACGGCCGGTCGGTCGCGGCGGTCGAGGCCGAGGCCGAGGCCGCCCGCAACGCCGCACGTCTGGCCCTCGATGCCGCCCTCGCCCGCCTCACCGAGGCCGCTACCGCCCATGCCCGGGCGATGGAAGCCCGCGCCCAGGCAGAGGCGGCGGTAACCGCCGCGGCAGAGACATCCGCCGCGGCCGATGCCGCGCTCGAGGCCGCCCGTGCGGCGCTCGACATGGATGCGGACAGCCTGCGCGCGGTGATCGCGGCCGGCGCCCCGGCGCTCGATGCCGAGGCCCGGCGGCTCGACGCGCTCGCCCGCAGCCTGGCCGAGGCCGAGGCCACGCTCCGTGCCCGGCAGGAGGATCTGGACCGCCATCTCGCCGATCCCGACACCATCGCCTCGGGGGCCGACACCGCCCTGCGCGCGGTGGCCGAGGCCGCACATGTCGAGGCGGCGGAGGCCTGCGCCGCGGCCGAGACGGGCTGCCGCCAGGCCGAACAGCGCCTCGCCGAAGATGACAGCCGCCGCGTGGCGGCAGGCCGGCTTGCCGCGGCGCTCGCCGACGCCCGGGCCGCGGCGGACGTCTGGGCGCAGCTGAACGAGCTGATCGGCGCCGCCGACGGCACGAAATTCCGCCGCTTCGCCCAGTCGCTCACCCTCGACCGGCTGGTCGCCGGTGCCAACCGCCATCTGGGCGAGTTGCACCCGCGCTATGCGCTGCGCCGCATGGAGGGCGCCGAGATGGCGCTGGAGGTGGTCGACCACGACATGGCCGACGAGGCGCGCGCGGTGCACAACCTCTCGGGCGGCGAACGCTTCCTGGTCAGCCTGGCGCTGGCCCTGGGCCTCGCCGACATTTCCGCCGGCCGCGGGCTCGCCATCGAAAGCCTGTTCATCGACGAAGGCTTCGGCGCGCTCGACCCCGATGCCCTGGCCATGGCGATCTCGATGCTCGAACGCCTGCAGGCCACCGGCCGTCGGGTCGCGGTGATCAGCCATGTGGAGGCATTGAAGGACCGCATCCCGGTCCAGATCCGCGTCACCCCCCGGGGCGCCGGGCGCTCGGGGGTAGAGGTGGTCGCGGGGTAGGTAACGCCTTCTCGACGCATGAAAAAGGGGCCGCCCGCAGGCGACCCCTCATCAGTCTGCGGACCAGCCGCCGATCAGGCGGCCGCAACCTTGGTCAGCGCACCGTCGACCGTCGCCAGGATATGGTCGATATCGTCGGCGGTCGCGATCAGCGCCGGGCTGAAGCACAGGGTGTTGTTGAAGCCCGGCAGCGAACGGTTGGTCATGCCGACCAGCACGCCTTCGGCATCGCAGGCCGCAATCACCGCCTGGACGCGGGCTTCCGCCAGCGGCTCGCGGGTTTCGCGATCGGCGACCAGCTCGGCACCGGCGAACAGGCCGGCACCGCGGACATCGCCCACCATGGCGTGCTTGTCCTTCAGCGCCTGCAAGCCCTCCATCAGCCGCGCGCCCATGACCCGGGTGTTCTCCAGCAGGCCCTCGTCCTCGATGATCCGCATGTTCTCCAGCGCCGCCGCGGGGCCCGCGGTGCAGCCGCCGAAGGTGGAGATGTCGCGGAAATAGGACAGCGGATCGGCGGCATCCTCGCGGAACATGTCGAACACCGCCTCGGTGGTCACCAGGCAGGCGATCGCGGCATAGCCCGAAGCCACGCCCTTGGCCATGGTCACCATGTCGGGCTCGATGCCGTAATTCTGATAGCCGAACCACTTGCCGGTCCGGCCGACGCCGCAGACCACCTCGTCGATATGCAGCAGCACGTCGTATTTCCGGCAGATCTCCTGCACCCGCTGCCAATAGCCCTCGGGCGGGGTGATCACGCCGCCGCCGGCGGTGATCGGCTCCAGGCAGATGGCGCCGACGGTGTCGGGGCCCTCGCGCAGGATCACCTCTTCGATCGCATCGGCGGCGCGCTCGCCGTAATTCTCCACATCCCACTGCTTGCGATATTCCAGGCAGTGCGGCACCTCGACGAAGCCGGGGGTGAACGGCCCGTACTGCTCGGCGCGCTGGGGCTGGCCGCAGGCGGACAGCGCCGTGATGGTGGTGCCGTGATAGTCGCGCTCGCGGAACAGGATCTTGTGCTTCTTGCCGCCATAGCGCCGGGCCGCGATCTGGCGGACCATCTTGAACGCCTTCTCGTTCGCCTCGCTGCCCGAATTGCAGTAATAGACCCGGCTCATGCCCGGCATCTTGGAAATCAGCCGTTCGGCGAAGCGCGCGCCGGGGATGGAGCCCGCGGAGCCGGCGAAATAGTTGATCTTCATCAGCTGGTCGCGCACCGCATTGGCGATGCTCTCGCGGCCATAGCCGACATTCACCGTCCACACGCCGCCCGACAGCGCATCCAGGAACTGGCGGCCGTTCTGGTCCCAGACCGACATGCCCTTGCCCTCGACGATGATCCGCGGGTCGCGGGCATCGAAGACCCGATGTTGCACAAGATGGTGCCAGACATGGGCGCGGTCGGCTTCGACGATATGGGACAGGTCGTTTTCAGACATCGTGACGGCTCCGGTTCGGTCGGGCCTGTGGCAACAGGTCCGTGATCATCCATCGAGCTACGCCGTTTCGCGCGGCCGCGACAGGTCCACGGCCCGTCATTCTATGGAACCACGATCACCATCCTCTGCCGCTCCCGCCGGCACGGTGTCCGGACTGCTGGCTTTCCTGCCCGGCTTTCGTGCAATACTGGCCGGGTACGACCTCCCAGGAAGGCCCCCGCATGTCGATATCCGTCCTCGAACGGCAGAGCGACGAATCGATCCAGTCGCAGTTGCGCCGCTCGATCATCGCGGCCATTCACGCCGGGCAGATGACCCCGGGGCAGAAGCTGCTGCCCTCGCGCCGGCTGGCCGAACAGCTCGGCATCGCCCGCAATACGGTCACCGCCGTCTACGAGGAACTGGTCGCCCGCGGCTATCTCGATGCCCTGCCCCGCCAGGGCTATTTCGTCGGCCGCGGCCTGCCGGCGGATGCCGGCCAGATCCGGAAAGAGGCGCAGGCGCCGCTGCGCGGCGGGGCGATCAATTGGCAGGGCCGGCTGAAACAGGCCCCGTCGACGCTCCGCCACATCGTCAAGCCGTCGAACTGGCAGGATTTCGACTATCCCTTCATCTACGGCCAGGTCGACCCCAACCTCTTCCCGATCAACACCTGGCGCACCTGTTCCCGCGATGCGCTGGGCCGGGCCGCCATCGACTGGTGGACCGCCGATCGCGCGGTCGAAGACGACCCGCTGCTGATCGAGCAGATCCGCACCCAGATCCTGCCCCAGCGCGGCATCTTCGTGCGCGAAGACCAGATCCTGGTGACGCTGGGCACCCAGCAGGGCATCTATCTGCTCGCCCGCCTGCTGGCCCGCCATGGCACCCGGGTGGGCATAGAGGTGCCGGGCTATCCCGACGGCCGCAACATCTTCGCGGCCGAACAGGCCGAGATCGTCGACCTGCCGGTCGATGCCGAAGGCGCCGATCTCTCAGGCGCCGGCCCGCTCGACCTCGCCGTGCTTACCCCCGCCCATCAATGCCCGACGATGGTTTCGATGAGCGAGCGCCGCCGCGACCGGGTCTACGCCACCGCCCGCGCCCATGGCACGATCCTGATCGAGGATGATTTCGAAGGCGAACTCTCAGGATCGGGAGAGGCGGGCACGCTCAAATCCCGCGACACCGACGGCCGGGTGGTCTATCTGGGCACCATGTCCAAGGTGCTGGCGCCGGGGGTGCGGATCGGCTTCATGGTCGCCGATGCCGCCCTGATCCGCGAGGCGCTGTGGCTGCGCCGGCTGATGCACCGCTCCACGCCGCTCAACAACCAGCGCACCGCCGGCATCTTCCTGGCGGAGGGCCATTACACCGCCCTGCTCCGCTCGCTGCGCACCGCCCATGAACTCCGCTGGCGCCGGATGGCCGACGGCTGCGACCGACACCTCCCCGGCTTCCGCCGATCCCCCGCCACCGGCGGCTCATGCCTCTGGCTCGAATGCCCGCCCGAAATCGACGGCCGCGCCCTCGCCGAGCGCGCCGCCGGCCTCGGCGTGCTGATCGAATCCGGCGACCCCTTCATGCCCGAAGCCCAGGCCGGCCGCTTCATCCGCCTCGGCATCTCCTACATCTCGGAACGCCGCATCGATCCGGGGCTGGAAAGGCTGGGGCGGGCGGCGCGGGAGGTCGGGCACATGACCTGACGTGATGCCACGGCCGCCCGCGACCGGCAAAAGGCCTCAGATCACCTTTGCAGGCCGCGCAGTTCGGCAACCGCTTCCGACAGGCGTTGGATGCCTTCAGGGATCAGCGCCTTGTCGATGCAGGAATACCCGATGCGCATCCACGAGCGACCGTCTTCGGGGTTTTCAAAATTCTTGCTCAATTCTTCAAAATACACGGATCGGCGCGCCGCCGCTTCCTGCAAGGCCAGCGTGTCCAGCATGTCGGCAAAACTGAGAGAGCAACTGCTCCCGCCAAAGCGCACGCGATCGTCCAGTTCCGGCAGATAGGTGTGCAGCGCCTTGCGCATAATGTCCGAGCGGGCAATGTATTCCTGTCGCAGCCGTGCGATGAACCTGTCGAAATGCCCGCGCTCCAGAAAAAGCCCCACGGAATTCTGGTTGTTGATCGGCGGATGCCGCAGAATATGGTGACGGAAAGAGCGCGCCTCGGTCACGAAATCGCGGTCGGCGACCAGGAACCCGATCCGCAGGCCCGGCATCAAAGACTTTGTCAGACTGCCGACATAGATGACGTTGCCATAGCGATCGAGCGCCTTCAGCGCCGGCACGGCTTTCTCGTCGAAGGTCGTCTCTGCCTCATAATCATCTTCAATGATGAAGATGCCCTTCTCGCGCGTTTTTTCCAGAAACGCATGGCGGCGCGGTTCCGACATGGTGATCGTCGTCGGATGCTGATGGGTGGTCGTCACGTAAAGACAGCCACACTCCAATGCTTCGGGCGAGAGTATCAGGCCCTCGTCATCCATGGGAAGGTGGCGTACCCGATGCCCGTCCATCCGGGCAATATTCGCGGCCTCGGGATAACCGGGGTTTTCCACCCCCAGAACGCCGCGTCTGCTCAGCAAAAGCTTCAGGGCGATGTAAAGCGCGTTCTGGCCGCCCACGGTGATCAGAACCTCATCCGGATTGGCATAAATCCCGCGCGGCTGAAGAACCCGCAAGATCAGCTGCTGAACCAGAAGCGGGTCGTCCACGGTGGAAAAATCCATCGCCCAGTTGCGGATCTGGAGGGAGTTCACCGAATCGCGCACGCATTCCCGCCAGGCACCGACGGGGAATATGTTCGGATCCACATGCCCGCAAATGAAAGGGAAACGGAAACGGACAAGCGCATCATGCGGCTTGGTCGTGCGCGGCTGGTCATAGG
Source organism: Tistrella mobilis (assembly GCF_039634785.1). Lineage (NCBI taxonomy): Bacteria > Pseudomonadati > Pseudomonadota > Alphaproteobacteria > Geminicoccales > Geminicoccaceae > Tistrella > Tistrella mobilis. The sequence goes on along the minus strand of NZ_JBBIAB010000006.1, from coordinate 90,266 downwards.
TCGCGCCACGAAAATGCGCCTTGAAATCAAAGCGATCGGCATCTTCGCGGGCGGCATCCCGCATAACCGAGGCGTCGCGGATCGCGTGGGCATCCGGTGAAATGTAATAGCCGGACCGGCTCTTGCTGGCGATGAACCCATCCTGCCGCAGCGCATCATAGGCCAGAGAGACCGTGTTGTTGCTCACATTGAGCCGCTGCGCAAACCCTCTGACCGACGGCAATGCATAATTCGGCGGAAATCGGCCGGAAACCACGGCGATGGCGATCTGGCGGCGAATCTGCATCTGCAGACTCTCCGCCGAATGACGGTCGAGCCGGATGAAGTTTTCGATCATTTGGCTCATCCCAGACTTCCACAGCTCTGCCTGCAGGGGAGCAGCCGAAAAGAAGGAATGAGTTTAACGTCGACCCGCGTGGATCACCAGTGTTTTGGGCCCACGCGGGTGTGTCAGAAGCGGGTGTCAGCCGGGAAAGACACGCGAAAGGGCGGTGTCGATTGCCGCAAGGATCCTGTCGATATGAGCTTCGGTTGCAATCAACGCCGGCGCAAGGCAGATGGTCGTGTTCATGCCCTTCATGGACCGGTTCATTGCACCGATGATGACCCCTTGAGCCTTTGCCTCGGCAAGTACGCGGGCCATCTCAGCTTCGCTGATCGGTTCCTTCGTCTGGCGGTCGCGAACCAGTTCGGCCCCCTGGAGGAGGCCGATACCGCGCACGTCTCCGATCACGACATGCCGGTCCATAAGCGCCAGCAAACCGTCATGCAGACGCAATCCCATGCGGCGCGAATTCTCCAGCAGGCCTTCGCGCTCGATGATGTCGATGGTTTCGAGCGCTGCGGCGGGGCCGACCGTGCACCCTCCGAAGGTCGAGATGTCGCGGAAATGAGCCATCGGATCCGCATCGTTCTTGAACAGGTCGAAAACGGCATTGGTCGTCGCCACGGCGGAGATTGCTGCATAACCCGAGGCCAGTCCCTTGGCCATGGTCACGAAATCCGGTTTGATCCCGTAATTCTGATATCCAAACCACGTGCCCGTGCGTCCCAGGCCGCAGACCACCTCGTCAATGTGGAGAAGAATGCCGTACTTGCGACAGATTTCCTGCACGCGAGTCCAGTATCCCTCGGGCGGCGTTATAATACCGCCACCGGCAGTGATCGGCTCAAGGCAAAGGAGTCCGATCGTATCTGGCCCTTCACGTAGGATGACCTCCTCGATTGCGTCAGCAGCACGGACACCATAATCCTCGCCATCCCACTGTTTCCGGTATTCAAGGCAGTGTGGCACTTTCACGAAACCATCCGGCAGGGGGCCGTATTCCTCTGCCCGCTCCGGCTGACCGGCGGCGGCAAGAGTGGCAATGCTTGAGCCGTGATAATCCCGATCACGAAAGAGAATTTTCGACTTCTGACCGCCGTGATGACGGGCCGATATCTGCCGGACCATCTTGAAGACCTTTTCATTGGCCTCCGAGCCGGAATTGGCCAGATAGATCCTGTCGAGGCCAGGCATCAGACCAAGGAGCCGCCGGGCAAGATACGATCCGGGAATCGTACCGGCGCTTCCCGCAAAATAATTCAGCCGCACGGCCTGTTCGCGCATCGCATCGGCGATGCTCTCGCGGCCATAGCCGACATTGACCGTCCAGACCCCGCCTGACACCGCGTCGAGATATTCCCGGCCTCCGGCATCCCAGACATTCATGCCCCGGCCTTCAACGACGATGAACGGGTCTGCCGTCTCCAGCGGCTTGTGCTGCAGCATGTGGTGCCAGACATGCGCCCTGTCGAACTCAACCACCTCGGACATGCCATTGGCTTTGTATCCAGCGTCCATCTTCTGAAGCCCTCCGTGTTTCAAGGCGCGCTGTCGCGACCTCTGATTTCCTGGGCCATAGGCCAGACGAGAGGGGGAGCGGTAGGTACAGTTGGCGACGGATTATGGGTGCAATTTCGGAAATGAGCCGCAGCCGGCACCTGTCGGGCCGACTGTAGCTATGGATAGATGCCATCTGCACCTATGCAAGCGTTTCCCACTCCAGTAGCGATTCATATGACGCCTTCCACAAGTTTCTGGGATCCCGTTTTCCAATGATGAAAACGGATCTGAACCGGCCATCCAATGATGGGGGAGACAGCATCAAGATGTTTCGACTCAAAGGTCTAATTCTATCATTGGTCATGGCATCCGCCACGGCGACGCCGCTCTGCGCAGAAACCTTGCGGGCCGTGATGCATTCCGATCTGCGGCTCACCGACCCGGTCATGGCCAGTGCCTACATTACGCGTGACCATGGCTACATGATCTACGACACGCTTGTCGCCATGGACGAGCATTCCGTCATCAGGCCACAGATGGCGAGCTGGACCGTCTCAGAAGACGGCCTGGTTTACACTTTTACCCTGCGTGACGGGCTGAAATGGCACGACGGCAAGCCGGTGCGGCCTGAAGACTGCATCGCATCGCTCAAGCGCTGGGGCAGCCGTGACACCATGGGCCGGCAGATGATGCAGGCTGTCGCCTCGATGGAGCCGGTGGACGACAAGAGTTTCAGGATCACCCTGTCGACCTCTTTCGGGCCGCTGCTCGACACCATCGGCAAGCCATCCTCTCTCGTCCCGTTCATGATGCCGGAACGTGTCGCATCCACGCCGGCAACCGAATCGATCACGGACTTCACCGGTTCCGGCCCGTTCAAATTCGTCACGGACGAGTTTCAGCCCGGTGTCCGTGCCGTCTACGTCAAAAATGACGAATACGTCCCTCGCGACGAACCCGCCAGCTGGGCGGCCGGCGGCAAGGTGGTGAATTTCGACCGGGTCGAGTGGATCAACATGCCCGACAGCCAGACGGCGATCAATGCGCTGTCATCTGGGGAAGTCGACTTCCTTGAAGCGCCGATGATGGACCTTCTGCCGGTCCTCGAAAGCGACCCGAACATCACCATCAGGAAACTGAACCCGCTTGGGGGCCAGGCCTTGGCGCGGATGAATTTTCTTCAGCCGCCCTTCAACGACCCCAGGCTGCGTCGCGCCGCCGCCCTGTCCTTCAAACAGAACGACTTCATGATGGCCCTGGTCGGCAATCCCGACCTGTTCCAGACCTGTGCCGCCATGATGGGATGCGGCACCAGGATGGCGTTCTCTATCGGCGGGGAGAAGATTGCCGCCGGAACGGGGCAGGATGAGGCGCGCGCATTGCTCAAGGAGGCCGGCTATGACGGTACTCCGGTGGTTATCCTGCAAACAACCGACGTGCCTGTTCTCAAGACACAGCCGGTCGTTGCTGCCGATGCATTGCGTGCCGTCGGCTTCAAGGTCGTTTCATTGCCAATGGACTGGCAGTCCGTCGCGACCCGCGCGCGCAACAAGGGCCCGGCCAGCGAAGGCGGATGGAACATCATGTTCTCCTATCTGGGCGTTGCCGATGTGATGAATCCGCTTGGTCACATTTTTCTGGACGGCAATGGCGAGCAGGGTACCTTCGGCTGGGCCGATCTGCCGCACATGAATGATCTGCGGGACAAGTTCGCCTCGGCAACGACGGAAGAAGATCGCCTGGCGCTTGCCAAAGAAATACAGGCCTATGCCTACGAACAGACCACTTATGTTCCCCTGGGTCAGTTCACCTCACCGAGCGCCTTCCGGTCGGATCTCGACGGCTTTGTTTCCGGCCCTGCAGTTCCCTATTTCTGGAACGTCAAGCGGGTCAGGTAACGCAGCCGAAACACACGGGCGGCGCGTCTGACGGGCCGCCCTTCCGGCCGAGGGAGCGCCCATGTTTTTCTACAGTCTCAAGCGGGTGCTGGCGACAGTGCCGGTGATGGCCTTCGTCGCGATCTTTGTGTTCCTGCTCCTGCGGCTGACGCCCGGAGATCCGGCCGTGGCTCTCGCCGGAGATCAGGCGACAGAGGAGCAGTTGCAGCAGATTCGCAAGGCTCTGTCGCTCGACCAGCCGCTCCTTGTCCAGTTCTGGACATGGATCGGGCAGATCGCCCACTTCGATTTCGGTAAATCGCTGATATCCGGCCTGCCTGTGTCCGAACTCATTGCGCAGAGGCTCGAACCGACACTCTCCATCGCACTTTTCACGATCACCATGTCGGTCATCGTGGCCGTGCCGTTGGGTGTGCTGACGGCCTGGAAACACGGCAGCTGGATCGACCGCGGCATGGTCGCCTTTTCCGTGTTGGGGTTTTCGGTGCCGGTCTTCGTCATCGCCTATATGCTTATCCGGCTGTTTGCCATCGACCTTCGCTGGCTGCCGGTTCAGGGGTTCGCCTCGCTGTCGAGCGGGCCGGGCCCTTTTCTGTCGCACGCCATCCTGCCAGGCGTCGCGCTGTCGATCGTTTATGTCGCGTTGATTGCCCGGATGACGCGTGCGGCCATGCTCGACGTCATCCACGAGGATTTCGTGCGCACGGCCCGTGCCAAAGGCTGCTCCGAGCCTCGGGTTCTGTTTCGTCATGCACTGCGCAATGCCGCCATTCCGATCCTGACCATCATCGGTACCGGCCTTGCGCTTTTGATATCAGGCGTGGTCGTGACTGAAAGCGTGTTCAATCTGCCTGGCCTCGGCCGGCTGACGATTGATGCCGTGCTGGCCCGTGACTACCCGGTTATCCAGGCGATGATCCTCCTGACAAGCGCGGTCTATGTGCTCATCAACCTGCTGATCGACGTGGCCTACAGCCTTTTCGACCCAAGGATAAAGTATTGATGCCGGATCTCATCCGACCCGCGTTGTCGCGCCCGGCGCTGTTCAGCGTTCTGTCTCGCCTCACGAGTGGTCTCAATGGGCTGGTGACTGCGTTCAGCGTCACAGTTCTCTGCATCATTGTCGTTATCTCGATCCTCGCGCCGGTACTGGCCACCCATGATCCGCTGGCGCTCGACATGGCATCAAGGCTTAAGCCTGCATCTGTAGACCATCTGATGGGAACCGATGCTTATGGCCGCGACATCTTCTCCCGCGTGATATTCGGCGGACGCATCTCGCTGGTCATCGGCGTGGGCGCCACGCTGCTGGCAGTCGGGTCCGGCCTTGTCATCGGGCTTGTTTCAGGGCTATTCCGCTTGGCGGATGCCGTGATCATGCGCGCCATGGACGGGCTGATGGCCATGCCCGCCGTGCTGCTCGCGGTCGCGATCGTTGCCCTGGCAGGCGCTTCCGTGGGCACAGTTCTCATAGCGATCACGATCCCCGAAATACCACGTGTTGCCCGGATCGTGCGCGCCGTCATCCTGTCGACCCGTTCCGCTCCCTTCGTAGAGGCGGCCCGGATATCGGGCACCCGGACCGGCAAGCTCATGTGGCGGCATCTGATTCCCTCGACCGTCGCACCGCTCCTGGTACAGGGCAGCTATGTTTTTGCGTCCGCCATTCTGACGGAGGCCGTGCTGTCCTTCCTCGGCGTCGGTATCAGCCCCGATATCCCCTCATGGGGCAATATCATGTCCGAAGGGCGGATGTTCTTCTCGCTACGGCCGGGCATGATCTTCTGGCCAGCTCTTGTCCTGTCTCTGGTCATCCTTGCCGCCAACATGCTGGGTGACGTGCTGCGGGACCATTTCGACCCACGCAGCAGGAAGGGAAGGGCGTGAGATGACCGGAACATCCTCCGATACGCCCGTTCTGGATATCAGCGATCTGACGATCCGTATCCGGGGGGGCACCGGCGTCCCCCTCCTTCAGAACATAAACCTGTCGCTCAGGGCGGGGGAAACACTCTGCCTTGTGGGGGAAAGCGGTTCCGGAAAATCGCTGACCTCTCTGGCGACGATGGGTCTCCTGCCGGAAGCCGAACTTGAAGTCAGTGGTGGCAGCATCCGTCTTTGCGGAGAAGAACTGATCGGCGCGCCGCGCAAGCGCTTGCAGGCCTTGCGGACAACACGCATGTCGATGATCTTCCAGGAACCGATGACCGCGCTCAATCCGGTCATGCGGATCGGCGCTCAGATCGATGAAGTCCTGCGCATCCACACTCAGTTCAGCGCAGCGGACAGACGCGCCAGGATTCTTCAAGTCCTGGAAAGCGTCAATCTGCCGGATCCACCGACGATCATGCGCGCCTATCCGGGTGAATTGTCGGGCGGCCAGCGCCAGCGCGTCATGATCGCCATGGCGCTGGTACTTGAGCCGGCCTTGCTGATTGCCGACGAGCCGACGACCGCACTCGATGTGACGACGCAAAAGCAGGTCCTGCATCTGCTCCGGACACTGCAGCGCGATCACGGGACGGCAATTCTCTTCATCACCCACGATATGGGCGTGGTGGCGGAAATAGCCGATCGCGTGGCAGTGGTGAATGCCGGCCTTTTGGTCGAAGCCGGTCCCTTGCGCGACATATTGAGCAACCCGTCGCAAAGCTACACGCGAGGGCTTTTGCAGGCGGTGCCGGGGCTTGAGCCTCGGCCGGCACGGCCGGATACCGGCAACGGTGCTGCGCTCGAACTGGAGACGGTTGAGAAGACCTTTGGCCGCAGAGGTTTGCTTAGCCGTGGTCGCAAGGTGCAGGCGCTCGACGACATTTCACTCCGTCTCAAGCCGGGCCGGACCCTGGGGATCGTCGGAGAAAGCGGATCGGGGAAATCCACGCTTGCACGTTGCGTGATGCGGCTTGAAACACCGGATAAAGGTGCGATCCGGATTTGCGGTCATCACATGGACAGCCTGCAAGGGATGTCGTTGCGCGCCATGCGGCGGCGTATCCAGATGGTGTTTCAGGACCCGTACCAATCGCTCAATCCCCGTGTCAGAATTGGCGAAACCATCGCCGAAGCGCCGATCAACTACGGCATGCCCCATGCCGAGGCGCTGGCGCTTGCCCGTGAGCTTCTGGTCAAAGTCGGCCTGCCCGAAGATGCGGCAGACCGTTTGCCTCACCAGTTCTCAGGCGGCCAGCGCCAGCGTATCGCCATCGCACGAGCCATTGCGGTCAAACCCGACGTGCTCGTCGCAGATGAAGCCGTCTCGGCCCTGGACGTATCGGTTCAGGCGCAGGTTCTTGATCTTTTGGAACAGATACAGGCCGAGATGGGCGTCGCCATTCTCTTCATCACGCACGATCTGCGGGTCGCGGCCAGGATCTGCGACGAGATTGCCGTGATGCAGCGCGGACACCTCGTGGAATGGGGGCCGTCGGCAGCCGTACTGACCGCGCCGCAACATGACTACACCAGAAACCTGCTGGCCGCTGCCCCCGGCCGGGACTGGGATTTCGCCCGTTTCCGTCCTGTTGCCGCAGGAGGAACAAATCCGGGGGGTGGCAGCGCACCCGCTTCGCTTCGTTGAAACAAAGAAACCTTGAATAACAGAGGAACAGGAAGCATGACGTCGGACATCTGGAAACTTTCCGCGGTCGACATCGCCGCCGGCGTCCGCGCCGGGACCTTCACGGCGGTCGAGGCGACGCAATCGGCACTTCAGCGGCTGGAAGCGGTCAACCCGCTGATCAATGCCATCGTCGACTACAACCCCGAGCGATCGCTGGCACGCGCCGCCGAGGTCGACGCCATGATCCTGGCGGGCCGCGATCCCGGACCGCTGGCAGGCGTGCCGGTGACGATCAAAGTCACCAATGACGAGGCCGGCTTTGCCACGACCTTTGGCGTGGTCGCCTACAAAAACAACATCGCGGCCGAAAACGGCCCGGTTGTCGACAATCTCGAACGCGCCGGCGCGGTGTCGATCGGACGCTCGAACATGCCCTCCTTCGGGGTCCGATGGTTCACCACCTCCCGGCTTTATCCCGACAATTACAACCCGTTCGACAAGGGCATCACCCCCGGCGGTTCCTCCGGCGGAGCGGCATCGGCCGTGGCGAGTGGCATCGGCGCCATCGCGCATGGGACGGATATCGGCGGATCGGTGCGCTACCCGGCCTATGCCTGCGGGGTGCATGGGCTGCGGCCGACGCTGGGCAGGGTGCCGAACTATAATCCCAGCCTTCCCGAACGCGGGATTTCGGGCCAGCTCATGTCGGTGTCCGGCCCGCTGGCGCGCACCATCGACGACCTGCGCCTGGCTTTCGAGGCGATGGCGCAGCCCGACCCGCGCGACCCCTGGTATGCGCCCGTCCCGCTGAAAGGGCCGGATGTCCCCCGCCGGGTGGCTCTGTCGCTGCGGCCGGACGGGCTGGATACGCAGGATGCCATCGTCGAAGCCCTGCTTGACGCGGCGGAACGGCTGCGCGACGCAGGCTGGCAGGTCGACGAGATCGACACCATCCCGCCCCTGAAAGAGGCCGGCGAGGCCCAGGTCAAACTCTGGCTCTCCGAGGATTTCGACGGCACGCTCGCCGCGGCCGAGGCCGATGGCGATCCGGGCGTGATCGCCATGCTGCGCGGTCAGGAGAAACTGGCCCGCTCCATAGGCTTGCCCGAACTCCACGGCCTGCTGAAAACCCGCGCCACGCTTGCGCGCAAATGGCAGATGTTCTTCCAGGATTATCCGATCCTGCTGATGCCGAATTCGGCCGAATTGCCCTTCCCCTTCAATGAAGACCTGAAGGACGCAGAGGCCTATCTTCGCGTCTGGGATGCCCAGCTTCCCCAGCTCGGCATTCCCTTCCTGGCTCTGCCGGGCCTTTCGGTGGCAACCGGCATGAAAGGCCGGTCGCCGGTCGGCGTCCAGCTCATCGCCGCCCGCTTCCGCGAGGATCTGCTTCTGGATGCCGGAGCCGACATCGCCGCGCGCGGCGGCCCTGCGGTTCCGGTTGATCCGCGTTGACGGATCCGTCGCCTGAAACACCGGTCTGACGGCAGCAGCCACACCAGCTCCCGCGAGGCGCTGGTGTGGCCATGCCACCTGTACCAGGGGCTGACCGGCATCCTTCGACGCCCGGGCCAGGACATACCAGCCGGACGATCCTGGCCCATCCCAACCTCCCCCCCTGGCCCTGTCCCCCTTTGCCCCACCCTCATAGCGTCGTGAAGACCGCTGCTGATGAGGGAACCCGATGTCCGAACCGATCAAGGTCTTCCGCGCCCGGAAAATCCTGACCATGGCGCGCAACCGCCCCGTCGCCACCCATGTGGCGCTGCGCGAGGGGCGGATCCTGGCGGTCGGGGATGCCGAGGATGCGGCCGGCTGGGGGGCCCCGATCGATGATCGTTTTGCCGATAAGGTGCTGATGCCCGGCCTGATCGAGGCGCATTGCCATGCGATGGAAGGCGCCGTCTGGGCCGATACCTTCCTCGGCTTCTTCCCGCGCCATTCCCCCGAAGGCAGCCTGGAAGGCGGGATCAGATCCATCGAAGACGCGGTCCAGCGCCTGCAGCGGGCGGAAGCGGCCCTCACCGATCCCGATCAGCCGCTGCTCGCCTGGGGCTTCGATCCGATCTATTACGGCGGCGCGCGGATGACCCGCCATGATCTGGACCGGGTGTCGACCACCCGGCCGGTGCTGGTCATGCATGCCAGCTTCCACATCATGAACGTCAACACCGTGGTGCTGGACCGGGGCGGCCTCTTCCAGGTGACCGGCGTCGAGGGCATCCTGCGCGACGGCCAGGGCGACATCACCGGCGAGTTGCAGGAAATGGCGGCGATGCAGTATGCCCGCCAGGCCGTGGGCGCGAAATTCGCCCTCACCGAAACCAGCATCGCCTCGCTCCGCCGTTTCGGCCGCTCCGCCACCAATGCCGGGGTCACCACCTGCACCGATCTTTATGCGCCGCTCGACGATGCCGCGCTCGATGCCTATGTCGCCGCCACCACGGCCGAGGATTTCCCGGTGCGCATCGCCCCGGCCATGGCCGCCGCCGCCTGGGCGCCCGAGGCCGGCATCGCCCGCATGGCGGTTCTGAAAGAGCGCGCCAACGACAAATTCCACCCGGGCCTCGTCAAGGTGATGACCGACGGCTCCATCCAGGGCTTCACCGCCCGGCTGAAATGGCCCGGCTATCACAACGGCGCCCCCAACGGCATCTGGAACCAGCCGCCGGCCGTGCTGAAGGCGCAGATGAAGGCCTATAACGCCGCCGGCATCCAGATGCACATCCATGTCAATGGCGACCAGGCCTCGGAATTCGCCATCGACTGCCTGGCCGAAGCCCTGGCGGAGGCCCCCTTCCCCGATCATCGCCATGTGCTTCAGCACTGCCAGATGGCCGATGCCGCGCAGTTCCGGCGCATGGCGGCGCTCGGCATCGCCGCCAATCTGTTCGCCAACCACATCTATTACTGGGGCGATCAGCACGCCGCCCTGACCATGGGCCCCGATCGCGCCCGGCGCATGGATGCCTGCGGCACGGCCATGGCCGAAGGGGTGCGCTTCGCCATGCATTCCGATGCGCCGATCACCCCGCTCGCCCCCCTCTTCACCGCCTGGTGTGCGGTCAACCGGCAGACGGCCACCGGTCGCGAGCTTGGCCCGGAAGAGAAGATCAGCGTCGCCGACGCGCTCCACGCCATCACGCTGGGCGCCGCCTGGCAGCTGCGTCTCGACCATGTGGTCGGCTCGATCGAGGTCGGGAAATATGCCGATTTCGCGGTGCTGGAGGACGATCCCACCGGGATCGCGCCCCAGGCGCTGAAGGATGTCCGGATCTGGGGCACCATCCTGGGCGGCACGCCGCACCAGAGCGCGATCGGAGCCGCGTGATGTCGCCCCCGCCTGCGACCATACCGGTCTCGGTGATCGGCGGCTTTCTCGGCAGCGGCAAGACCACGCTGATGAACCGGCTGCTGGCCGAAAGCCCGGCCCGCACTGCGGTTCTGGTCAATGATTTCGGCGAAATCAACGTCGATGCCGCCGTCCTCAACTCCGGCGACGGCCTCACCTTCGAACTCGCCAATGGCTGCATCTGCTGTTCCATGGCCGACGGGCTGGCTTCGGCCATCGCACGGGCGGTCGCGGCAGGCCCGGCGCGGATCCTGATCGAGACCAGCGGTGTGGGAGAGCCGCGGCGGGTGGCCGAATACGCCCTGCTCGACCCGGCCCTGCATCTGGATCTGGTGGTGACGCTCGCCGATGCCGCCAACCTGCCCGACCAGCTGGAAGATCCGCTGGTCGGCGACACCGTCGCCCGCCAGTTCGACGGCGCCGATCTGATCCTGCTCAACCGCGTCGACATGGCCGGCCCGCAGGCGCGCGATGCCGCGCGGGCGGCGCTGCGCCGCCTGGCCCCCGGCCGGCCGGTGATCGAAACCGTGCGGGCCGAAATCCCGGCCGCGCTGCTGATGCGCGACGAGGTCACCATCTTCGCGGCCGCCCCGCACGGCCATCACCACGCCGGCCACGACCGCATCTTCCATCCGCTGACGCTGACCGACCCGCAGCCCTTCGACCGTGCCGCCCTGAACCGGGCGCTCGGCCGCCTGCCGCGCAGCCTGCTGCGCCTGAAGGGCTGGGTGCAGTTCACCGATGCCCCCCACCCCCAGCTGCTGCAATGGGTGCAGGGTCAGTGGGAGTTCGGCGCCGAGGCCCCGGATCAGGCGTCCGCCACCCGGCTGATGGCCATCGCCAGCACCCCCGGCCTCGACCTCGCCGCCCTGCTGCGCGGCGACGCAGACTGATGGCCGCCCCTCTCATCTTCCTCGTCCCCCGGAGCCCCGCATCATGACCGTGCAGACGTCCACAGCCCCGGCCGCCGACGCCATCATCGCCGCCTGGCAGGGCCTGAACCTGATCGGCGGCGAGCGCCTTGCCGCCGCGGCGACCCTGCCGGTGATCGCGCCTGCCACCGGCGCAGACATCGGCGTCACCGCCGCATCGGGCCCGGCCGAAGTGGATGCCGCCGTCGCGGCGGCCCGGGCGGCCTGGCCCGGCTGGGCGGCGATGCCGGCCCGCGATCGCGGCCGCCGGGTCGCCGCCGCCGGCCGTGCCATCCTCGACGAGCTGGAGGATCTGGCCCGGGTGCTGGCGCTGGAAACCGGCAAGGCGATCCGCACCGAATGCCGGGGCGAGCTGCGCACCGCCGCCGACATCCTGGAATTCTATGGCGGGCTCGGATCGGAACTGAAGGGTGAGACCATCCCCTTCAACCCACGCATGCTGACCATGACCACCCGCGAGCCGCTGGGCGTCGTCGCCGCGATCCTGCCCTGGAACGTGCCGCTGGTGCTGATGATGCTGAAGATCGCGCCCGCGCTGGTTGCCGGCAATACGGTGGTGGTCAAGGCCTCGGAAGAGGCGCCCTATGCCACCTTCGCCGCCGCCGCCATCCTGGCCCGCCACCTGCCCGCCGGCGTGATCAATGTCGTCTCGGGAACCGGCGCCCTCTGCGGTGCCGCCCTGACGAGCCATCCCGATGTCGCCAAGATCACCTTCACCGGGTCGGAAGCGGTCGGCCAGGCGGTCTACGAGGCCGGCGCCCGGCGGATCGTGCCGGTCAGCCTGGAGCTGGGCGGCAAGAGCCCGATGATCGTCTGCGCCGATGCCGATCTGGCCAAGGCGGTCGAGGGCGCGGTTTCGGGCATGCGCTTCACCCGCCAGGGCCAGAGCTGCACCGCCTCCAGCCGGATCTATGTCCATCAGGCGCTGTACGACGCCTTTCTGGCGGCGCTCACCGCCCGGCTCGACCAGCTGGTCATCGGCGATCCGCTCGACGAGGCGACCGATGTCGGCACGATCATCTCGGCGAAGCAGATGGCGACCATCCGCCGCTATCTGGATCTGGCCGAGGGCGACGGCGCCCGCATCACCCGCTGCGGCCGTCTGCCGGAAGATCCCGCCCTCGATCCTGCGCTGTTCATGCAGCCCACCCTGCTCACCGACATCGCCGATGATCACCCCTGCGTGCAGGAAGAGATCTTCGGCCCCGTGGCGGTCATCCAGCCCTGGACGGATTACGACGCGGTGATCGCCCGCGCCAACGCCACCCATTACGGGCTTGCGGCCACGGTCTGGACCGCCTCTCTCTCCACCGCGCTCGATGCCACCCAGCGCATCGATGCCGGCTATGTGCAGGTGAACCAGAACCTGACCATCCAGCCCAATGTCTCCTATGGTGGTTTCGGCCGCTCGGGGCTCGGCAAGGAAGCCTCGCTGGAAGCGATGCTGGAGCACTTCACCCGCAAGAAGACCATCGTCATCAATTTCGACTGAGCCGGAGCCGGATGTCGGGCACCCTTCTTATCGTCGTTCCGGCCGTCTTCGCGGCGGCCATCCTTCGCGGGATCACCGGCTTCGGCTTCGCGCTGGCCGCCGTGCCGCTGATGAGCCTGGCCGTTCCCCCCGCCCAGGCCGTCGCGGTGGCGCTGCTGCTGCAAAGCTTCGTCGGCCTGCGTGACGTGGTGGCACTCAGGGCCGACACCGACCATCGCACCCTCGCCTTCCTGTCGCTGGGTGCGGTTCTGGGCACCATGCCCGGCATCTGGCTGCTCGACCGGTTGAGCCCGGATGTGATGCGCATCGTGATCGCCGGCGTGGTGATGCTGGGCCTGGCCGTGCTGATCGGCCGCCCCCAGGGGCTGCTGCGCCCGGGCCGCGGCAGCGCGGTCGGCGCCGGCCTGGTGGCCGGCCTGTTCTCGGGGCTCGCCGCCATGCCGGGGCCGCCGGCCATCGCCTATTTCCTCGGCACCGCCACCCCGGCGAAACGGGTGCGCGCCTCGCTGATGGTCTTCTTCTTCTTCACCTCGCTCATGGCCCTGCCGGGCCTCGCCCTGGCCGGCCAGCTGCATCGCGACCAGGTCGTCGCCGCCCTGGTGGCGCTGCCGGCGCTGATCGTCGGCACCTGGGCCGGCGGCCGGGTCTTCGCCCGGTTGAGCGAGGGCAACTACCGCCGCGCCGCGATCGGCCTGCTTGCGATCACGGCCGGCATCTCCGCCTTGCGGGGGCTGAACGGTCTGCCCTGACCGCGGCCCTCCCGACCACAGGACAGCCGACCACAAGACAGACGACCCAAAAACAAGACCAGAGCTGACAGAGAGGCCGAAACGGCCAGATCGACCTGACAAGAACGGGGGACGGCATCACATGCTGAACAGACTGAAGCAGTTCACGCTCGCGGCCGCGGTCGCACTCGCCCTTGGGGCCACGGCGCTCGGCGGGGCGGGTGCGCAGGCGGCGCCCGAAGACGGCGGCACGCTGGTGGTCGGCACCACCCAGGTGCCGCGCCATTTCAACGGCGCCATTCAGTCCGGCCAGGCGACGGCGCTTGCCTCGACCCAGATCTTCGCCAGTCCGCTGCGCTATGACGCCAACTGGAACCCGCAGCCCTATCTGGCCAAAAGCTGGGAGGTGGCGGCCGACGGCCTGTCGGTGACGCTGCATCTGGTGGAGGGGGCGACCTTCCATGACGGCCAGCCGATCACGTCGGAAGACGTGAAATTCTCGATCATGACGATCAAGAAGAACCACCCCTTCACCACCATGCTGGCGCCGGTCACCGACGTCGAAACGCCGGACCCTCAGACCGCGGTCATCAAACTCGCCCATCCGCATCCGGCGCTGCTGCTGGCGATGTCGCCGGCGCTGATGCCGATCCTGCCCGAACACGTCTATGGCCAGGGCGACATCCAGTCCAACCCCGCCAACCTGAAGCCGGTCGGCTCGGGTCCCTTCGTCTTCGAGGAATACAAGCAGGGCGAATACTACAAGCTGAAGAAGAATCCGAACTTCTTCATCAAGGGCCGCCCCTATCTGGACGAGGTGATCGTCCAGATCATCGGCGACCCGACCAGCATGGTGCTGTCGATGCGCCGGGGCGACATCGATCTGGTGCCCTATGTCTCGGCCGTCCGCGACGTCCAGATGCTGCAGAAGACCGAGGGGCTGACCGTCTCGGACAAGGGCTCCGACGGCTTCGGCGCGCTCAACTGGCTGGCCTTCAACACGAAGAAGCCGCCCTTCGACAACCCCGATGTGCGCCGCGCGATCGGCTATGCGATCGACAAGAAGTTCATCCTGGACCGTCTGCTCGGCGGTATCGCCCAGCGGGCCTATGGTCCGATCGTGCCGTCCTCGCCACTCGCCACCGATCAGGTCGAACATTACGATCTGGATCTGGCCAAGGCGAAAGAGCTGCTCGACAAGGCCGGGCTCAAGCCCGGTGCCGATGGCGTGCGCCTGACGATGACCGCCGACTACATCCCCGGCTTCACCGATCAGGGCCGCAACATCGTCGAATATCTGCGCACCCAGCTCCGCCAGGTCGGCATCGTGGTCGAGGTCCGCAATTCGCCCGACTTCCCGACCTGGGCGCAGCGCATCTCCAACTATGATTTCGACGTCACCGAAGACAATGTCTACAACTGGGGCGACCCGGTCATCGGCGTGAACCGCACCTATCTGTCGTCGAACATCCGCAAGGGTGTGATCTGGTCCAACACCCAGCAGTACAGCAACCCGGACGTCGACCGCATTCTGGAACAGGCCGGCCAGGAGATGGATCCGGCGAAGCGCGCGGCGCTCTATGCCGAGTTCCAGAAGATCGTCGTCGACGACGCGCCGATCCTGTACCTGAACGTCTCGCCGTTCAACACGGTCTACAAATCCAACCTGAAGAACCCGCCGCTCACCATCTGGGGTGCCGCCTCGCCCTTCGACGAGGTCTACTGGGACAAGAAGTAACCGTCTCTGCCGGCGCGTGGGTGGTGCGGCCTGTCCGGGTCGCATCACCCCCATCCATTCCCCCGCGCCCGCCCGTCCCACCCGATCCACGAGCCGGGGCACGACATGAAACGCCTGCTTCCCCTTTTCAGCCGCCTGGCATCGACCCTCGGCCTGCTGCTGGCGGTGGTGGTGCTGAACTTCCTGCTGATCCAGATGGCGCCGGGTGATCCGGTTTCGGTCATCGTCGGCGAGATGGGCGGCGCCTCGGAAGAGCTGATCGCCCGCATGCGGGCGGAATACGGGCTCGACCAGCCGCTGCACGTCCAGCTCGGGGTCTATGTCTGGAAGATCCTCCACGGCGATTTCGGCTTCTCCTATTATTTCAAGGAACCGGTGCTGTCGCTGATCCTCCAGCGGCTGCCGGCGACGATCCTGCTGGTGGTGACGGCGCTTGCGGTCGCGGTGCTGGTCGGCACGCTGCTCGGCATCTTCTCCGCCCGCCGGCCGCGCGGCCCGCTCAACTATCTGGTGACGCTGGTCTCGCTCGCCGGGTATTCGGCGCCGGTGTTCTGGACCGGGCTGATGCTGGTCATCCTGTTCTCGTCGATCCTGCCGCTGTTCCCGGTCTCGGGCATGGCCGATGTCCGCGGCGCCGAAACCTTCCTCGGCGGCGTGGCCGATGTCGCCCACCATCTGGTGCTGCCGGCGGTGACGCTCGCCTCGATCTACATCGCGATCTATTCCCGGCTGTCGCGCGCCACCATGCTCGACGTGCTGGGGGCCGATTACATCCGCACCGCCCGCGCCAAGGGGTTGAGCGAGCGCCGCGTGGTCTATGGCCATGCGCTGCGCAATGCGCTGATCCCGGTGGTGACCATGGTCGGGCTGCAATTCGGCCAGCTTTTCGCCGGCGCCGTGCTGGTCGAGACGGTGTTCAACTGGCCGGGCCTCGGCCGGCTCGCCTTCGAAAGCATCCTGCGCCGCGACTATCCCACCCTGCTCGGGATCCTGTTCTTCTCGGCGATCCTGGTGGTGGTGGCCAACATCCTCACCGACATCGCCTATGGCCTCGTCGATCCGCGCATCCGCACCCGCAAGCCCGCTGCCGCGCGCAAGCCCAAAGCCACCGGAGCCCCGCGATGACCGACCAGACCGCAACCGCCGCAGGCGTCACCGCGCCCGCCGCCGACCCGGCCCCGGACGCACCGCGCCCGGTGCATCCGGCCGTCGAGTTCTTCCGCGCCTTCGCCCGCAACCAGTCGGCCATTCTGGGCATTCTGCTGCTGGCCCTGGTGCTGCTTGCAACCTTCCTCGGGCCGGTTCTCTACCCGGTCGATCCCTATTCGATGGTCGACGTACCCTTCACCCCGCCCCTGGGCGACTACGCGCCCTTCGGCACCGATTATCTGGGCCGCGACATCCTGGCCGGCATCATCGCCGGCGGCCGGGCGACGCTTGCGGTCGGCGGCACCGCCGCCGCCATCTCGGTGGGGATCGGCATTCTGATCGGCTCGCTCGCCGGCTATTTCGGCGGCGTCATGGATGCGGCGCTGATGAAGGTGACGGAATTCTTCCAGATCCTGCCGCCGCTGCTGCTGGCCATGGTGCTGGTCACCATCTTCGGCGCCTCGCTGCCGATCATCACCGTCGCGATCGGCGCGGTCGCCTGGCCGCAGGTGGCCCGCCTTGCCCGGGCGGAATTCCTGCGCATCCGCAAGCTCGACTATGTCGCCGCCGCCCGCACCTCGGGCGCCCGCGACGCCTATCTGATCTTCCGGGTGATCCTGCCGGGCGCCCTGCCGCCGCTGGTGGTGGCGGCGGGCCTTGCCGTCGGCACCGCCATCCTGTTCGAAGCGGGGTTGAGCTTCCTGGGGCTCGGCGATCCCAACACCATGTCCTGGGGGCTGATCATCGGCCAGAACCGCAATTACCTGCTCGATGCCTGGTGGACCGTCACCCTGCCGGGTGTGGCGATCTTCATCACCGTCCTGGCGATCAGCCTGGTCGGCGACGGCATCAATGATGCGCTGAACCCCAAGCTGAGGAAGCGGTGATGGCCGATCCGATCCTCTCCATCCGCGATCTGAAGGTCGAGGTCGACATCGGCGGCCGGTCGCTCTCGGTCCTCGACGGGGTCTCGCTCGACCTCCATGCCGGGCGCACGCTGGGCGTGGTCGGCGAAAGCGGCTGCGGCAAGTCGATGACCGCACTCGCCACCATGGGTCTGCTGCCTGAACGCTTCGCCGTCACCGGCGGCGAGATCCTGTTTGACGGCGAAGACCTGACCCGCCTCGCCGCCCCGCGGCTGCGCCAGCTGCGCGGCAACGCCATCTCGATGATCTTTCAGGAGCCGATGACCTCGCTCAACCCGGTGATGACCGTGGGGCGGCAGATCGCCGAGGTGGTGGAACTGCACCAGGGCCGCAGCCGGGCGGAAGCGCGCGAGATCGCGCTGGAAATGCTGCGCGCGGTCCACATCCCCGGCCCCGAACAGCGGCTCGACGCCTATCCGCACGAGCTGTCGGGCGGCATGCGCCAGCGGGTGATGATCGCCATCGCGCTGGCCTGCCGGCCGCGGGTGATCATCGCCGACGAGCCGACCACCGCCCTCGACGTCACCGTCCAGGCGCAGATCTTCAGGCTGTTGCGCGAACTCCAGATGGACACCGGCACCGCCATCCTGCTGATCACCCATGATCTGGGGGCGGTCGCCGACATGGCCGACGAGGTCGCCGTGCTCTATGCCGGCAAATGCGTCGAGCGCGGCCCGGTCGATGCCATTCTGGGCGCCCCCTCGCATCCCTATACGCGCGGTCTCATGTCCTGCACGCCCCGGCTCCGGCTCGGCGCCGCCGCCCTTGAACCCGATCCGCGCGGCCTGGGCGAGATCCCGGGCATGGTGCCGCCGCTCGGCCGCTTCCCGCGGGCCTGCCGTTTCGGCCCGCGCTGCGGCCTGGCCGATGCCCGCTGCCATGCCGAGGCGCCGCCGCTGGTGCCGACCGGCCCCGCCCAGGCGGCGCTCTGCTGGCACGTCACCCCCCATGGCACGGAGGCGCGGCCATGAGCCTGTTTTCGGTCGAAGACCTCAAGGTCCATTTCCCCCTGCCTTCGGGCAAGACCGTGCATGCGGTCGACGGGGTCAGCTTTCAGGTCGCAGAGGGTGAATGCTTCGGCATCGTCGGCGAAAGCGGCTCGGGCAAGTCCACCACCGCCCGGGCGCTGATGCGTCTGGTCGATCCGGTGGAGGGGCATATCCGCCTCGACGGCCATGATCTCGGCACCGCATCGGGCGAGGCGCTGCGCCGGCTCCGCCCGATGATCCAGATGGTGTTTCAGGACCCGTTCTCGTCGCTGAACCCGCGGCTGCGCGCCGGTGCGGCAGTGCGTGAGCCGCTGGACCTGATGAATCTGGGCGCGAAATCCGACCGAGACGGCCAGGTCGACGCCATGTTCCGGCAGGTGGGGCTGCACCCCGATGCCCGCCGGCTGTTCCCGCACCAGTTCTCGGGCGGCCAGCGCCAGCGGCTGTGCATCGCGCGGGCCATGGTCACCAGCCCGAAACTGGTGGTCTGCGACGAGCCGGTCTCGGCGCTGGACGTCGCCATCCAGGCCCAGATCCTGAACCTGCTCAAGGGCCTGCAGCGCGATCGCGGCCTCACCTACGTCTTCATCTCGCACGATCTGGCGGTGGTACAGCACATCTGCACCCGGGTGGCGGTGATGTATCTGGGCGAATTCGTCGAACAGGCCCCGACCGGCCGGCTCTTCGCCAGCGCCCGCCATCCCTATACCTGGTCGCTGATGGCCTCGGCGCTGTCGCCGGAACGCCATGCCGGCACGGCGCCCGCGGAGCGCTTCACCATCACCGGCGAACCGCCGAGCCCGATCGACCCACCCCCGGGCTGCCGCTTCGCCGGCCGCTGCCCCTTCGCCACCGACCGCTGCCGCACCGAAAAACCGGCCCTGCGCCGCTTCCCCGACGACCACCAGGTCGCCTGCCACTATGCCGGAGAACTGGAACCGCCGATCCCGGAACTCAGGGCGGCGTGAGATGCGGGAGCAGCCGACCGTCAGATGATCGACGGTGCCGCCCCCGGCTGATCCTCAACCGTTGCGATACTGGAAGCTGTAGGCATTGATCGCCGGCACCCCGCCCAGATGGGCATAGAGCACATTGGCGCCCGCGGGGATCCGGCCGGTGCGGATCAGGTCGATCATCCCCTGCATGGATTTGCCCTCATAGACCGGGTCGGTGATCATGCCCTCGGTCCGGGCGGCCAGCCGGATCGCGTCGTTGGTCTCGGGCGACGGCACGCCATAGGACGGATAGGCATAGCCGCGTTCCAGCACCACGTCTTCGGCGGTCACCGGCCGGCCCAGCCCGACCAGATCGGCGGTGCGCTCTGCGATCCGCAGGATCTGGGCATGGGTCTCGTCGGGCGTGGCCGATGCATCGATGCCGATCACCTGCCGCGCCCGGCCATCGGCGGCGAAGCCCACCACCATGCCGGCCTGGGTGCTGCCGGTCACCGAACAGACGATGACATGGTCGAAGCGCACACCCAGCTCGCGTTCCTGTGCCCGCACCTCCTCGGCGAAGCCCACGAAGCCCAGCCCGCCCAGGCGATGATCCGACGCCCCGGCCGGAATGGCATAGGGCCGGCCGCCCCTCTGGCGGACATCCTCCAGCGCCTGTTCCCAGCTTTCCTTGAACGAGATGCCGAAGCCGGCATCGACCAGTTCGACCTCGGCGCCCATAATCCGGCTCATCAGAATATTGCCGACCCGGTCATAGACCGCATCGTGATAATCGACCCAGTTTTCCTGCACCAGCCGGCAGCGCATGCCCAACTTCGCCGCCACCGCCGCCACCTGGCGGGTGTGGTTGGACTGGATGCCGCCGATGGTGACCAGCGTGTCGGCCCCCTGGGCCAGGGCCTCGGGCACCAGATATTCCAGCTTGCGCAGCTTGTTGCCGCCGAAGGCCAGGCCCGAATTGCAGTCCTCCCGCTTGGCCCAGATGGTGACGTGCCCGCCCAGCGCCGCCGACAGCCGGTCCAGCCGCTCGATCGGGGTCGGGCCGAAGGTCAGGCGATGGCGCGCGAAACGATCCAGATGCATGATCAGAACCTCCCGTTAAAGTTGCGGGCTTCTCCCTCCGCCCACCCTGAAATCGTCCCCTGGACCCGGTTTTCGGGCAAATGCGTTATCGGGCCCGATCTTCGCGCAATCGGTCGCCATCTCGACAATCAGCCGCTCTGAATTGCATGATTTCCGGCCAAGGCGCAGTTTTCCTGCGCCATCCGAAAGGGCCCGCCATGGAGGATGATCACAGCCTGGACCGCATCGACCGCAACATCCTGCGCCAGTTGCAGCGCGATGCGGATCTGCCCAACACGGAACTGGCCCGGCGGGTCAATCTCAGCGCCACCGCCTGTCTGCGGCGGGTGGAGAAGCTGAAGGCGCGCGGCATCATCCGCCGCACCGTCGCCATGGTCGATGCGCAGGCGGTGGACCTCACCACCCTGGTCTTCGTGGGCGTGGTGCTCGACCGCTCAACGCCCGAAAGCTTCGAGGCCTTCGAAACCGCGGCCCGCAGCCTCAGCGGCTGTCTGGAATGCCATCTGGTGGCGGGCGAGGTGGATTATTTCCTCCTGCTCCGCACCCGCGATCTCGCCCGCTTCAACAAGTTGCATGCGGGTGAGATCATCAAACTTCCCGGCGTGCGCCAGATCCGCACCTTCTTCGTGCTCAAAGAAATCCTGTCGACCACCGAACTGCCCGTGTGAGGGGGGCGGTCTGACGGGGGGCTCAGCCTCGCCCCGCCTCTTCAGCCGCCGGCACCACCGCCTGGCCCACCGGCCCGTCTTCCTCGGTGCCGGTGATCAGCCGGGCGCCGCGCTGCAGGGTCAGATAATCCCACAGCCATTTGAACGCCACGGCGATGCGATAGCGCAGCCCGACCAGGAAATAGACATGGGCGATGCCCCAGAACGCCCAGCCGGTGAAGCCGGTCAGCTTCAGCCCGCCGCGTTTCACCACGGCCGAGCGCCGGCCGACAGTCGCCAGATCGCCTTCATGACGATAGGCGAAGGGGCCGGGGTCCGCCGATCCGGTCACCCGGGCGCGGATCACCCGGGCGACGTAATCGCCCATCTGTTTGGCGGCCGGCGCAATACCCGGCACCGGCCGGCCCTCGGGGTCGGTGATGGTGGCGGTATCGCCGATCGCGAAGATTTCGGGATGCCCCGGCACGCTCAGATCGGGGCCGACCTGGATCCGCCCGGCGCGATCGCGCGGCGCCTCGACCCAGCCGCCGGCGGGAGAGGCAACCACGCCCGCGCCCCAGATGATGGTCGAAGCCGGGATCCGCCCGCCCTCGATCGCGCTGCCCGCGGCCGGCGTCACGCCCTCGGCCAGGGCCACCGACACGCCGTCCGCGTCGCAGGCCGTCACCCGCGCGCCGGTCGCCACCTCCACGCCCATCCCCTCCAGCGAGCGGCGGGCATAATCCGACAGATCCTCGGGAAAGGCGGGCAGGATGCGCGGCCCGGCCTCGACCAGCACGATGCGGGCGGCGCGCGGATCGACCAGCCGGAAATCCGGCGGCAGCACCTTGCGGGCGATCTCGACGATGGCGCCCGCCATCTCCACCCCGGTCGGGCCGCCGCCCACCACCACGAAGGTCAGCAGCCGGCGCCGCTCGTCATCCGACCGCGCCATCTCGGCCCGCTCGAAGGCGAGCAGGATCCGCCGCCGGATGGTGGTCGCATCCTCGATCCGCTTCAGCCCGGGTGCCGCCCCCGCCCATTCATCGTGGCCGAAATAGGAATGGGTGGCGCCCGTGGCCAGGATCAGCTGGTCATAGGGAATGCGCGCCGCCCCCGCCCGCACGTCGCGCCGCGCGGTGTCGACGCCGTCCACCTCGGCCATCAGCACCGTGGCATTGGCCTGCCGGCGCAGGATGGCGCGGATCGGCCAGGCGATATCGGCCGGCGACAGGGTCGCGGTCGCCACCTGATACAGCAGCGGCTGAAACAGGTGATGGTTCTGCCGGTCGACGACGATCACCTCCACCGGCGCCCCATCCAGCGCCTTCGCCGCCTGCAACCCGCCGAAGCCGGCGCCAACAATCACCACCCGCGGCCGCCGTCCATTGGCCCGAACCTCGCCGGGCGCCGGAACACGATCCGAAGCGGTGGTCACCTCGGGCGGATGAAGATCGGGCATGATCCGGCTCCTGCTGCTGTGGCGCATTATCATATGGGCAGACATCCGCCCACCCGCCACCCGAACCACGCCCGACCCCACCGGTTCCCCCTGCCCCGCGCGCGCCCCGCAGATATCCCCCTTGCAACCACCCCACCCCCGGGTGATCATGGCCCCATCGGCCCCGATTTCCGCGAACCCCAGGCACACGTCGCACCCCTTGCGGGTGCGTGGATCAAGCGCATCTACAGTGAGGCACAGGCGGGCAGCGGCAGAGGCACGGGCCCGCTTCACTCCGTGCGCTGAACGATCCGGCTGTGGCTTGCCTTCAACAGGGCGATGAAACGGGTACGGATCTCGTCCATGAGACCATAGGGGAGCTGTCCGTAGACGATGCTGGCCGCATCGCCCGTACGAAGGGGCCGCAGATCCGGCCCCGGCCAGATGAACCGATTGGCTTCGGTCAGCACCACCCATGAGCGCTCGTCGTCAAGCCGCAGACGAGTTTTCGTACGCGCCGGGATTTCGACGGCTGAATGTGGATCGGCGGGCGGTGTATGTGTGATCGGAAGCACCGTTACCATCTGTTCCCCGTCTTGGGTAACGGTCGCAAGAATGACGGCACAGGGACGATCCTTCACGCCCTCTTCCTGCCCGCGCGCCTGTTCCCGACGCCAGAGATAACTGTAGCGGATGACGAGCCCCTGAACCGGCGCGGGGAAGGCCATGGTCAGTCGGACAGCTCGTCATCGTAAAGTCGCGACGATAGCGGCGGGCGAGAGGCTTCCAGCGCGGCGATGTCCGCATCGGTAAAATCTGCCGGCCCCATCACCTGACGGTCGCGGCGTTTCAGCCGATGATATTCTTCTGCCGAGATCAGAACGGTATTCTCCCGGCCATGACTGGTGATCACCACCGGCTGCGTATGCGCCGCGTCCTGATAGCGGGCAAGGTCCCGCTGAAACTCCAGCGCACTGACTTTCAGCATGTCACGACCCAGGCCTGAAATTACTGACACTCAAAGAGTTATGGGGATCAGTACTTTCCGTCAAGGGGCAGCCTCCCCCACGTCATCCACCCCAAAGAAAAACCGCCGGAGAGTCCCCTCCCCGGCGGCATTCCGTCCGTTCCTGGGCCTCCGCCCCTCCGCTTACCCGGCCCGAAGCTGCCGGGTCACCGCGCCGACATTTTCCGACACGTCGCCCACATCACGGGCGACCTGGGTGATGCTGGCGGAAATCTCGCGCGCGGCCGCGTCCTGCTGGGCCACCGCCGAGGCGATCGAGGCCGAGATGGTCTGGACCTCGCCGATCGCGGCCGAGATGGCGTGGATCGCGTCCACCGTGCGGGCGGCCTCGCGCTGGACCGAGGCGATCTGTTCGACGATTTCGTCGGTGGCCGAGGCGGTCTGCTGGGCCAGGTTCTTCACCTCGCCCGCGACGACCGCGAAGCCCTTGCCGGCCTCGCCGGCGCGGGCGGCCTCGATGGTGGCGTTCAGCGCCAGAAGATTGGTCTGGCTGGCGATGTTGTTGATCAGCTTGATGACCACGCCGATCCGCTCGCCGGCCGAAACCAGCGCCTGAACCGTGTCGTTGGTGCGCGCCGCCTCGTTCGCCGCGGTGGCCGACGCATTGGCGGCCGCGCTGGAGCGGGCGGCAATCTCGCCCACCGACGCCGAAAGTTCCTCGGTCGCGGTCGCCACCACCTGGGTATTGGCGGTCGCCCGATCGGCCGAACTGCCGACCCGGGCCGAGAGCGTGTCGGCGATGTCGTGGATGCCCTTGCGGCGATTGGCCTCGGCGCGCTCGTTCTCAAGCTCGGCCATCTTCTGGGCGTGGATGTCGATCAGCGAACCGCAGGCGCGCAGCGGGTTGCCCTGGGGGTCGCGGGCCACGCCGCCGATCGCCTTGAACCAGCGATAGCTGCCGTCCTTCATCTTCAGCCGATAGGCGACGTCATAGCCGGTGCGGCCGCTGCGGTCGTTCAGGCAGGCGCCGAAAGCATCGAAGGTATGGCCGGAATCCTCGGGGTGCAGGCGGTCCGACCAGGCATTCACCTTGTCGGGGAAGCCGGTCAGATCCTCGCGGTCGAAGCCCACCAGCCGGCGGAATTCGCCCGAGAAACGCCACTGCGCCTTCGGGTGCATGGCGTCACCCTCGTAAAGCTGGGCGTCCCAGAGGCCGATACCGGCATGGCGCGCCAGCAGGGCCATGCGCTCGACATCCACCTTCTGGTCATGCACGTCGATCAGCGAACCGCAGGCGCGCAGCGGGTTGCCCTGGGCATCGCGGGCCACGCCGCCCACCGCGCGGAACCAGCGCCAGGCGCCGTCCTTCATCTTCAGCCGATAGGTGACGTCGTAACCGGTGCGCCCGCTCTTGTCGTTCAGGCAGGCGGCGAAGGCCTCGAACGTATAGCCTGAATCGTCGGGATGCAGCCGGTCGGACCATGACTGCACCTTGTCGGGAAAACCCTGCCGGTCGCCATGGGCGAAGCCGACCAGCCGGCGGAACTCGTCCGAGAAGTGCCACGAGGCCTTGGCGTGCATCGCGTCGCCCTGATAGAGCACCGCGTCCCACAATCCCACGCCGGCATACCGGCCGAGAAGCTCCATCTGACGAGCCGCTTCTCCGTCGGCTCCTTCGATACCGTCATTCTTCCGCCAGAACATCATGCGCGCCTGTTGATGGTGTGAACCTGCGCAGCATCTTGGTGTGCGGGCGATGAAGAATGCGTTAAGGGCCTGAACTTGCGACGAAGCGCCGCAATGCCTGCAGAATATTCAGGAAAGCTGCCCTATCTTGTCCAGATCAGCGATTTCTCTCAATGGTTTCTTATGATAAACAGTCTTCGCGTTCAGTGTCCGCCGATGAAGGCCGCCAGCTCCGGCGTCCGCTGCGCAGCGAACAGTTCGGCAGGCGCACCGCGCTCGTGAATCCGGCCCTGATGCATGAACACCAGCTCGTCGCAGACCTCGCGGGCGAAACGCATCTCGTGGGTGACCATCACCAGGGTCATGCCCTCTTCGGCCAGCCTGCGGACCACCGCCAGCACCTCGGCGACGAGTTCGGGGTCGAGCGCCGAGGTGATCTCGTCGCAGAGCAGCACTTTGGGCCGCATCGCCAGCGCCCGGGCGATCGCCACGCGCTGCTGCTGGCCGCCCGACAGCTGATCGGGCGTGTGATCGAAGCGATCGGCGAGGCCGACCTTGGCCAGCATCTCGCGCGCCACCGCCTCGGCCTCGGCCGTGCCCATCTTCTTTACCACCTTCAGCGACAGCATGACGTTGCCGCCGGCCGAGAGATGCGGGAACAGGTTGAACTGCTGAAAGACCATGCCGACCTTCAGCCGCAGCGCCTTCAGCTCCCGCTCGCTCTCGCGGCCGTCGGCGCGTTCGCCATCCACCGTGACCACGCCGTCGGTCGGCCGTTCCAGGCCGTTGATGATCCGCAGCAAGGTGCTCTTGCCCGATCCGCTGCGGCCGATCAGCGCCACCACCCGGCCCTCTTCGACCGAAAGATCGACCCCCTTCAGCACCTCGACCAGGCCGAAACTCTTGCGGATGCCGGCCAGTTCGACCAGCGGCCGCGTCTGATCAGCGGGCGACATGAAGCCTCCTTTCCAGCCGGCGGGCGGCGAATGACAGCGGGTAGCAGAGCGCGAAATAGATCAGCGCCACGAAGCCGTAAACGGTGAAGGGCTCGAAGGTGGCATTGGCGATCATGGTCCCGGCCTTGGCCAGTTCCACGAAACCGATGATCGAGGTCAGCGCCGTGCCCTTGACCACCTGGACCGAGAAGCCGACCGTGGGCGGCACCGCGATCCGCATCGCCTGGGGCAGGATCACCCAGCGCATGCGCTCCACATAAGACATGGCCAGCGCCTGGGCGGCCTCGGACTGGCCCTTGGGCACCGCCTCCACGCAGCCGCGCCAGATCTCGGCCAGGAAGGCGCCGGTGAACAGCACCAGCGACACGATCGCCGCCGTCCAGGCCGACACCTCGATCCCCGCCAGCGGCAGGCCGAAGAAGATCAGGAACAGCTGCATCAGCAGCGGCGTGCCCTGGAAGGCCTCGACATAGCCGCGCGCCAGCATGGCCGGCAGGCGCCGGCCCGAGACCAGGGCGAACAGCGCCACCAGCCCGACCAGGGCGCCGCCGGCAAAGGCGATCACCGACAGCACCACGGTCCAGAGCGCGGCATCGATCAGGTTGCGCAGGATGTCGAGCGTGCCGAACTCAACCATGGACCGCACCTCCGGTGGCGGCCGCCGCCCGGCCGGCGCTCAGGGCCGCATGGCGCGCGGCGCGGTAGAGCAGCCGGTCGCCCAGCCGGCGCAGGATCATCCGGGTCAGGATGGCGAGGCCCAGATAGATCGCGGTCGCAGCCAGATAGGCCTCGAAGGCGCGGAAGCTGCGCGACTGGATGAAATTGGCGGCGAAGCTCAACTCTTCGGCCGCGATCTGCGAGCAGACCGACGAGCCCAGCATCACGATGACGATCTGGCTGGACAGCGCCGGCCAGATCTTGCGCAGCGCCGGCACCAGCACGACATGGCGGAAGCATTCCGCCCGGGTCATGCCCAGGCTCGCCGCCGCCTCCCACTGCCCCCTGGGCACGGCCTGAATGCCGGCGCGGATGATCTCGGCCGAATAGGCGCCCAGATTGACCACCATGGCGATCATCGCCGCCTCCACCTCGCCCAGCCGCACACCCGCCGCGGGCAGGCCGAAGAAGATGAAGAACAGCTGCACGATGAACGGCGTGTTGCGGATCAGCTCGACATAGGCGGCCACGATCCCCGCCGCCACCGGTATGCGCTCCGATCGCGCCCAGGCACACAGAATGCCCAGCAGCACGCCGAAAATGCCGCCGACCAGGATCAGCTCCACCGTCAGCACCACCCCGCGGAGCAGCACGTCGGAATAGGTCAGGATCGGCGTGAAATCAAACTGATAGGCCATGGACTACCCCTTGCGGGAAGGGTGGGCCGATGGGGAAGACCGCATGGCTTGGGGGCAAGGGGGCGGCCCCTTGCCCCGCCGGCCGCCTCAGAGATCCGCCGGCAGCGGCGCCCCCAGCCAGGTTTCCGAAATCTTCGACAGCCGGCCGTCGGCCCTGGCGGCGGCGATGATCTCGTTCACCTTCGCGACCAGCGCCGTCTCCCCCTTCGCGACGCCGATATAGCAGGGCGAGTTCTTGATCAGGAATTTGGGCTCGGGCCGGGTGCGGGGATTGCGCTCAAGGATGGCGGCCGCAACCACATTGCCGGTCGCCACCAGTTCCACCTGTCCCGACAGGAAGGCCTGGATGGTGCCGTTATTGTCCTCGTAGCGGCGGATGGTGGCCTCGGCGGGGGCGATCTTGGACAGCTCCAGATCCTCGATCGCACCGCGGGTGACGCCCACCGTATGGCCGGCCAGATCGGCGGCGCCCGCGATCTTCAGATCGGCCGGGCCGAAAACGCCGTTGTAGAACGGCGCATAGGCATTGGTGAAGTCGATCACCGCCTCGCGCTCCGGGTTCTTGCCCAGGCTGGAGATCACCAGATCGACCTTGTCGGTGGTCAGATACGGGATGCGGTTGGCACTGGTCACCGGCACCAGTTCGGTCTTCACCCCCAGCGCATCGCCGATCAGCCGGGCCATGTCGACGTCATAGCCGCGCGGCGCCATGTCGGGGCCGACGGAGCCGAAGGGCGGGAAATCCTGCGGGACCGCCACGCGCAGCACCCCCGCCTTCTGAACGGCATCCAGCCCCGCCGCCTCGGCCGTGATGCCGAAGCCGCCGGTGGCCGCCACCAGCACGGCAGCCGCCATCGCCCCCAGCACGCTGCGCCGCCGCAGCCCGGTTCCGATCCGCCTGATCATCGCCATTCCCCGCACTCCCCGCTTGTTGACGCCTGCCCCGAAGATCCGGGTCCGTCCCTGGGCGGCATTCACATCGCCCTGCCCGGATCTCGAGCATCCCGCGGCCCCCTGTTGCCGCTGCTCATGTTTTAAGCGTGCCCATTGTTTAAGCATGAGTCAACGCCGTTTTTTGCCTTACCCCAGCATGCCACCCCTGGCATCCGCTTGCAAACCCATAGAAATCCGGCCATGCTTCCGGAAAGCCAACCGGTCCAACTGGTCAGACCGGTCTAGCCGAAGGAGCCGGATTTGGCCCGAGACAGCGTTCCCGAATACGTTGCCGAGCGCCTGCAGCGCATGATCCTGGCGGGAGAGCTTGCCCCCGGCGAGGCGCTGCCGGCCCAGCGCACGCTTGCCGAACGTCTGGGCGTCAGTCGCACATCGCTCAGGGAAGCGCTGACCGTGCTCGAAACCCTGGGTCTGGTGCGGGTGCGGGCCGGCAAGGGTGTCTTCGTCTCCGACCCGTCTGCCGACGACACCGCCCCGGGGCCGCGCGGCGACCGCTACACCCATGCCGCCCGGGTCTATCAGCTGCGGCTGGCGATCGAGCCCTTCGTCTCGGGGCTGGTTGCGATCACCGCCGCCGATGCCGAAATCGACCGGCTGGCCGAGACGGTGGCCGAGATGCGGGCCGCCCTCGCCGAGGGCGATCTGGTGCGCGCCGCCCAGGCCGATGGCGATTTCCACCAGCGGCTTCTGGTTGCGGCCGGCAACCCGCTCTTTCCGGCGGCGATGCGCCCGGCCGGGCCGATGCTGGCCGAAACCCGGCGCATCCCCTTCGCCAATCGCGAAAGCGTGCGCGCGCCGCTGGATGAA
The DNA here is from genome assembly GCF_039634785.1 of Tistrella mobilis. NCBI lineage: Bacteria > Pseudomonadati > Pseudomonadota > Alphaproteobacteria > Geminicoccales > Geminicoccaceae > Tistrella > Tistrella mobilis. Next base: position 60,826 of record NZ_JBBIAB010000006.1, on the reverse strand, counting down.
CATGAACGCATTCTGGCGCAGATCCGCGCCCGCAGCCCGCAGGGTGCGCGCGATGCCATGCACCGCCACATCCTGTCCGCCGCCAGCCGCGCCGGCGTCGGCGTGCTGCGGCCCTGACCACGGTTTTCAGGCTCCCACCGCGTGCCCCGCCGCGGGCCCCCATCACGGAACGGACATCAGATCCATGCCGAGCTTCGCCCCCACCGCCGCCGTCAACCTCGCCTCCCGCGCGCTGGGTGCGCGCACGCTCAGCTGTTCCGACCAGTTCTTCGGCGCGCTGGAGCGGCTGATCGACGATGCCGCACCGGTGTTCATCCCCGGCAAATACGACGAGGCCGGCAAGTGGATGGATGGCTGGGAAACCCGCCGCCGGCGCGATGACGGGCATGACTGGTGCGTGCTGGCGCTGGCCGCCCCCGGCTGGATCGACGCAATCGAGATCGACACCCGCCATTTCACCGGCAACTACCCGGCCGCCGCCGGTCTGTGGGCGATTGCCGCGACCGACCCGGCCGACACCCCCGCCGCCGATGATCCGCGCTGGCAGCCGATCCTGGCCCCCGCGCCCCTTCAGGGCGATGCCCCCAACGCCTTCCTGCCCGATCCGGCAGTGCGCGCGGCCGATGGCCGGCCCTGGACGCATCTGAAGCTCGACATCTTCCCCGATGGCGGCGTTGCGCGGCTGCGCATTCTGGGCCGCCCGGCCGGCCTGCCGGCACCGCGCGCCGACGGGCTGGTGGAGCTGTCCTCGGCCCTGGGCGGCGCCCGGGTGATCGCCTGGAACGATGCCCATTACGGCGACCCGCGCAACCTGCTGCTGCCCGGCCTTGCGCCGCGCATGGAGGATGGCTGGGAAACCCGGCGGCGGCGCGAACCCGGCCACGACTGGTGCATCATTCGTCTGGCGACGCCGGGCAGGGTTGCATTTATCGAAATCGACACGCGTGAGTTCAAGGGTAATTATCCCGACACCTGCTCGGTTCAGGGCGTGATGGCGCCCGATGCCGCAGATGCGGCCACCGTGCCGCAGAGCCTGTTCTGGGCAGAAATCCTGACCTCCCGCAAGCTTGGACCAGATGCGCCGCACGGCTTTACGCCCGATGCGGATCGCGTGGTGTCCCACATCCGCTTCAACATCTTCCCCGACGGCGGCGTCAACCGGTTGCGCATCTTCGGTGTGCCCGGCGCCGTGGAGTGAGCGTCCAGATGCAGGCTTATCCCCGCACCATCTTAAGGCCGCGGCGCCTGACCCGCGCGGCCTTCGCCCCCTTCGGCGAGGTTCTCGACGCCGCCGATCCCGGCCGCGCGCCGATCGCGATCAATGGCGGCACGACGCTGCGCTATGATCAGCTCGCGCGGGTGGAGACGGATGACGAGGGCTATGGTGCGATCAGCCTGTTCCAGGCCCATGAAGCGGTCTCGCTGCCGCTGGTGATCGAGGTGATGGAACGTCACCCCCTCGGCAGCCAGGCCTTCATGCCGCTCACCCGCTGCCGCTTCGTGATCGTGGTGGCGCCGGCCGCCAGCCGCCAGCCCGATCCGGCAAACATGCAGGCCTTCGTCACCGACGGCCGCCAGGGCGTCAGCTATCGCCGCGGCACCTGGCATCTGCCGCTCACGGTGCTGGACATGGCCCATCTTCTGGTCGTCGACCGCAAGGGCCCCGGCTGCAACCTCAACGAACACGTCTTCGCCCCCGGCACCGGCCCGCTGCTGCTGCCGCACGAAGTCTGACCGTTCAGCCCAGCGGATCCTTCAGAAACGCCCGCGCCCGCGGATCCGCCGCGGCGGCGATGTTGATCCTGAGCCACGGCCCCTCGTCCAGTCCCGGCCGGAAGACCGCGCCGGAGACCAGGCCGATGCCGCGGGCTGCCGCCGCGTCGACCAGCAGGCGGGCATCGGCTGCGTCGTCATGGGCCGCCCAGACGAACATGCCGCCGCGGGGGTCGGCGAAAAGCCGCCAGCCGGCCCGGCGCAGCGCCGGCAGCAGGGCGGCGCGCTGGCGGGCCAGGCGCCGGGTCAGCGCCTCGGCCGTGCGCCGCAGGCCGCCGGTCTCGATCAGCACCGCCATCACCTGTTCGGCGAAGCGCGACGAGGCGACCGAGGACAGCATCTTTACATCCACCAGCCCGCGCATCCGCGATGGCGCCGCCGCCACATAGCCCACCCTGAGCGCGGATGAGAGCGGTTTCGAGAAACTGCCCACCATCACCACCCGGTCGAGCCCGTCCAGCGCCGCCAGCCTGACGGCCGGGCTGCCTTCTTCGAAATCGGCATAGATGTCGTCCTCGATGATGGTCAGGTCGTGGCGCGCCGCAACCGTCAGCAGGCCATGGGCGATCTGCGGCGTGGTGGTCGATCCGGTCGGGTTGTGGAGCACACCGTTGGTCACGAACAGCCGGGCACCGCTTGCGGCCGCCGCCGCGTCCAGCGCCTGAAGATCCGGCCCGTCCGCCCGGCGCGGCACCGCCACCATGCGCACGCCCTGCAGGCGCAGCAGGCCGAAAAGGTTGTGATAGCCCGGATCTTCCACCAGCACCGCATCCCCCGGCCGGGTCAATGCGCGGATCACCACATCCAGCGCCTGGCTGGCGCCGGTGGTCAGCATCACCCGGTCTTCCGCCACCGGCACCGACAGCCGGGCCAGGCGCTGCGCCACCAGCCGGCGCAGCCGCGGCTCGCCCAAAGGCGTGCCGTAATCGATCAGCGCCCGCCCGCCCTCACGCGTGACCCGGCGGATGGCGCGCGCCAGATCGGTGGTGTCGTGCCAGTCGTCGGGCAGCCGCCCGCCGCCCAGCCTGAGCAGCGCCGGCCGGTCGTCATAAAGCCGCCACACCCGGTCCGCCACCGCCGCCACCCCGCCCGGATCGGGGGCGGCCGGCGGCAGCGGCGCCGCAGGCGGCGCCACCCGGAACCCCACCCCCGGCCGCGACAGGATGCGCCCCTCGGCCACCAGCCGGTCATAGGCCTCGACCACCGTGTTGCGGCTGACCCCCGTCTCTGCCGCCAGCCGGCGGATCGACGGCAGGGCCGCGCCCGCGGCCGTCTCGGGCCCGTGCGCATCGATCCAGGCGATCATGGCGGCGGCCAGCTGATCGGCCAGCGGTTCAGGGCGGCTGCGGTCGAGCGGCGGGATCATCGGGTCGGCTCACCAGGCTGGATCGGATCCGCCAACCGTACCGCCCGACCAGGGGGACGGTCGAGCCCCGCGCGTGATCCTCCGTTGCCGGACACAATCATCGTTTACCGCCGCCACGCACCGCCCTGGCGACAGGATCGCGCAGCCGTCATGCTGTTGATCGAGCCCCAGCTGCAACGGAGCCGGACGGATGACCGACAAGCCGGAAACCACGCCCCCGACATCTCCGAAGGCGGAGCCGCCCAAGGCCGGCCCACCGGCGGCGGCAGACGAACTCGGCGACGACCAGCTCGACCAGGTCTCGGGCGGCATCGCCCCCAGGCCCAGGTTCAGCTGAACCGTACCTGTCAACGGCAGGTACAGTCCGGTCGCCTCAGGCGCGGCCCGTCCCTGGCGGGGCGCGGGATCCGGCGGCAGCCTGACCGGTGCGGCATCTTCGCCGCGCCTGAAAGGCTGCCCGATGACGCTCGATCTCAACGCCGCCCACACGCGCCCCCGCCGCAGCGGATCGCCGGCCCGGCTGGCGCTGGCCCTGCTGACCGTCACGACGGCGGCCAATCTGCACACGCCGCTGGCGGCCCGGCTGGCGGCGGCCGATGGTCACGGCACCGCCATGGCCGGCCTCGCCTTCGCGGCCTATGTCGGCGGCGCCCTGCCGGTGCTGCTGGCCGGCAGCGGCCTGCCCGACCGGCTGGGGGCGGCGCGCACGGCCAGGCTCGCCCTCGGCCTCGCCATCCTGGCCGATCTGGTCATGATCCTCTGGCCGGGCATCGTCACCCTCGGCCTGTCGCGGGCCCTGCTCGGCATCGCGGTCGCCACCACCTCGACCCTGGCACCGGCGCTGATGACCGCGCAGTTTCCGCCCGGCACCGATCCGCGGCGGATCGCGGCACAGGTTTCGGTCGCCACCACTTTCGGCTTCGGGTTCGGTGCCGCCGCAACCGCGCTCTGCCTGCTGATCGATCCGCTGGCCTGGATGCGCCCGTTGAGCGGCCCGGCCTGGATCGGCCTCGCCTGTCTGGCCCAGGCCGCGCTGCACGGCCTGCCCGATGCGCCGCGTCTGGCGACAAACGGCACCGTCTTCCGGCGCCCGGCCTTCCCCCCCGGCACGCTGGTCTTCGGCGGCGCGATCTGCATCGCCTGGGCCGTGGTCGGGCTGGTGATCGCGGTGCTGCCCGCCACCCTCGCCCGCGCCGGGCTTGGCGCCCATGCCGGTTTCGCCACCTTCCTGGTGATCGTGCCCGGCATCCTGGCTGTGCCGGCGGCCCGGCGCATGGCCCCGGAACGGGCGATCCGCCGCGGCCTGCTGGTGCTGGTAGCCAGCTATCCGCTCATCGCCTGGGGCGCCCTGTCGGGCAGCATCGCGGCGGTCTTCGCCGGCACGGCGATGGCTGCCACCGCCTGCTACGGGTTGATCCATGCGGGCGGCCTCGCCGGCGTGCTGATGCGGGCCGGCGAGGCCGCCACCCGGGCGACTGCCGGCTTCTTCCTGCTCGCCTATACAGGCTTCAGCCTGCCGGTGATCCTGACCGGCGTCGTCGCCGACCAATGGGGGCAGAAGACGGCCCTGACGGGTTTCGGCGCCGTGCTCGGCCTTGCAGCGTTGATCCTGTGGCGTCATTCCACTATCTCTACCGGCCACAAAGACTTTCTGACGCGGCCTGCGGAGACCCCCGACCAAAATGCTGACCAACAAGGGCAAGTACGGGCTCAAGGCCCTGGTGCATCTGGCGGGCAAAGAGCCGGGTGAGCTGTCCCTGGTCTCCGATATCGCTGCTGAAAACGAGATCCCCAAGAAGTTCCTCGACGCGATCCTGGGCGAGCTGCGCAATGCCGGCTTCGTGCACAGCAAGAAGGGCAAGGGCGGCGGCTATACCCTCGCCCGCCCGGCCTCCGACATCCGGATCGGTCATGTAATCCGGGTGCTCGACGGCCCGCTCGCCCCGATCGCCTGTGCCAGCCGCCGTTCCTATCGCCGCTGCGAGGACTGCATCAACGAGGAACAATGTGCGGTGCGGCTGATGATGATGGATGTCCGCAATGCCATCGCCGGCATCCTCGACAACCGCACGCTTGCCGAAATGCGCAACCTGTCGGATGCCGACCGCCAGACCCTGATGTACCACATCTGATGGCAAGCGCACCCGCTGCCGTCCCCGAGATCACCGTCACCGAAGGGCCGCTGCCGCCCTTGCCCGACGCGCCGCCGCTGGATGCCGGCCCGCTGATCCGGATCGAGGCCGACCGCAGCATCCGCCTTACCGGTCCCATCGGCGGCGCCTGCCATCTGGATGCCGCCGCCCGGCATGCGGTGATCGACACCACCGGCGCCGCCGATCCCGCGGCCGCCCGGCTGCTGCTTGCCGAAGACATGCTCCCCGGCCTTGCCTGCCATATCCACGGCCTGCTGCCGGTTTCGGGCACGGCGGTGGTGGTCGGCGGGCGGGCCGTGCTGATCACCGGTGTCTCCGGCAGCGGCAAATCCCTGCTTGCGGCCGAACTCCTCGCCCGCGGTCATCATCTGCTGGCCGACGGCATCGTCGTGCTCTCGGGCCTGCCGGGGCCGGCGCTCATCCTGCCCGGCCCGGCCGGGCTCACCCTGCATGCCGATGCCAGTGCCCGTTCCGCCGATCGCCTCGATGGCCCGCCGCCACAGCGGCGCCGGGCGGGGGTGCCGCGGCTGCGTCATCTGCCGACGGCGCAGCACACGACCCCCCTGCCCGTGACGGCGGTCTTCCACCTCTGGCAGACCATCGGCGGCAGCGATCTGGAGGTCTTGCCGGCCCGCGGCCTCGAAGGCTTCCAGACCATGGAGGGCAACGTCCGCCAGCTTCATGAAGGCCGCATCCTGCGCGGGCCCCGTCCGATCTTCGCCGGGGTCGCGGCCCTGCTCGGCCATGTGCCGCTCATTCGTCTGCGTCATCGCCGCGACTGGCAGGCCCCGGCCCGGCTCGCCGATCATATCGAGGCCATGTCATGACCGCGCCCCGCATCACGCCGGGGGACGGCTTCGTCTGGGTGACCGCCTATCCCAAATCCGGCAGCACCTGGCTCCGGCTGGCGCTCTGGAGCCTGAAGCACGGCGGCGCGGCGCCGGATTTCGACGTGCTCGATCAGGGCTGGCTCACCATGGCCAGCAACCGGGCGCTTTTCGATCGCTGCCTCGGCCTCGACAGTGCCTGGCTCACCGATGACGAGGCGTCGAACCTCCGCCCGGCGGCCTTCGCGCGGCGGCTGACGGCGGAACCCGGCCTGCATCTCCACCGCACGCACGAGGCCTTCACCGCCACACCCGACGGTCGGCCGGTCTTCCCCCCGGCGCTCACCCGCGGCGGCCTTTATCTGATCCGGGATCCGCGCGATCTTGCGGTCTCCAATGCCCATCACTGGGGGCTGTCGATCGATGCCGCGATCGATTTCCTGGCCAGGCCCGATGCCGCGCTCGATACCGGCGGCGAGGGGCTTTACGGCCAGCTTCGCCAGCCGCTCGGCAGCTGGTCGGCCCATGTCGACAGCTGGACCGCCGCCGCTTTGGGGTTTCCACGGCTGATCATCCGCTACGAGGACATGGTCGCCGATCCGCACCAGGCCTTCGCGCGCATCGCCGGTTTCCTCGGCTGGCCCGATGATCCGGCAACCGTCGCCGGTGCGGTCGCCGGCACCACATTCAGCCGCCTGCAACGCCGCGAAGCCGAAACCGGCTTCACCAACGCCGCCGCCCCCGGCCGGCGCTTCTTCCGCCAGGGCCGCGCCGCCGGCTGGCCGGGCGCGCTCACCCCCGCCCAGGCAGCCCGGATCGAAGCCGCCCATGGCACGGTGATGGCCCGGTTCGGCTATCGCTGACCGATCCGCGCCCCTTTGACGATGAAGATCGGCTGTCAATCAGGCATCGCAGAGACCTCCCGACTTGAATACAATCATTTTGAAGCGCCAAGCCGAGAGAATATGTCCTCTCCTCAAAATGAAAGCTGACGCGATATGATGAAAAAGATCTGCAACCAGAAGATCTCCACCTCGCGCAAAGCCTGGCAAAAGCCCCAGCTGAGCCAAACCCCGACGTCAACGACGGCGTTTGGTGGCGGCGGCAGGGCTGACGGCAAATTCACAAACTCCTGATCCGGTTCTTGCCGCGCCGGCAACCGCACCCGGCGGCGTCATCCCCGCCGACGCCGCGCCGCCCCCTTGCAGATCTGGTAATCACCAACGGTTCATGCCGTGTCTGAAACAGGCCTCTGGCAGATGCGCGCGGCCCCGGCCCGCTTCGCCCGGCTCGCGGCCGCCCATGGCACGGTGATGGCCCGGTTCGGCTATCGCTGACCGATCCGCGCTCCTTTGACGATGAAGACCGGCCGTCGATCAGGCATCGCATAGACCTCCCGACTTGAATACAATCATTTGAAGCTGCAAGCCGCAGGGAATATGTCCTCTGCTCAAAATGAAAGCTGACGCAATATGACGAAAAAGATCTGCAACCAGAAGACCTCCACCTTGCGTAAAGCCTGGCACAAGCCCCAGCTGAGCCAGACCCCGATGTCAACGACGGCGTTTGCCGGCGGCGGTAGGGCTGACGGCAAAGCCAGCATGTCTTGATCCGGTTCTCGCTGCGCCTGCTACCGCACCCGCCGGCGTCCAGGATACCTGCGTGATGATCCGGGCCAAACAGCCCGGGGCGCCGCGCCGCCCCCTTGCCGATCTGGTGATCACCAACGGTTCATGCTGTGTCTGAAACAGGCCTCTGGCAGATGCGCGCTGCCCCCGGCCCGCTTCGCCCGACTCGCGGCCGCCCATGGCACGAGGACGGCCCTGTCCGGCGGCTATCGACCGATCCGCGCCCCATTCAGAAATGACGATCGACCGTCGATTCGGCAGATATACATCTCTGGTGTGAATATTATATCATATTGCAGGCTTTAAGCCGACAGGGTGATCCCTCTATCCAGAAATGAAAGCTGCCACCACATGGCTAAAAAGGTCGACAACCGGAAGGCCCTCCCCTCACGCCAAGCCTGGCGTAAGCCCCAGCTGAGCCTGAGCCCGGCATCAGAAACGGCGTTGGCCACCGGACCAAACTGGGACGGCAATGCGGGCACATCCTGATCCCTTTCAGTTTTCCCCCAATCACCCGTCCAGCGTCATAGCCGCCGGGGCCTCGGATACCGGCGTGGTGATCCGGGCCAGACAGCCCGGCTCGCCGAATTGCCGATGTCGGAAACCGCTATCGGTGGCATGACCAACCTCGACAGCGACGACAACGTCTCCTGACCAGGCTCACACCACCCCGTCGACCGCCCCGGCCAGCGCCTCGGGCACCGGGCCGCCGGTCAGCCAGTCGGCCAGTTCGACGGTATGAATGAAGCAGGCCTCGGGCAGATGTGCGGCAATCTGGGTCAGACAGCCCAGATTGCCCGCCGCCACCACCGCTGCCCCGGTGCGGCGCAGGTTCTGCGCCTTGCGGGCACCCAGCCGCCCGGCCAGTTCGGGCTGCAGCATGTTGTAGGTGCCGGCAGAGCCGCAGCAGATATGGGGCTCCGCCGGTTCCAGCGGCTTGATGCCCAGCCGTTTCAGCACCTCTTTCGGCACATCGCGGATCTTCTGGCCGTGCTGCAGCGAACAGGCGGCGTGATAGGCGACCGGCAGCCCGGCCGGCAGGCTGCGCACCGGTGTCAGATCCAGATCCGCCAGCACCTCGGTCACGTCGCGGGCCAGCCCCGCCACCAGCCGGGCCCGATCGGCATAATAGGCATCGCCGGCCAGAAGATGGCCGTAATCCTTGATCGGCGTGCCGCAGCCCGACGTCGTGACCACGATCGCATCCAGCCCGCCCGGCTGGTCCGCCAGCGCCGCCCAGGCGGCGACATTGCGCCGGGCCTGATCCCGCGCCTGCTCCATCAACCCCATATGCTGGACCAGCGCACCGCAGCACCCGGCCTCGCGCGCCACCACCACATCGAAGCCGTGGCGGGTCAGCACCCGGATGGTCGCGGCGTTGATCCCCGGCGCCAGCACCTGCTGGGCGCAGCCGGCCAGCAGCGCCACCCGCCCCCGGCGGGTACCTTCGGCCGGCCAGAGCTGCGGCCGGTCGGTCGCCGCCGGTGCCGGCAGCTCGTCGGGCATCAGCGCCATCATGGCCTTGAGTTCGGGCCGGAGGGCGCCCAGCCAGCGGCCGATGCCCAGCCGTTTCGCGATCCGCCCGCCGATCAGCGCCGCCCGGAACCGGCCCGGATAGGGCAGCAGCCGGGCCAGCAGCCCGCGCAGCAGCCGTTCGGGCAGCGGCCGGGTATAGGTCTCCGCCACCCGCGCCCGCGCCATGTCGGACAGATGCATGTAATCCACGCCCGACGGGCAGGTGGTCATGCAGGCGAAACAGCCCAGGCAGCGGTCGATATGGCGCACGACATCGGCCGTCGCCGGCTCGTCGCGTTCCAGCATGCCCTTCATCATATAGATCCGCCCGCGCGGGCTGTCGCGCTCGTCGCCCAGTTCCAGAAAGGTCGGGCAGGTGGCGGTGCAGAAGCCGCAATGCACGCAGCGCCGCAGGATCTGCTCGGCCTCGGCGATCGCGGGGTCGGCCAGGCGCTCGGGGGCGAAACTGGTCTTCATGGTTCCATCTCCACAGCGCGCATGCGGCCCGGATTCAGCAGACGAAGCGGATCGAAGCCCTGGCGCACCCGTTCCGACAGGGCGGCCAGCCCCGGCGGCTCGGGCTCGAACACCGGCACCCGGCGGCGCAGGGCCGGGGCTGCGCGCATCAGCGTGGCATGGCCGCCGCCATGGCGGGCAATCAGGGCCCGCAGCGCCGCGGCGCCGCCGTCATCCCCGGTCCCCGCCGGCACCGCCAGCCAGACCAGGCCGCCGCCCCAGTCGATGAAGCCGCGGGCCCCCACCCCTGCCACCGCATCATACAGCAGCGCCGCGCCCGCAGCCGGCGGCACCGACAGCCGCCAGACCACCTCTTCCGCCTCGGGCGCCAGGATCGGCACAACCTCGGCAAGCCCGGACCACAAGTTTTGGCTGCGGGCCAGATCCAGCACCGCCGCGCAGCCGCCAAGCCCGCTGTCTTCCGCCCGGCCCACCCGGTCGCCCAGCGCACCGTCGGGGCCTTCGAAACGCACCAGCAGCGCACCGTCCCGCGCATCCGGCAGATCGGCGGCCCGCGCCAGCGCCGCCGGCAGCCAGGCCAGCGCCGTCGGCTCCAGCGGCCCGGCCTGCAGCCGGGCCATGGCGGCCACCGCCGGTGCCGCCGCCATCGGCAGCACCAGGGTGACGGCATCTTCGGGCGCCGGCAGCACCTTCAGCGTCATCTCGGTCATCAGCGCCAGCGTGCCGAAACTGCCGGCGATCAGCTTGGGCAGGTCATAGCCGGTGACGTTCTTCACCACCTTCGCCCCGGCCTTGAAGCGCTCGCCGCGGCCGCTCACCGCCTCCAGCCCCAGAAGATGGTCGCGGGCGCTGCCGGCGCGGATCCGTCGCGGCCCCGCCAGCCCCGCCGCAACCGTGCCGCCCAGGGTGGGCACCGCATCGGGCGCGCCGCAAAGGGCGGCAAGGCCCGGCGGCTCGAAGGCCAGCATCTGGCCGCGCCCGGCCAGCAGGGCCGCCACCTCGGCCAGCGGCGTCGCCGGCCGCGCGGTCAGCATCAGCTCTTCCGGCTGATAGTCCACGATGCCGGTCAGCGCCCCCAGATCCAGCCGCGCCGCCGCCTCGACCGGCCGGCCCAGCCCCGCCTTGCTGCCGCCGGCCGCCACCGCCAGGCTTCGGCCGGCCGCGGCCGATGCGGCCACGATCTCCACCAGCTCCGCCGCATCGGCGGGCCTGAAGCTTTCCGTGGTCATCGGCTCAGAACCTCGGCAGATGGGCGTGGGGCAGCTGCCCGTGATGGACATGCATCCGGCCCAGCTCGGCACAGCGATGCAGGGTGGGGAACACCTTGCCCGGGTTCAGCAGCCCGTCGGGGTCGAAGGCGCATTTCAGCCGCTGCTGATGGGCCAGATCGGTTTCGGTGAACATCTCGCCCATCAGATCGCGCTTTTCGATGCCGACGCCGTGTTCGCCGGTCAGCACGCCGCCCAGCCGCACGCAGGCCTTCAGGATCTCGGCACCGAAGGCCTCGGCCCGCTCCAGCTCTCCCGGGGCATTGGCATCATACAGGATCAGCGGATGCAGATTGCCGTCGCCGGCATGGAAGACATTGGCGCAGCGCAGCCCGTATTCGCGCGTCAGCCCGGAAATGATCCCCAGCATCTCGGGCAGCCGGCCGCGCGGGATGGTGCCGTCCATGCAGTAATAGTCGGGCGAGATCCGCCCCACGGCAGGGAAGGCCGCCTTGCGTCCGGCCCAGAAGCGCTGGCGTTCGGCCTCGTCGCGGCTTTCGCGCAGGCTGGTGGCCCCGGCCGCGCGCGCGATGGCGGCGACCCGGGCGATCAGCGCCTCCACCTCGGGCCCCGGCCCGTCCAGTTCGGCGATCAGCAGGGCCTCCACATCCAGCGGATAGCCGGCATCGCAAAAGGCCTCCGCCGCATGGATCGCATCGCGGTCCATCATCTCCAGCCCCGCGGGCACGATCCCGGCCCCGATGATTTCGGCCACGCAGGCGCCGGCATCGGCCACCTGCGGAAAGCCCATCAGCAGGGCGCGCACGGTTTCGGGCCGCGGCAGCAGCCGCACCGTCACCTCGGTCACCACGCCCAGCAGGCCTTCCGATCCGGTCAGCACGCCCATCAGATCATAGCCGCCGGCATCCATATGCCGGCCGCCCAGCCGGACCACCGTGCCGTCGATCAGCACGATTTCCAGCCCCAGGATGTTGTTGGTGGTGACGCCGTATTTCAGGCAATGCACCCCGCCGGCATTCTCGGCGACATTGCCGCCGATCGAACAGGCGATCTGGCTGGACGGGTCGGGCGCGTAATACAGCCCATGTGCCGCGACCGCGGTGGTGATCGCCAGGTTCGGCACCCCCGGTTGCACAACCGCACAGCGATTGGCAACGTCCACATCCAGAATACGGTTGAACCGCCCCAGGCCGAGCAGCACCCCGTCGGCCAGCGGCAGCGCACCGCCCGACAAAGAGGTCCCGGCCCCGCGCGGCACCACCCTTATGCCGCGCCGGGCGCAGATCTTCAGCACCCCCGCCACCTCGTCGGTCGTGGCCGGCAGCACCGCGACCAACGGCTTCTGGGCATAGGCGGTCAGCCCGTCATTCTCGTAGACCTCCAGCCCGGTCTGGTCGGCGATCACCGCATCGCGCCCCAGCAGGGCGCGGAATTCGGCGATCAGCTCGTCTCTCTGGGCAAGGGCTGCGGCTTCGGGGGCGGGCATGCGCATCGGGTCGTCTCCTCGGGTCGCGCGGCGCGAGGTTGAACGCAGAGCAGACATCATATACCGCCCGACCGATCCGGAAACGCGAAACGCTTCAGACGCGAAACGGCCGCCGTCCCGAAGGACGGCGGCCGTTTCGAAAGCGTCCCCCGGGCACGACGTCCCGGGATCATCGCAAGTCCGGCGCCGAAGGCTGCCGGCCGATCCGATGGATCAGCCCTGGCGGCACTTCATGCGCGGGTTGGACTTGTTGATGATGTAAACGCGGCCCTTGCGGCGCACGACGCGGCAGTTCTTGTCGCGCTTCTTGGCGCTCTTCAGGGAGTTGATCACCTTCATCGGTCTGGTCCTCGCGGGTTCACGCGCCCTCGGGCACTGCCCCGGGCTCCTCCTCAGGCGAAAAGTGCGCGGAGGATATCGATGCCCCCTGCGGCTGTCAACGCGGAAGCGCGGGGTTTTGATCATGCCCCGCGGCCGCATGCGGCCGCATCGTCGGGGCTGATCGCCGCGGCCGGTTTCGCCCACTCTGACAGGGACCGGCCCACCGCAATCAGGCTCTGCCCGACCAATGACGATCACCGCCTTCGATCTTGCATCGCTTGCGTATACGGCCGCCCGCCTGGCGATCGAAAGAACCGGCAGGTCGCGCGGCACCGTGGCGGCACGGCACCGCCTGATCCGCAAGGCGCGGCGTGCCATGGTGGCCGCCGACAGCCTGGTCCGGCAGCTGGACGACGGGTCCGGGCCCGCCGCCGACATGCCCCCGCGCGACCCGGAAACCGGACTGCCGGTCTGGTACGTGCAGCTGTGGGTGCCGGCCGGCCCGGTCGATGCGGACATGCCGCCGCCGCTGGACTGGGCGACCAACCCGACCGAGGCGGTGGTGTTCCGGCGCATGACGCTGTTCGACGGCTATATCTGCCCGCGCTGGCGGTACCGCATCTTCAGCCCGCTGGACCATCCGGGCATGATCGCCATCGATTACGACACCCCCTGGTGGGTGCAGAACGCCGGCGCCTGGGTCGACTGGTGGCGGGCCTCCCCCTTTGTCGACACGCCGCCGGACCCGCCCGAATTTCCCTTCCCGGATCCCTGGGCCCCCCGTCCCGATCCCCGCCGCCGCCCGGGGCGGCCGCGTCGGCGAAAACCCGGCACGGAGACCTAGCGCCCCACCCGTCGGGCATACACCCGGTACACCTTCAGATGGCCGCGTTCGATCAGCGTGGCGCGCGCCGCCCACATCTCGATCTCTTTCAGCAGCGCCCGGCGGAAGCCGCGGGTCATGTTGCCGCCCTCCAGCCGTTTGGCGAAATCCGCCCAGCCGCGGCGGATCATCCGGTGGACCAGTTCGCTGATGTCGTCGCGGATGCGCACATCCAGGCGCAGGGCCTCCATGGTCGCCAGCGCCTCGTCCAGGCTCCAGGGGTCGGGCATCACCGGTTCCACCGCCGCCCAGGTCCGAAGATCGGGGATCACATAGCCCCGGGACGGCAGCATATAGTCGGTGAACAGCATCTGGCCGGTCTGCGGCTTCAGCGCACCGGCCAGGTTGCGGATCAGCTGCGGCTTGTCGGGCATGGTGAACAGCGCTTCCCGGCTGATCACCGCGTCATAGATGTTCGGTTTGAGCTTGCTTTCCCCGGCATCGAAGCGCTGCACCGGCGCCTTGCGGCCAAGCCCGGCCTTGGTCGAATACTCGTTGCCGCGTTCGGCCAGCAGCGGGTCGGGCTCGAAGGCGGTCACCCAGGCATCGGTCTGCTTCGTGATCGCGCGGGCCACCCCGCCCAGCCCGGCGCCGATATCCAGCACCTGCATGGAATTGTCCAGGCTCAGCGGCCGGATCAGCTCGTCGACCAGTTCCGGGCCGCCGGGCTGGATGAAGCCTTCCCCCCACAGATGTTCGGCGACCGTGATCCGGTCCACCGTCCACAGCGGCCCCTTGCCCTTTTTGCCGATCACCTGGTCGTCCGACGGCGGATCGGGGTCCACCCGGTTGATCAGATCCAGGATCGGCAGGGCCGGCGTCGGCGCCGGCAGGGCGAGCACCGGCCGATTGCGCCCGCGCCACCACGCCAGGAACCGCTGCCGCAATCCCGGCCGCGTGGGCTTCCGCCGCGCTGATTGTCGCGCCATGCGTCGCGTGATCTCCGTGCCTGTCGTTCGCCCCGTCCCGGCCGCACCCGCGCGGCCCCGACAGCATAGACGGCGAAGGCGGGTCCGCTCAATCGCGGACCGCCGCGGAATGCATGGGATGCAAGCGGATGCCGCCGGCCGTCCGGCTGCGCTCGTTCAGGACTTATCGCCTGAAAGATGCGCGCCTTGCAAACAAAGCGCGCCCCTAGAAAAGATCCGATGCATTCCGGGATGTCTGCTGGCATCATGTGCCCAACAAGTCTCGATAACCGGCGCCGGCGCGGCGCCGGCAGCAGGATGACCGAAGGCCATCCCGGGATCGGGGCCGATGGACAAGGGGAGGCAGGACGAATGGCAGAGATCGTGCGGGCGGCGATCCACCCGGCAATCGGGGTGGCACGCATCGGCGATGCCGCCACGGCGTATTACATCGGCCCTGAAGTGACCACACCGCAGCCTGAAGAGCCCGGTTTCTATCGCGACGAGGCCGGCGCGCTGAAGCGGCAGGCGGCGCGGTTCCGCATTTATGGCCTCGACGCCGAGGGCCGGGTGGTGCGCGAGCTGACGGCGGCGGATGCCGACATCACCTGGACGGTGCATCCGGTGAACCGCAAGGCGGCCTGGTACCAGTTCCAGGCAGCGCTGGACATTCCCGAGGCGGCGACCATGGCGGTGCCGCGCCGCAACCCCGACATCCCCTTTGCCGAGCGGGGCATTCTGGTGATCGATCCCGGCCCGCGCAGCATCTCGGGACCCGATGTCTCGGGCGGCGCCGAACATGCCTTCGACACCGGAAAGTTCAAGGACACGGTGGTGCCGCTGGGCGAGATCCGGACCGACGATGCCGGGCGGCTGCTGTTCCTGGGCGGGCGCGGGGCCTCGGCCTCGCCCTCGGGGGCGCCGGTCTACCGGCCCGAGGATCCGAACAGCTTCAACAATGCCGACGACTGGTACGACGACACCTCCGACGGGCCGGTGACGGCGGCGGTGGTGCTGGATGGCCGGCCGCTGCCGGTGGAACCGGCCTGGGTGGTGGTGGCGCCGCCGAATTATGCGCCGGACGTGATTTCCTGGCGCACGCTCCACGACCTGTTGACCGACACCTATATTGAAAGCGGCCGGCTGCCGATGCCGGATATCGCCTCCTTCGCCCGCGACATCCAGCCGGTGCTGCAACGGCTGACCGGTCTGCAATGGGTGAACAAGGGCTTTGCCGGGCTGTTCGGCGCCGGCGGGCCGATGGATTTCACCGATCCCGCCCTGATCGACAAGCTGGCGACCCCGCCCGCGGGCGGCGACGACCCGTGGATGGAGCTGCGGCGGAACATCTGCAACGCCTTCCGCGCGCCCCACACCATCGCCTGCGAGCCCAGCGTCTGGCCCTGGCTCTATGGCGACGCCTATGGCTCGTTCCAGTCCGATGATCCGAACAACTACCTGCCGATGTCGCCGACCCGGGCGGCGCTGATGGAAATGTGGGTCGAGGGGCGTTTCATCGACGACCGGCCCTCGGGGCCGGCCCCGCACAGCATCGATCAGGTGCCGCTGGAAGATCAGCCGGCGATGCTCGACAAGGCGGCCCTGCATTTCTGCATCGCCGATGCCTTCCATCCGGGCTGCGAGGTCACCTGGCCGATGCGCCATGGCAGCATGTATCAGGCGCCCTATCGCCTGCGCCATCGCCCGGCCGGCCAGCCGGAGCAGGATTACGGCAAGGAACTGACCCAGGCGGTGGCGCTCAGCCCCGGCGGGCCGGTCTATGCCCAGGCGCCGGGGGATGTGACGCGCTGGATGGCGCTGCCCTGGCAGGGCGACACCGCCTTCTGCCGGTCGGGTTATGACGCGGCTTACGACCCCTATCTGCCGTCCTTCTGGCCGGCGCGGGTGCCGAACCAGGTGCTGACGGCGGAAGACTATCAGACCGTGATGAACGAAGACCTGCCGCATGGCCAGCGGGTGGCGGCCTTCCAGCGCCGGGCCAGCTGGATGCGCGGTTTCACCGGCAGCGTTGCCGATGTGATGGATCAGATGATCGCCCGCTTCGGCGCCCAGGGCATTGTCGAGGCGCGCCCGGGCGTGCAGGATGATCCCGATCTGCCACCGGTGATCTTCGTGGAAAGCCGCGGGGCCGCCCTGATGAAGGCCGCGTTCGCCGCGGCCGCCCCGGCCATGGGGCCCGACAGCGACGCCCGCCGCGCCGGCTGGGAAAGCGAAGCCCAGATGGAGGAGTTCCGGTCGATCCGTGTCCGCCACACCGACAGACGCCGCTGACGGCCATCCCGCACGGCCGGCCGCACCCGCCGGCCGTGTGGTCGATGTCCTGATCGCCGGCGGCGGCCCGGCGGGTGCGGTGGCGGCCCATGCGCTGGCCATGGCCGGGCGCCGGGCGATGATCGCCGATCCGGGGCGGCTGCATCCGGATGGGCGGGACATGAAGATCGGCGAGGCCCTGCCCGGGGCCGCCGCCGGCTTCTTCCGGGCGGCCGGCCTGCCGCCGCCCGATCCTGCCCGTCATGGCCGCGTCCGCGGCACCCTCTCCGCCTGGGCCTCCGACGAGCTGGAAGCGACCGATTTCCTGCGCAGCCCCGACGGCCCCGGCTGGCGGCTGGACCGCCCGGCTTTCGATGCCGCGCTGCGCCGGGCGGCGATCGATGCCGGCGCCGGCCGGCGCCGGGCGCGGGTCGTGGCGGTCCGGCGGGAGAGCGGCGATACGGCGCCGGATACGGCCCCCCTCTGGCGGGTCGATGTCTCCGATGGCGGGCCGCCGGTGTGGGCGCGCTGGCTCATCGACGCCACCGGGCGGCGGGCGGCGCTTGCCCGCCAGCTGGGCGCTGGCCGGCTGCGCGACGACCGGCTGATCGCCATCTTCGCGCGGATTTCGGTCACCGACGGGCCGATGGCCGATCCGGGGTTCGACCGCACGGTGATCGAGGCGGTGCCCGAAGGCTGGTGGTATGCGGCACGGCTGCCGTCGGGCGCCGTGATGGCGGCGCTGCACACCAGCCCGGCCACGGCGGCGCGGATCCTGGCCGACCGGCCACGCTGGCATGCGGCCCGGCTCGCCACCCGTCATCTGGCCCGGCTGACCGGCCATGCCGATGCCGGGGCGGCGCTGGATCCGGTTGCCGCCTGCGATGCCGGCGGCACGGCGCTCGATCTTCTGGCGGGGGCCGGCTGGATTGCGGCCGGCGATGCCGCCCAGGCTTATGACCCGCTCTCGGCGCAGGGCCTGCTCTCGGCCATGCATGCCGGCCGCCAGGCGGCCCGCGCGGTGGATGCGGCACTCGGCGGCGACAGCAGCGCCATCCCTCAGGTGGTGGCGGCGCAGGCGCGCCTGCGCGCCATCTATCGCGGCCGCCTGGCCGCCTATTACGCCCAGGCCGCGGGGCGGTTTCCGGGGGCGGAATTCTGGACGGGCCGGGCGGGCCAGGGCTGACCCCGGCCACGCCCCTTCTCAGTTGGATGGGGAGGCGGCCGGGGAAGCGGACGGGGGCGGAGCGGCGCCACCGGACAGACAGGCCGTCACCACATCGGTGACCACGGTTGCGGTGCCGGTCACGTCGAAGCGCTGCAGGGGCAGCCGGGCGCCGTGCATCTCGAACCGCGTTTCGCCGGCCAGCCGCTCCAGCAGCGCCAGATCGCCTTCCGGCCGCAGCATGTCGGGCGTGGGCCCGGCCCACCAGACACCGGCCTCTGCCGGCCCGTCCCCCACCCGCCACACCACCTCCAGCGCCGCCACCCCCGGCGGCACCCGCCCGCCGGCGCGGGCCGCCCCGGCCAGTGCCACCCAGTACAGCACCGGCCCGCCACCGGCGCGGCAGCTGGCGACCAGCACACTCTCCCGCCCCTCGGCCGCCAGATACCAGACCGGCCGCGCGCCCCCATCCGGCGGGGACGGGTCGAAAGGGACAAGTTCAGGCGGCAGGCGTTGCCAGGCGGCATGGGCGGGGGGTGGGAGGGTGACGGAGAGCGCGACCGCCACCATGGCCGCCACCCGCCGGCCCGATCTACCCCCGCCCGATCTGCGCCCACCCCGCCGGTTTCCCGTCGCCATGCCCCTGCACCTGCCCCATCCGCGGTTGATCCGCACGCCCCCCATGCGCCGAACGCCACCCATACCCTAAAATTACGTGGGGTAAAAGACCCCGTGAATTACGCAGATGGTCAGCCGATGGCTTTGTCCGCAGGATCGGGCCCATGGACATCGGCATTCACATCGGCACACGCATCAGAGCGTTCCGCGAAGCCCGCGGTCTGACGCAGGCGCAGCTTGCCCAATTGATGCGCAAGAACGTCGAAACCATCTCCAATTTCGAACGCGGCCGGGTGATCACCAGCATCCGCACGCTCGACCAGCTCGCCCGCATCCTGAACGTGCGGATCGCCGACTTCTTCCTCGACACCCTGCCCGCCCCCGGCGAACTGCAGACCATGTCCGACAGCGCCCTGAAAGTCCTCAACGGGGTGAAGCTGTTGCCGGAAGAAGATGTGGAACTGCTGGCGGGGATTGTGGGGGTGATGGAGCGGCGGCGGCGCTGAAAAGCGTGTCCGAAGACGGGAGATACCCGCCTTTCTTTCTGGCTGAAATCACAAAACCCGCCGTATCAGGCGGGTTTTGGATCGTAAACCGTTGACGATGAGGGGAGGCGTTCGCCCGCATTCTCAAAGCCGATGTCGGGACTGTCGATCAGCGGCGGCCGGAAGTCAATCAACCGGAGAGGCAGCAGCCCCCCGTCGCAATTCGGCCTTGCTGATGGCGCTGAGGAAAAGCTCCGTCGGCTCGTGCCGCGCGAACCAGTCCAGGACCACAGCCGCGGGGACGGCGCGCATCACGTCCGAGATGACATTGGTGTCGACCAGAATCATGCGTGCGATCCGCAGCCCTCAGGAAAATGACGGCGGTTCGCGCATTGTCCCCCGCCCCGGAACCTCCAGATCCACCCCACCAATGGCGGCAAAGCGAGCATGGATGGTCCGGCCCAGGTTTTCCGGCGCGGCGACCGAGGCGGCGTGTCAGCGCGTCGTCCAGATCGTGGATGGTGATGCTGGTCATGACCCTGTCTCCGGCCGTGTCCGTTCAGGTCGCCAGGCCGGCGAATGCGCAGAGCAGCGGGTCTGTGGCCCGGCTCCACATGCGGGTCACCAGACAGGTTCTGACAACCGCCTGAAATCCCAGACGATCCCTCGATCAGTCATCGCCTTTCACGACCGGGGGGCTGCCTCGCGGAACGTGACCATGCGTCCGCGCTGCTCGTCCCACAGGGCATAGCGCACCGCGCCGAGCCCCGCCTTGAGGGACAGGGTCGGAACATCATGCAGCTCGCGGATCGACTCATGACATTCCTGGAGCCGATAGTTGGGGATGCGTGCATTCAGATGATGCACATGATGAAAGCCGATATTCCCGGTAAACCATTGCAGAACGGCCGGCAGGCGCAGACAGGTCGATCCTTGCAGGGATGCTGAGACCGGATCCCAGTCGCGCTCGCGCGCCCACCGCGTCGTCTCGGCCCGATGCTGGACGGAAAACAGCCACACGCCGATGATCGACGCCAATATCATGATCGGAAGTTGTATGCTCGCCACCTCACCGAAGCCGAGCAGCAGACCCAGGCCACCGAATATCGCGACCAGCGCCGCATCGGTCACATAGACCGCCCGACGCTCGCGTCGCCAGGTCGGCGGTGCATCGAACGGCACCCGGTACAGCCCCAGAAAGACCAAAGGCGGCAGGAGAAGATTGGCGACCAGCGGATGCCGGGTGATCCGGTACCACCAGCGCCGCTGCCGGCTGAGGTCGTTGTATTCGGCCACGGTGAGGCAGGACGAATAGATGTCGGCGCCGCTCTGCCGGCGGTCGAGGTTGTTCCACACGCCGTGATGGCCCGCATGCTGACGGCGCCAGGATGCGTAAGGTGCCAGCGTGAAGAGGCTGCAGGCAAAGCCCAGAAGATCGTTTGCACGGCGCCCGCGAAAAAACGACCAGTGCCCGCAATCATGCTGAATGATGAAGATGCGTACCAGAAACCCGGCGGCCAGCGGAGCAAGTGCCAGCGAAAGCCAGTAGGATATATCGCTTAAGAGATACATGGCGGCACAGCTGGCCCAGAAGCCACCGAACGACGTCGCCACCTGGAGGAGGCTTTTGTATAAGATCGGCGCCTGGAATTGCCGCACATCCCGCCGCAGATCCGCTGATGTATTCATGCTGTGTACTCTTGCCGGGCTGAAATCACCAGAGGGCCTGGAAGGAAACGGTTCGGGATGACTTTGGTTCCGCGTGTGCGGCTGTCTTCGGCGTGCCCGTCTTTCTGACGACCGCCTTCTGCAAAGTGATGGCACCCCATACACCTGATATCGCCCGGACCTGCGACAATTATCCAGGCGTCGATACGTTCTGTCCCGTCTTCAACATATGGTGTCCCGACCTGCCACAAACAACAGGCCGCAATACTTTCAGAATATTCGATGGCCGGACATCCGGGAGCGAAGCCCCGCCTGATGGCAGGGCTTCGCGGAAGCAGGTGGCATGGATGCCCTCAGGGCCTGAACCCCGCCGCCCTGAAGCCCGGCTTGCGCAGCGGGGCGGCCAGGTTGGCGAATTCGCAGAGCAGCGGGCGGGTGTCGCGGGGGTCGATGATTTCCTCGATCGAGAAGGCCTCGGCGCTGCGGAAGGGGGAGCGGACCTTTTCCAGGCGGTCGGTGATTTCGGCCATCGCCGCCTCGCGGTCGGGGGCCTTGTCCAGTTCGGCGCGATAGGCCACCTCGATGCCGCCTTCCATCGGCAGAGAGCCCCAGTCGCCCGAGGGCCAGGCAAAGCGATAGCGCGCGCGGGTATGGTTCATCATTGCCGCGCCGGCCACGCCGAAGGCGCGGCGGATGACCACCGTGCACCAGGGCACCCGCGCCTGATACACCGCCGACAGCGCCCGGGCGCCGTGGCGGATGGTGGCGGTCTTCTCGGCATCCAGCCCGATCAGGAAGCCCGGGATGTCGACCAGATGCACCACCGGCAGGTGGAAGGTGTCGGCAAGGTCCACGAAGCGCACCACCTTCTGCGCCGTGTCGGCCGTCCAGCCGCCGCCGTAAAAATGCGGGTCGCTGGCCAGCACCGCCACCGGCCAGCCGTCGATCCGGGCGAGGCCGGTGATGGCCGAGCGGCCGAACCACTTGCCCATCTCGAAGAAACTGCCCTGGTCGACCACCGATTTCACGATCCGGCGCATGTCATAGACCCGGCGGCGTTCCCGGGGCACCGCCTTGATCAGCCAGTCGTCGCGGCGCTCCGGATCGTCGGTCGGCGCAATCCGGGGCGGCAGTTCGTCCACCGAGGACGGCAGGTAAGAGAGGAAACGGCGGGCGCGCTCGAACGCCTCGGCCTCGCTTTCGACCACATCGTCGACCGCGCCGGCTTTGGCGTGGATCATCGCGCCGCCCAGCTCTTCCTTGGTCAGGCTTTCGCCGGCACGCGCCACCACCGCGGGGCCGGCGATGAACATCTGCGAGATGTCCTTCACCATCAGCGAATAATGGCTCGCCACCGTCTTGGCGGCGCCCAGCCCCGCGACGGATCCCAGCGCCAGCGCCACGACCGGGATGGTTTCCAGGTTCTGCACCACCACCTCCCAGCCGGGATTGGCGGGGACATAGGTATGGCCGATGGTCTCGTAGGATTTGACCGAGCCGCCGCCGCCGGTGCCGTCGACCAGGCGGATCAGCGGCTGGCGGTATTCCCCGGCCAGCTTTTCGCACTGCACCTGCTTTTCGTGGATCGAGGCATCGGCCGCACCGCCGCGGACGGTGAAATCGTCGCCGCCCACCACCACCGGCCGGCCGTCGATCCGGCCGCGGCCGAAGACGAAATTGGCCGGCGACAGATCGACCAGCTGGCCGTCGGCATCATAGCTGCCGCGGCCGGCCACCGAGCCGATCTCGCGAAAGCTGCCCTGGTCCAGCAGGGCGTCGATGCGCTCCCGCACCGTCAGCTTGCCGTTGGCATGCTGGCGCGCGACCTTTTCCTCACCACCCATCCGCGCGGTCATCGCCTGACGACGGCGCAGTTCCTCGATATCGGCTTCCCAGCTCATGTGGAACGTTTCCTCGTTCTTGTTGTCGGCAAAGTATGGGCGATGCGTCAATGGTGATCAAATAAACGTTTGAATTACCCTGAGGCCGGTGCTTCACTTGGGCCCATGCGCGGGATCAGGGATCCGCTGCCGAAGACCGGGGCATGCCGGCCCCGCAGGAGACGGCGGACCGCCCGCGCGGGAGAGGAGATGCCTGGATCATGACCACCGCCGCCGCTGCACCCGCCACCGCGTCGGGCTTCGCCGATGAAGCCGCCTATCTCGCCCATGTCGCGAAGCTCCGCGAGGATCGCTGGCCGGCCGGGCTGCCGCGCCAGGCGCATTACCCGCTGGGCGAGATCGCGATCACCGACTATCTGAGCCGGCGCGCGGCCGCCAACCCCGACAAGACCGCGATCATCTTCTATGGCCGCGAGATCAGCTTCGGAGATCTGGACCGGCTGTCGGACCGCTTCGCCGCCCATCTGGCCGCGCTCGGCCTGGTGCCGGGCGACCGGGTCGCCGTGTTCCTGCCCAACTGCCCGCAATTCCTGATCGCCTTTTACGGCATCCTCAAGGCCGGCTGCATCCATGTGCCGGTCAACCCGATGTTCAAGGAACTGGAACTCGCCTACGAACTGAACGACACCGAAGCCAGGGTGATCGTGGTGCTGGACCAGCTTTATCCGCTGGTCCAGGCGGTGCGGGCCAAAACGGCGCTGAAGACGGTCTACACCACCGCCTTCGCCGACATGGCGCCCGAGGGTGAGCCCACCCTGCCGGTGCCGGCGGGGCTGTTCGCCGCCCCGCGCGACTGCGCCGGCGCCGATGGCCGCTTCATGGAGGTGCTGGCGGCGGAAACCAGCCCGCGCCCCGACCACGCCGCCGATCTGGATGCCTGGGCCGCCATCAACTACACCGGCGGCACCACCGGCATGCCCAAGGGCTGCATCCACACCCAGCGCGACATGGTCTATACCTCGGCCGCCTCGGCCAGCTTCGTGTCGCCGGGCGACGAGACCGACGTGCTGCTGAACTTCCTGCCGGTGTTCTGGATCGCGGGCGAGAATCTGGGCGTGCTGCTGCCGGTCTTCAGCGGCTCGACCATGGTGCTGCTGGCGCGCTGGGACGGCGATGCGGTGCTGGCCGCGATCGAGCGCTACAGGGTCAGCCGCGGTTCGATGATCATGGACAACATTGTCGAGCTGATGGACCGGCCCGACATCACCGCCCGCGATCTCTCGTCGCTGCGGTCCATGACCACGATCTCGTTCGTGAAGAAGCTGAACCCCGAATTCCGCCGCCGCTGGCACGAGTTGACCGGCCTCACGCTCCGCGAAACCTCATACGGCATGACCGAGACCCACACCTCGGACACCTTCACCACCGGCATGCAGACGGATGATTACGACCTGAAATCCGCCCCGGTCTTCGTGGGCTTCCCGGTCCCCGGCACCGAGGTCAAGATCTGCGATTTCGCCACCGGAGAGCTGAAGCCGCTCGGCGCCGAGGGCGAGGTGCTGATCCGCACGCCCTCTCTGCTCAAGGGCTATCTCAACAAGCCCGAGGCCACCGAACAGGCGCTGGTCGACGGCTGGCTGCGCACCGGCGATATCGGCGTGATAGAAGAGGACGGATCGTTCCGCTATCTGGGCCGGCGCAAGGAGATGCTGAAGGTCAAGGGGATGAGCGTCTTCCCCTCGGAAATCGAAACGCTGCTGGGCCAGCACCCGGCCATCGCCGGCAGCGCCGTGATCGGCCGCCCCGATGCCGACAAGGGCGAAGTGCCGGTCGCCTTCATCCGGCTGGACCCCGACCGCGCCGAAGGCATCACCGCCGACGTGCTCGACGCCTGGTGCCGCAAGGCCATGGCGGTCTACAAGGTGCCCGAAATCCGCATCGTCGACGCCCTGCCGATGACGGCCACCGGCAAGGTGAAGAAGGAAGAACTGGCGAAGAGCCTGTAAGAACGGCCTGTTAACCGGGAAACCGCCCGCCCCTTCCGGGGCGGGCGGTCGCCTGTGGTCAGGCCGGCGGGGCGTAGCCGAAGGCGGGCACGGCGCTGGCCGCGGTCTCGACCCACACGCTCTTCACCCGCACATA
Source organism: Tistrella mobilis (assembly GCF_039634785.1). Classification (NCBI taxonomy): domain Bacteria; kingdom Pseudomonadati; phylum Pseudomonadota; class Alphaproteobacteria; order Geminicoccales; family Geminicoccaceae; genus Tistrella; species Tistrella mobilis. Next base: position 36,070 of record NZ_JBBIAB010000006.1, on the reverse strand, counting down.
TTCCAGCAGGCCTTCATAGCCGCTGGAGCGGCCATAGCCGCTCTCGCCGAAGCCGCCGAAGGGCGACATCACGCCGATGGTCTTGTAGCCGTTGATCCAGAAGGTGCCGGCCTTCACCGCCGCCGCCACCCGGTGCGCCCGGCCGACATCCTGCGTCCAGACCGCGCCGGCCAGGCCGAAACGGCTGTCATTGGCGATCGCCACCGCCTCGGCCTCGTCGTCGAAGGGGATCACCGAGACCACCGGCCCGAAGATCTCTTCGCGCGCCACCTCCATGCTGTTGGCAACCCCGGCCAGCACGGTCGGGGCATAGAAGAAACCGTCTTCCAGCCCGCCGCCGGCCAGCCCTGCCGGCCGCCCGGCGCCTGCGGCCGCGCGGGCACCCTGCGCCAGTCCGCGGCCGACCAGCTCGCCGATCCGGGCATGCTGGGCGCCGCTCACGATCGGGCCGATCTGGGTGGCGGGGTCCAGCGGGTCGCCGATCGGGATCCGGCCGGCCGCCTCGGCCAGCCGCGCCACCACCCGGTCATGCACCCGCCGGTCGACCAGCAGCCGCGATCCGGCCACGCAGGACTGGCCGGCGCCCGAGAAGATCGCCGCCTGGGCGCCCAGAACCGCCCGGTCCAGATCGGCATCGGCGAAGACGATATTGGCCGATTTGCCGCCCAGCTCCAGAACGCAGGGCACCACCCGTGCCGCCGCCTGCGCCGCGATGCGGGCACCGGTCTGGGGCGAGCCCACGAACACCACCTTCGCACAGGCCGGATGCGCGATCGCCGCCGCCCCGACGGTGTGGCCGGCACCGATCAGCACGTTCACGGCCCCCGCCGGCACGCCGGCTTCCGTGATCACCGCGCCCAGCGCCACCGAGGTCAGCGGCGTCAGCTCCGACGGCTTCAGCAGCACGGCATTGCCGGTCGCCAGCGCCGGGGCCAGCTGCCAGCCGGCGGTGAAGATCGGCGCATTCCAGGGCGTGATCTGCACCACCACGCCATACGGCTCGTAGCGGGTATAGTTCAGATGGCTGGTCGGCACGGGGATCACCGCGCCGTGCAGCTTGTCGGCCCAGCCGGCATAATATTCGAACATCTCGGCGACCTTGGTCGCCTCGGCGCGGGTGTCGCGCAGCGGCTTGCCGGCGGTCAGGCTTTCCAGCCGGGCGAAATCCTCGATCCGCGCCCGCACCGCCTGGGCCGCCGCCCACAGCACCCGGCCGCGCGCGGCATGGGTCAGCCCCGCCCAGGCGGTCTGGCCGGCCAGGGCCGCGGCCGCCGCCTCGTCCACCAGCGCCGCGCCGCCATCGGCCAGGCTCAGCACCAGGCGGCCGGTGGCGGGGTCGATCAGGGGCAGCGCCTCGCCTTCGCCATCGACCACCCGGCCGTCGACGAAGCTGCCGATCCGGTCGGAACCGGTCAGGCGGGCAAAGATGGCGCGGATCTCGGCCGTGCTGTCGGCCGGGCGATGGGCTGTCATCTCGGTCATCTCTCGGGCTCCCGGGTCAGTCGAGCGCGGCAATGCGGTTGAAATCCTCGCCATCGGCCAGGCCGGCGGCACTCTCGCGCCAGAGCCGCCCCGCCACCTCCAGCAGCGGCATGGCCTGGCCGGTCTCTGCCGCCAGCGCCTCGGCCAGGCGCACATCCTTGCGCATCAGCCCCATGGTGAAGCCGCTGTCGAAACTGCCCGACAGGATCCAGCGCGGGAAGTTCACCTCCGACACGCCGGCCCGGCCTGATCCGGCGTTCAGCGCCCCGATCAAAGTGTCGGCCTCGACCCCGGCGGCGACGCCCATCCGCACCGCTTCCGACACGGTCAGCAGATGCGCGGCACAGAGCAGGTTGTTGACCAGCTTGACCACATGGCCGGCCCCCACCGCGCCGCACAGCGAGATCTTCGCCGACAGCGCCTCCAGCACCGGCCGGGCGCGGTCGATATCGGCCGCCGCACCGCCGACCATCATGGTCAGCGTGCCGGCCGCCGCCCCCGCCGGCCCGCCCGAGACCGGGGCATCGACCAGGGCATGGCCGGCCGCCGCCAGCGCCGCCGCCAGCCGCCGGGTCACCGCGGGCTCCGACGTCGTGGTGTCGATCACCAGCCGTCCGGTAAGGCTGGCGGCCAGAAGACCGCCCTCCCCCGCCAGCACCGCCTCGACATGCGCGGCCATCGGCAGCGACAGAACGGCGATCTCTGCGGCGGCAAAGGCCGCGGCGGGGCTTGCCGCCAGCGCGATGCCGGCCGCCCCGGCGCGGGCTTCGGCATCGGGCGCCGGATCATAGCCGGTGACCGCGAAGCCGGCCTTCGCCAGCGTGGCCGCCATGGCGGCGCCCATATTGCCGAGGCCGATGACGGCGACCCGTCGGTCGGTCATGTCGTCACTCCTGAAATCTCGATGGCGGGGGGAGAGGTAGCATCGGCCGGGCCGGCCATCACTTGGGCCGCCTGCCTCATGATCTTGCGCGGACCTCCGGGCGGGGGATGTTTTCCGGCTGTCCGCCCCCCGAAAATGAGCGCGCGCCCGCCCCCCGCTCAAGCGCTATTGCCGGAACGGCGCGTTGCCGTTATGGCAACGGACGGCGACGGGTTTCGTCACCCGGCCGGCAACCATGCATGCCGGTCGCGACAGGATCAGGAGAACGGGGATCATGCTGCGGATCGACGACAAGCCGCTGCGCTATTTCCTGGCGGTGTTCGAAGCGGGCTCGATCCGGGCGGCCGCCGACGGGCTGCACATCGCGCCCTCGGCGATCAGCCGTCAGGTGGCCGGGCTCGAAGCCGATCTGGGCGTGCTGCTGATGGAGCGCACCAAACAGGGCATCCGCTTCACCGAAGCCGGCCGCCTGGTCGCCGGCCATGCCCGCCGCCGGCTGGAACTCGACGACGGTTTCGCCGCCGAACTCGCCGCCGCCAAGGGCGGCATCGCCGGCCGGGTGCATGTCATCACCGGCGAGGGCTTCGTGGTCGACCTTATGCATCACGCGGTCTCGGCGCTGGCCCGCACCTATCCCGAGGTGCAGCTCTCGATCGATGTCGGCGGCACCGACCGGATGATGCAGGGCATCCTGAAGGATGCCTATGATATCGGCCTGGTCTTCAACCCGCCGCGCCTGCCCGAACTCGACGTGCTGGCAGAGGCGGACAAGCCGCTCTGCGTTCTGGTGCCGCCCGGCCACGCGCTTGCCGGCCGCGACAGCTGCCAGCTGGCCGAAACCCTCGACCAGCCGGCGGCACTGCTCGCCGAAACCTTCGGCGTCCGCAAGCTGATCGCAGGGGCAGAGGCCGCCTCGGGCCTGCGCATCCGGCCCAAACTCGTGACCGACTCGATCAACGTCGCCATGCATTTCGTGCTCGGCGGCGCCGGCATCACCTATCTGCCGGCCTTCGCCGTCTCCCGCCAGCTCCGCCGCGGCGAGGTCCACGCCATCCCGCTGACCGACACCCCGCTGGCCCACGTCCCCTCCCGCATCGTCGTCCGCTCCGGCCGCCCCCGCACCGGCGCCGTCCGCGCCGTCGCCGACCTCATGGCCCGCCATATGGAAGCCTTCGGCGCGGAAGCGGGGTGACGCCGCGGGCCTTTCCCGCCCTCCCCCCGGACAGCGCCGCCACAGGCCGCCCTTGACAAAAGGTTGGAAGAGGGGGAGTTTGAAGGCACGACCATTTGCGCCGGTCATGGAAACTTTATTATATCTCTCGCATACAAATATGCACGAGGCCCGGCCACTCAGCATGATCCCCGTGTGCCCGTCAGATACTTACTTTCCCCTCATTATTCTGACAGCCCTGTCGGGCTCAACGCCTGCCAGTTCTCTCCCAATATTTATACCGTCATCCCGGCGAAGGCCGGGATCCAGGTTCGTCTCCGCACGAAGACCGTCGAACCACCTGCCGCCTGCCCCGACAGCCGCCCCAAGCCGCCGCCCCCCCCCGGACCCACCCCGCCTCGCCCGCGAACCCCAAGCTCCCGTAAAAACCCCGGGAGGTTCGCGGAAAAAATTCTCACCAATTTTCAATCACTTAAATTTCACAAAATCATCATGTTCATACCAAGGAATGACATCCTGAGAAGGTTCGCGCTGATCGCCTTTTTCCGGCCCCGGATTCAGGGTATTAAGAAGGGGTGAGTCGCACCCTTGCGGGTGCGTGGATTGAAACAGCGGCGGGCGTGGCGGTGTCGGTCATGATGTCGTCGCACCCTTGCGGGTGCGTGGATTGAAACGCTGACGAGGCGAATTGAGCGTACTGCCCGGAGTCGCACCCTTGCGGGTGCGTGGATTGAAACAGGGGATTGATTGCAGCCAGTTGAATAAATGACGTCGCACCCTTGCGGGTGCGTGGATTGAAACACGGCAAGGTCCAGGATCTTGGCACTGATCGGTAGTCGCACCCTTGCGGGTGCGTGGATTGAAACGCCCAGCCCTGAGACCAGCACCTGCGGCGTGCCGTCGCACCCTTGCGGGTGCGTGGATTGAAACGGCCGCCTCCGTGGCCACCGGGACCACGGCCGGCGGTCGCACCCTTGCGGGTGCGTGGATTGAAACTGGATGTCCTGCCACCCGATCCAGACCCGTCGAGTCGCACCCTTGCGGGTGCGTGGATTGAAACCTAGGGCTGGCCACGCAGCCGGGTATCCCGGCTCGTCGCACCCTTGCGGGTGCGTGGATTGAAACTCGGGCGCGCCCCCCACGATTACTGTCGCACCCTTGCGGGTGCGTGGATTGAAACCACCCGCGGCCGCACCTCGCCCGATGCGGTCCGCGTCGCACCCTTGCGGGTGCGTGGATTGAAACCGCTCCGGATCATCGCTTTGCCGCGGCAAGGACCGTCGCACCCTTGCGGGTGCGTGGATTGAAACACCTGTCATTTGGGTGGCAACCTGCGACCGCAGGTCGCACCCTTGCGGGTGCGTGGATTGAAACCCGAGGTCTCCCCGGCGTAAGCGGGGAGCGCTACGTCGCACCCTTGCGGGTGCGTGGATTGAAACAAGTCCCCGGCGTCTACCAAATTCCGCCACACGGGTCGCACCCTTGCGGGTGCGTGGATCGAAACAGGTTGACGGCCGCCCAGGTCGCGGCCGCACTCGGTCGCACCCTCGCCGGTGCGCCGATTAAAACGTCGCGTGCCAGCAGGCAGACGCGCTCGTAAACACGTAAAGACGTCGCGGACATCCACCATGCGCTGTCGGCCCCCGCTTCGCAGGCGGGATCAGCGGCGCGACAAGCGACCAGTCTTCATCCGTCAGCTCGCCTGGATATCTCAGACCAGACCGCCCCTGAACCCGGCGGGTTTCATCCACATTCTGCCCGCTCACCTTTTCCTCTGGCGCGGCGCAGACTCACAACGAATCCGACAACTTTCCGGACGGGCCCCCAAAGCCTCTTATGCGTCAATCAACGTCCGTATCGTCGCCATCGGCAGGAACAGCCGCCGGCTCTCGCCCATGAACGAGATAAACCCATACTTACGATAAAACGCGGCGGCAGCGTCGTCTTTCGCATCGACGACCACCGCGTGGACTGCGAGGGTCTGCGTCGCGAGCAGGATACGGTTCAGGGCGTCCATGAGCAGGAAGGCGCCCAGCCCCCTGCCCTTCATGCCGTCATCGACGGCCAGTCGGCCGAGCAGGGCAGCCGGTACGGGGTAACCTGGCAGGCGCTTCGCCTGCCCGGCCGGGAGGTTATCCCGTCGAAAGCTGGTGGCGCTCAGGCTGTAGTAGCCGCAGACCGTCAGCGTCTCGGCAGGCATGGCCACAAAAACGCGGGCGACATCCCGCTTCACGTCCTGCGAAGCATGTTCGCGAATGTAACGGTCGAGTTCAGGAGCACCACACGAGAAGGCCGACCGATCGTGGACCCTGCTATCGAGCGGCGCAATCTGCCATGGCGCATGAGCCTGCCTCATCCGGTCGCCTTCTTGTACCTGGCGAAGGCCTCGCGCAAGGCCGCATTGGGCGCCGGCGGGTTGGTCAGCGCGTCGTAGAACACTGTCCAATCCGGGCCGGACAGGGTGACGATCTCGTTCTCCCGGATGACTTTCCCGGCTTCCTCCAGCGCCGTCGCAAGGACAAACTGGCTGACCGTCTTGTGCCGGTAGCGGGCCGCGCGCTGGAGCAGGCTCTTCGACTCCGCGTCGAGGCGTACCTGCAGCCGGTCATCCTTGGTGTCCGCCGCCTGGGGCATGGCCATTCTCCTTATCCGAACGCTCCCTGTATTGTGATTACAAATGGAGTACACTTCAAGGGATATGTCCGGCGCAGCCGGCTATAGCTCGTCGTCCGCGCCGGATCGCTGTCGAAACGGTCTGGCCCCCAACCCTCACCCCGCCACCCGCACCGCCTCGGCATGCATCAGCCCCAGGATCCGCTTCTTCCAGCCCATGAAATCCCCCGTGGTCAGGGCGTCGATGCCGCGCGGGCGGGGCAGGTCGATCACCATGGACGACCGGATGCGCCCGGGGCGCGCGCTCATCACATGGACATCGTCGCCCAGCAGGATCGCTTCGTCGATGTCGTGGGTGATGAACAGCACGGTCTTGCGGCGCTGCTGCCAGATCTCCAGCAGCAGTTCCTGCATCACCTGGCGGGTCTGGCTGTCCAGCGCGCCGAAGGGTTCGTCCATCAGCAGAATGCGCGGGTCGTTGGCCAGCGCCCGGGCCAGGGCCACGCGCTGGCGCATGCCGCCCGACAGTTCCGTCGGATAGGCGTCGCCGAAGCCGGTCAGGTGCACCGCTTCGATCAGCTCGTCGGCGATGGCGGCGCGCGCGGCCCTGGCCATGCCGTCCAGCTTCGGCCCGAACATCACGTTCTCGCGCACCGTCAGCCAGGGGAACAGGGTGTAGCTCTGGAACACCATCCCCCGCTCCCGCGAGGGGCCGTCGATCGGGCGTCCGTCCAGGGTGATCCGGCCGTCATCCGGGCGTTCCAGCCCGGCCACCAGTCTCAGCAGGGTGGATTTGCCGCAGCCCGAGGGGCCGACGATCACCGAGAAGGTGTCCGGGCGCACGGTCAGCGACACATCGTCCAGCGCCACCACCGGGGGCTTGCCGCGGGTCTGGAAGCGGACGGACACATCCGCGATGTCAAGCAGGCTCATGGGGGTCACCACCCGATCGGAAGCGCAGGAAGGGCCAGGTCGGCGGAAGGGGGCCGTCTCGGAGAAAGGGGCCGTCTCGGAGGAAAGGGCCGGCTCAGAGCCCGGCGGCCCAGGGCAGCAGGCGCCGGCGCAGCCATTTGAACAGGGCGTCGGTGATCAGCCCCAACAGCCCGATGGTCAGCACGCCCAGCAGGATCACATCGGTGAACAGGCCGCGCATGGCGTTCAGGATCATGTAGCCCAGCCCGCTATCGGCCGCGACCAGCTCGGCCACCACCAGATAGGTCCAGGCCCAGCCCATGGTGACGCGCAGATTGTCCATCACCCCGGGCAGGCAGGCGGGCACCAGCACCTGGCGCACCACCTGGCCGCGGCTGGCGCCCAGCGTATAGGCGCAGTCGACCAGATCCCGGCTCACCCGCGCCGAGACGTCCGAGATCAGGATCAGCTGCTGAAAGAAGGTGCCGAGGAAGATCACCATGATCTTCTGCTCCACCCCGATGCCGATCCACAGGATCAGCAGCGGGATCAGGGCCGAGATCGGGATGTAGCGCATGAAGCCGGTCACCGGCTCCACCAGCGCCTGCACCGCCGGGAAACTGCCCATCAGAATGCCGATCGGCACCGCCAGCACCGAGGCCAGAAGGAAGCCCGCCAGGATCACCTGCAGGCTGGCGGCGATATGGCCGAACAGCGACAGGTTCAGGATCCGCTCCAGCCCCGCCCCCAGCACCTGGCCGGGGGTGGCCAGAAAGTCGGGCGGGGTCAACCCGCCATAGGTGAGCCCGCACCACAGCCCGGCGATGGCCAGCACCGATGCGGTGCCGAGGCCCAGAGAGGTGCTGCGCGGCAGCGAAATCTTGGGCGAAAACAGCGTTCTGGTCCACATGGGTACCGGCCCTCCGCTCACGCTCAGTCAACCACGCCGGTCGCGATCATCCGGGCCGGTTCGGCCGCCGCCTTGAACAGCCCCGCCGCCTCGCCCAGGCTCTTCGCCATGGTGATGGTGGCAAGAATGCCGTCCGGATTGGCCGGGTCCATGAAGCGGCGGTTCATCCCGGCATCGTAGAAGGCGATGCCGGCGCGGGTTTCGGCAAAGACCGCCGGGTCTTCCAGCCAGCCGCCCACCCCCCTGGCCATGATCCGGTCGGCCTCGGCCTCGTGGGTCTTCTGCCAGTCGACCGCGGCACTCCACGCCCGATAGAGCGCCTGCAACGCCGGCCGGCGCGCCTCCAGCGTCGGCACCGTGGTGACCATGACATCGGTGATCAGCCCCGGCCGGCTGGCGCTGTCCACCAGCACCGCACCATGGGGTGTCGCCTTGCCGCGGCTCAGCCACGGTTCCCAGGTCACCGCCGCATCCACCCGCCCGGCCACGAAGGCCGCCCCGGCATCGCCGGCGGTCATGTTGCGGCTGTCGATATCGGCCAGCGTCAGCCCGGCATCCTTCAGCAGCACGCTCAGGAAGAACTGCGACACCGAGCCTTCGGTATAGGCGACCGTGCGCCCCTTCAGCCCGGCGACCGAGATGATCTCGCGCCGGGCGACGATGCCGTCGCCGCCGCGGCTGTCGTCGATCGCGAACAGATAGGTCAGCGGCCGTTCGGCCGTCGAAAAACCCAGCACCGTATCGATGGTGGTGACCGCGGCATCGACCCGGCCGGCGGCCAGCGCCGGCATGCGGGTCTTCACGTCCTCCATCATCACCAGATCGACCTCCAGCCCTTCCTTCGCGAAGAAGCCCTGGTCGCGGGCGATGAACAGCGGGCCATAGCCGACCCAGGTGGACAGCGCGAGTTTGAGCTTTTCAGCCGCGCCGGCCGGCGCGCCGGCACCGAAGACGAGCGCGAGGCCAAGGGCGGCGGCGCCGAGGCGGGAACGGATCCGCATGGGCATGGGCGATCCTCCGGATCAGGGTGATGTGACGGGGCGCAGACGATCAGCCGGCGCGGCCGCGGAGCGCGGGCGACACGGCGAGCAGGCAGAGCAGTTCGAACATCAGCGAGGCGCCGACCCAGGCGGTGCCGCCGGCCGGGTCGAAGGGCGGCGAGACCTCCACCAGATCCGCGCCGATCAGGTTGAGCCCGGCCAGCGCGCGCAGCATGCGCTGCGCCTCTCGCGTGGTCAGGCCGCCGATCTCGGGCGTGCCGGTGCCGGGCGCGAAGGCGGGGTCCAGGCAGTCGATGTCGAAGGTCAGGTAAGTGGGCGCCGTGCCGGCGATCGCCCGGGCCTCGGCCATCACATCCTCGACGCCGCGGGCCTCGCATTCCTCGATGCGGATGATCCGCACGCCCTGCGCCAGCCCCCAGGCGACGTCGGATCCGTCGTACATCGTGCCGCGGATGCCGATCTGCACCACCCGTTTCGGATCCACCAGCCCCTCTTCGATCGCGCGGCGGAAGGGCGTGCCGTGGGTGTAGCGGAAGCCGCCGAAATAGTCGTGGAACAGGTCGGTATGGGCATCGAAATGGATCAGCCCCACCGGGCCGTCGGCGGCCAGCGCCTTCAGGATCGGATAGGACATCAGATGGTCGCCGCCGGCCGACAGCGGCAGGATGCCCCGCCGCTTCACCCCCTGGTAATAGCCGGTGATGCGCTGCAGCGTGTCCATCAGATCGGCCGGGTTGACCGGCACATCGCCCAGATCGGCCACCGCCGCCCGGGCATAGGGGTCGTCGCCGGTGGCCGGATGCAGGGGGCGCAGCATGCACGACAGGTCGCGCAGCTGGCGGGGGCCGTGGCGGGCGCCCGGCCGGTTGGTGGTGCCGCCGTCCCAGGGCACCCCCAGAATGCCGATCTCCACCGCCGCCGCCGCGGCCGCGTCGATATCGACCAGCGGCAGGCGCATGAAGCTGGCGGGGCCGGCATAGCGCGGCACGTCGAAGGCGGAGACGGGCCGGAAGACGGGAGCGGGGGCGGCGGGACTGGTATCGGGCATGGAACGGGGCTCCGGAGAGGGGCTGCTCCGGTCAGGTTGTCATGGGGAGACACGTCCAATAAGATCGAAGTACAAAACTTCACGTCCGGATTTTGCGACGCATCATGTCCCTGCACGTACCGCCGCTCAGCGATGTCGATCTGCGCCAGCTGCGCATCTTCCGGTCGGTGGTCGAAAATGGCGGCTTCACGCCGGCGCAGGCCGAACTCGGCATTTCCCGCTCCACGATCAGCGCTCAGATGGCGGCGCTGGAAACCCGGCTCGGTCTCACCCTCTGCCGGCGCGGCCGGTCGGGCTTCGCGCTCACCGACCACGGCCAGAAGGTCTATGCCGAAACGATCAAATGCTTTGCAGCCCTCGACAATTTCCGCAGCGAGGTGGGGGTGATGCGCGGCCGGCTGGTGGGCGAACTCCGCATCGGCACGGTCGATGCGGTGGTCGAAAACCCGCGCTGCGCGCTCGATGCCGCCATCGCCGCCTTCAACCAGGCGGTGCCCGACGTCCATGTCACCCTGACCGTGGTTTCGCCCAACCAGATCGAAAGCGCGCTGCTCAACCGGCAGATGGAAATCGCCATCGTGCCGAACCAGCCGATGAATGCTGCGGTGCAACTGCAGCAGCTTTTCCACGAGGAACAGAACCTCTATTGCGGCGCCCGCCATCCCCTTTTCGGGGCCGAGGCGAAGCAGCTCACCCTCGACCGGCTGGGCGCCCAGGCCCATGCCCGGCGCGGCTATGCCATCGCCACCGGCTATGGCACGCTCTTCGCCGACCCGCCGGCCGCCACCGCCTATTCCATGGAAGGGCTGGCGCATCTGGTGTTGAGCGGCCGGTTCGTCAGCTTCCTGCCCCGCCATTATGCCGCGCAATGGGTGGACACCGGCCGCATGCGGGCGCTGCGCCCCGATCTGGTCAGTTTCGGCGTCGCACTCTGCGCCGCCCATTTTCCGGTGCCGGCGCTGTCCGAAATCGCCCGGGTCTTCCGCCAGCACCTGATCGAGGCCCATCGCGTGTGACACCCGCTGTTGCCGCCCCGGCAACGGCTGCGTCTCTTTAAAGCGCTTGCCGCCACCGGCCACAGTTTTGATTCTGGCGGGATGAACGGGGGTCTGTGTCCGGGGAGTGGCGCCCCTCCGTCAAATAACGTGTCGACCTTGGGAAGGTTCACGTCTCACCTCCAGCCAATCGGGGGGACGCTTCATGTCCGTCATCAAAGAAACGATGCAGCTCTGGCGGCTGCATCTTGCCGTGCTCGTGCTGGCGATCATCGCCGAGCTGATCGGCATCCAGCGCATCCCGATCGGGATCGGCGCGATCCTGCTGCTGCCGCTGCTCTACGCCTTCCTCATGGCGGCGCTCATGAACCCGAACATCGTGAAGCCGGCGGGCAAGCTGATCCGCTCGCGCGAGGTCAAGGCCGCCTCGCCGCTGATCGTGATCGCGATCATGCCGTTCATCGCCAAGTTCGGCACCACCATCGGCCCGGCGATCGACAAGATCATCGCGGCGGGCCCCGCCCTGCTGCTGCAGGAACTGGGCAATCTGGGCACCGTGCTGATCGCCTTCCCGATCGCGGTCTGGGTGCTGGGTCTCGGCCGCGAGGCGATCGGCGCCACCTTCTCGATCGCGCGTGAGCCCAACATCGCGATCATCGCCGACCGCTACACGCTGAAATCCCCCGAAGGCACCGGCGTGATGGGCGTCTATGTCATCGGCACGCTGTTCGGCACCTTCGTCTTCGCGGTGCTGGCCTCGATCTTCGCCACCGCCGACATTTTTGATCCGCGTTCGCTCGCCATGGCCTGCGGCGTCGGTTCGGGCTCGATGATGGCCGCCTGCTCGGGCGCGCTTGCAACCGCCCTGCCCGAGATGAAGGACGAGCTGCTGGCCTTGGCCGGCGCCTCCAACCTGCTCACCTATGCGACCGGCCTTTATGCCGGCCTGTTCATCGCCCTGCCGCTGGTCGAAAAGCTCTACAACGCGACCCGCGGCCGGCACGAAACCGCGGCCCGCGCCGCTGCCGGGGAGTGAGGTCCATGTCGAACACCGTCTACACCGACGGCACCCTCAACGTCCCGGCCGAGCCGGACGAGCGCAAGCTCAACCTCCTGGACCATGCCCTGGTCCTGATCGTGGTCTGCGCCATCGACCTGGTGGTCAACGCGGTCAATCACGAGGTGGGCTTCCTGCACAACCTCACCGGCATCGCGGTGCTTTATGCGATCTGCCTGGCGGGTCTGGTGCTGACCAAGATCATGCCCTTCTACCTGCCCAGCGTCGCCTGGATCTCGCTGGTCGGCATGGCCGTCACCCTGCCCTTCACCCCGGGCTCCGCCTGGGTTCTGGAACAGGTGAAGGCGATCGACTTCCTGGCGCTGACCACCCCCACCCTCGCCTATGCCGGCTTCGCCATCGCGCGCGAAGAGATCCTGACCGCGAAGAAATCCGGCTGGAAACTGGCCCTGGTCGCGGTGCTGGTCTTCTTCGGCACCTATCTGGGCTCGGTGCTGGTTGCCGAACTGATGCTCGCCTGGACCTGACCGGCCTCCCATATCCACCTGAACGACACGCCAAACCCGTGCGCGGCGCCTGGGGCATCCTCTCCCCGGCGCCGCGCCGTCCGGATGGACCAGCGCCCCCATGTCGCTCAGCCTTTTCGACCTGTTCAAGATCGGTATCGGCCCCTCCAGCTCGCACACCGTCGGGCCGATGGTCGCCGCCCGCCGCTTCCTTTCCGGGCTCGATGCCGCCGGCCGCTTCGATGCGCTGGCCGCGGTGACGGTCGAGATCTACGGCTCGCTCGCCCTCACCGGCCGCGGCCATGCCACCGACACCGCGATCATCCTGGGGCTTGCCGGCGAAACGCCCGATGGTGTGGAGCCCGATGCCATCACCGGCATCGTCGACGGCGTGCGCCTGTCGAAGCGGCTCGCGGCACTCGGCCGCCGGCTGATCGCCTTCGATCCCGAGACCGATCTGGTCTGGCGCATGGGCGATACCCTGCCCCACCACACCAACGGCCTGCACTTCACCGCCCGCGACGGCGCGGGTGCCGTGCTTGCGGCCGAAAGCTTCTATTCGATCGGCGGCGGTTTCGTGGTCTCGGGCGCCGAGACCGAGGCCCGGGCCGGCGATGCGCCCGTCCATGGCGACCGCGGCCCCCTGCCCCATCCCTTCACGACCGGCGCCGATCTGATCGCGCTCACCGAAGCGACCGGCCTCTCCATCGCCGAGATCGTCCGGCAGAACGAGCACGCCCTCTGGGGACAGGCCGAGACCACCCGCCGGCTTGAGGCGATCAAGGCCGCGATGCTGGGGGCGGTCGACCGCGGCCTTGCCACCGACGGTGCGCTGCCCGGCCGGCTGACCCGCCGCCGCGCCGCCGATCTCGCCCGCAGGCTCGCCGAGCGCGCCGGCGCCAACACACTCCCCGCCCTCGACGGGTTCGAGCGGCTGTCGGCCTATGCGATCGCGGTCAATGAAGAGAACGCCGCCGGCGGCCGCATCGTCACCGCGCCCACCAATGGTGCCGCCGGCATCGTGCCGGCGGTGCTGGCCTGGCTGCTCCGCCATTCCGGCACCGGCAGCGAGGCCGCGGCCGATACCCTGCTCTTCACCGCCGCGGCGATCGGCATGCTCTACAAGCTCAACGCCTCCATCTCGGGCGCCGAGGTCGGCTGCCAGGGAGAGGTCGGCGTCGCCAGTTCCATGGCCGCGGGCGGCCTTGCCGCAGCCCTCGGCGGCACGCCCGCACAGGTCGAGAATGCCGCCGAGATCGCCATGGAACACCATCTGGGCATGACCTGCGATCCGGTCGCCGGCCTGGTCCAGATCCCCTGCATCGAACGCAACGCCATGGGGGCCGTCAAGGCGGTCAACGCCGCCCTTCTGGCACTCGCCGGCGACGGCCGCCATGTGGTCTCGCTCGACACGGTCATCCGGACCATGAAAGAGACCGGCCACGACATGCAGAGCAAATACAAGGAAACCAGCCTGGGCGGCCTGGCCGTCAACGTGCCGGTCTGCTGACCAGCGGGCGGATGCCTCCCCGACGCGGGCCACAAAAACCAGAGGACGCCGATCCAGATGCCGGACAACAATGTTCCCCGCAACGACGTCGCCATCGATCCCGCCGTTGCGGCCATTGCCGACGAAATGCGCGGCTGGCGCCACCATCTCCACGCCCATCCCGAAACCGCCTTCGAAGAGCACGAGACCGCGGCCTTCGTGGCGGGCAGGCTTGCCGAGTTCGGCATCGAGGTCACGACCGGCATCGGCCGTACCGGGGTGGTCGGCACGATCCGCGGCCGGCGCGGTGCGGGCAAGGCGATCGCGCTGCGGGCCGATATGGATGCGCTGCACGTGACCGAGGTCAACGACTTCGCCCACCGCTCGCGCAATCCCGGCCGCATGCATGCCTGCGGCCATGACGGCCACACCGCCATGCTGCTGGGGGCTGCCAAAGTGCTGGCGGCGGATCCGGATTTCACCGGCACGGTCCATCTGGTCTTCCAGCCGGCCGAAGAGAACGAGGGCGGCGGCCGGGCGATGGTCGAAGACGGGCTCTTCACCCGCTTCCCGGCCGAGATGGTCTTCGGCATGCACAACTGGCCGGGCCTGGCGCTCGGCCGGATGGCGATGGCGCCGGGGCCGATGATGGCCGGGTTCGACATTTTCGAAATCACCATCCGCGGCCGCGGCTGCCATGCGGCCATGCCCGATCTGGGCCGCGATGCGGTGACGGCGGCGGCCCATCTGGTCACCCAGCTGCAGACCATTCCGGGCCGGTCGATCAACCCGCTCGACGGCGCGGTGGTCTCGGTCACCCAGATCCATGGCGGCGACACCTGGAACGTGATCCCCGAGACGATCGTGATCCGCGGCACCGCGCGCAGCTTCCGGCCCGAGGTGCAGGCGGTGATCGAACGCCGCCTCGCCACCCTGGTGGAACATTCCGCCGCCGCCCATGACTGCACGGGCGATCTGCGCTACGAACGCCGCTATCCCGCCACCATCAACACCCCGTCCGAAACGGCCCTGGCCGCGACGGCCGCGGCGAAGGTGGTGGGCGAGGCCGCCATCGACCACGCCCCCACGCCCTCGATGGCGTCGGAAGATTTCGCCTTCATGCTGGGCGAAAAGCCCGGCTGCTATGTCTGGCTCGGCAACGGCCCGACCGAGGGGGGCTGCCTGCTCCACAACCCGGCCTACGACTTCAACGACGATGCCGCCCCCATCGGCGCCAGCTGGTGGGTGCAGCTGGTCCGCACCGTGCTCGCCGGCTGATCGGGCGCACGGCCGCCGGGATCACCCCGTCGTCCCTTCCCCCCGGCCCCGCTCCAGCTCGCGGATCACGTATTCGCGCAGCCGCTGGGCCGGGGGGCCGATATCGGCGGCCACCAGCAGCGCCATCTCGGTATCGGCCAGGCCCGGCAGCCCGGTCTCTTCATCCAGCATCACCAGATCCGCCGGCACCATGTCCTTGGGCAGCACCGTCACCCCCAGCCCGGCGCGCACCGCGGCATGGGTGCCGGTCAGCGCCCCGCAGGTATAGGCGATCCGCCAGGGCCGGCCCGCCGCATCCAGCGCATCGGTGGCACGCTTGCGATAGACGCAGGGCGCCGGCGATACCGCCAGCGGCAGGGGCCCCTGGCGCATCGCCACCCCGCGTTCGGCCGCCACCCAGACCAGCGGCTCGCGCCAGACCCGGGTGCCGAGCAGCGGCGCGCTCGGCTCGCGCTTCACCAGCGCCAGGTCCAGATCGCCGGCCGCGAAGCGGTCGAACAGGTTCAGCGTCAGATCGCAGGTCACCTCCAGCCCCACCGCCGGATGTTCCTGGGCAAACCGTGCCAGCACCCCGGGCAGATGGCTGGTGGCGAAATCCTCGGGCGCCCCCAGCCGCACCAGGCCCGCAATCTCGGGCTGGCGCACCCGGTCCATCAGTTCGTCGTTCAGCGCCAGAATCCGGCGGGCATAGTCGACGATCACCTGGCCTTCGCCGGTCAGCCGCACATGGCGGGGGCCGCGTTCCAGCAGCACCGCCCCCACCCGATCCTCCAGCCGCTTGATCTGCAGCGAAATGGTGGACTGGTTGCGCAGCAGCCGGTCGGCGGCGCGGGAAAACCCGCCCGCATCGGCCACGGTCACCAGCGTGCGCAGCAGGTCGACATCCAGGTTCACGGGTGCAGCCATTGCCATCCTCAATATTTACCATCTCAATGGAGAGGTATCTCACTATCAATTTCTCAAAAGACATGGTGCGGGGCAGCATGGGGTCAAGCCGGCATCATCCGGGCCGGTGACGCCTGAGCGGAGCGGAGGCGCGCCCATGACCGACCAGACCCCCCATCGGCCCCGGCCCGGCCCCCGGCATGGCCGGGCCAACCAGCCGATCAGCATCGTTTTCGGCGACGGCATCGGCCCCGAGGTGATGCAGGCGAGCCTCAGGATCCTGCTTGCGGCCGGCGCACGCATCGCGGTGGAACCGGTGGATCTGAGCAGCCGCCCCGGGGATGCGGAGGAAGATCATGCCCGGCTGCTCTCGGCCGCCCGACAGAGTCTGCGCCGCACCGGCGTGCTCTACCGCGCTCCGGTCACCACGCCGCCGGCCGGGGTGGCCAGCCCGGTGCAGGTGCTCAGCCGCGATGCCGATCTCTTCGCCACCACCCGCCCCTGCCGGGCCATGGCGCCGGCCATCGCCACCCGCCACCCGGCGATGGATCTGATCATCGTTCACGACCTGCCCGGGGCGGCACAGGGCGATGCCCGGCTGATGCGGGCCGAACGGCTTCTGCACCATGCCTTTGCGGTGGCGCGCCGGCAGGGGCTTCGCCGGCTCGATGCCTTCGTCGACCATCCGGATGCCCTGACGGCAGAACTGTTCGATGCCGTCGCCGGCCATTATCCCGACATCGCCGCCGGCCGCCGGCGCCTTGAAACCGGTCTGGCCCGGCTGGCCGATCGTCCGAACGGCTTCGGCGTCGTGGTCGTGCCGGGCCGCCATGGCGATCTGGTGGCGACGCTCGCCGCCCGCCTTGCCGGCGGCGTCGGGCTTGCCCCCTCGGCCGCGCTCGGCACCGATTGCGCCATGTTCTCAACCGTCCACGGCACGGCGCCGCAGCTGGCCGGGCGCGACCGGGCCAACCCGTCGGCCATGCTGCTCGCGGGCGTGATGATGCTGCACCATATCGGCCAGCATCGGGTGGCCGATCGCGTCCACGATGCCTGGCTCGCCACCATCGAAGACGGCATCCACACCGCCGACATGGTCACCCCGGGCACCACCCGCCTCAGCCCGGGCACCCGCGGCTTCGCCGATGCGGTGATCACCCGCCTGGGTCAGGCCCCGCGAATGCTCCGCCCGGCGGCGGTCAGCCCGAACCACAACCAAAACATTATGATGCAGGCCTGATCATCACCCATTGATGGCATTTTGGGACAGTGCCATTCTGGTCACCATCGACCAGACGGGGGAAGGCCCATGCTCGATCCGATGAAGGTGCCGCAAGGCGGCTACAACCAGGAATATCGTCAGCATCCCAAATTCCCCGGCGGCTACATATACAGCCATGCCGGCGGCGATTACGATGCCTGGATGAATGCGGTCTATCCGCTGCTGCCCGATCGGGTCGCCTTCGGCGATCCCGATGCGCCCGCAGCCCTGGTGAAGGATGAACCCGGCACCAATGGCGTGCCGCAGACGGCGGTGCTCTACCCCTATCCGGGCACCCCGTCGGCCGGCACGCCCTGGGCCTTCACCCTGATGGCGGGGCGGGCTGCGATCGATTTTCTGCTCATCGCCCGCATCCTGTTCGTGCAGCCGGTTTTGAACCCCGACGGCACGGCCAGCGCCTGGTCGTCGGGGCTGATCGAGCGGCACACCGAAACCACGCTGCTGGCCGGCAACCCGCTCACCGAACTGGTCGGCGAACAGGGCGATCGCTACGCCCTGGTCGCCTCTTTCCCCGGCGCCGACAGCAGCAATCCGCCGCCGCCCCCGCCGGGCTATGTCTACGAAACCCGGCCGCTGGACCAGGATTTCACCCTGGTCTGCCGGCGCTTCGCCCATATCCTGATCACCGACGGCTACAACTTCCAGCGCTGGGACCAGGGCAACGCGCCGGATTGACCGGCTCAGACGCGGGCGATCGCCGCGACATACTCGTCCACCACCTGCTTCAGCGCCCGGGTCTGGCCGGCCAGCTCGCCGGCGGCGGTGTTCATTTCCGCCGCCGCATGGCCGGTCTGGCCGGCGGCATCGGCGATGCCGGCGATGGCGCGCAGCACCTCCGACGTGCCGGCCGAGGCCTGCTGGGTGTTGCGGGCGATTTCCGCGGTCGCCGATACCTGTTCCTCCACAGCTGATGCCACGGCGGTGGTCAGCGCCCCCACCTTGCCGATCGTGCCGGAAATCGACCGGATGGCATCCACCGTCCGCCCGGTAGCATTTGTGGCGGCGTCGATCTGGACCTGGATCTCTTCCGTCGCCCGCGCGGTCTGATTGGCCAGGTTCTTCACCTCGGCCGCCACCACGGCGAAGCCCTTGCCGGCTTCACCCGCACGTGCGGCTTCGATGGTGGCGTTCAGTGCCAGAAGATTGGTCTGGGCGGCGATCTGCTGGATCAGCTCGATCACATCGCCGATCTTCTGGGCGTTGGTCGCCAGGTCCTGGACCGTATTGTCGGTGGTGCCGGCCTCGTCCACCGCAGCGCGGCTCACATCCGCGGTTTCGGCCGTGCGCGCACCCACCTCGCGCACCGATGCCGACAGCTCTTCCGCCGCCGTCGCCACCGTCTGGACATTGGCGGTCGCCTGCTCGGCCGCGGCCGCAACCGCCGTGCTGCGGCCGCTCTGCTCCTCTGCCGTGCGCGACAGGGCATCGGCGCTGCCGCGCACCTGTTCGGCCGCCCCAGACAGCGTCGAGACGATGCCCGCCACCCGGGTCACGAAACCCTGGGTCAGCTCCTCGCGCCGGGCACGCTCGGCCTCCTGCGCAGCCTGCGCCTGTGCCTGTTCGGTCGCCAGCCTGTCGGCCTCGATCAGCCCTGCGCGGAAGGTCTCGACCGATTTGGCCATGGCCCCGATCTCGTCGCCACGATCGGCGCCCGGGATGGTGATGCCGGTCTCACGCGCCGCCAGCCGGTTCATCGCCTCGGTCATCCGCCGGATGGGCCGGGACACGCTGCGCATCATCAGCAGGGTCGCCGCGATCGCCAGCACAAGGCCGATCCCCAGCGCCGCGATCAGCACGGTCATGCCGGCATCATGCGCCGCCACGGTCCGGGCGCCCGATGTCGCAGCGGCCGAGACGTTGTACTCGACCAGCTCTTCAATCTTTTTCGACAGAGCCCGACGGCTTGAGGCCGCAAACCTCGACCGCACCTCGTCTTGCCGCCCGTCGGCAATCGCCGCCAACAGCGGTTCGGTTTTGGCGATGTAGTCGGCCCAGGCTGCACGGGCCACCTGGAAATGACCACGGTCTTCGGGATCCGCGATCAGCGGCTCATATGCCGCCAGAAGCCCGTCGACACGTGATCTCATCTCGGCCACCTCGGCCAACCTGCCGGCCCGCGTCGCGTCGTCGGAGAGAATGACCGCGTCGGCTGCCTTGAGGCGATGCTCCAGCACGGCACTCTCAATCTGGGCCAGCAGCTTCAGGCTCGGCACGCGATTGTCCCGCAGATCGCCCGCCGCCTGGTCCAGAACCGACAACTGCACAATGCCCGATACGCTCGTCGTGGCGATGACCAGAGTCAATGCCACGAATGCAACGACCAGCTTGGCGCCGATCGTCCATTTCGATGTCTTCATGATTACTCTCATGCGTGGGGAAATGTTCTACAACGCGCGTGCGGGCAGGCACTCATCAAGCTAGAAGCATCCGACATCAAAATTCAAGATACAAAATACAACTTGTATTTTTAAATATTCCTCACGATAAAATCACACATGATCAAAATTCGACCATTCTTCGATACAAAATCGTATCGCCATGTGCGATCGTAATTAACAAACAATCTCAACTGAAATCAAATTCATCCATTATTTTTGGATCTACACTTGAATTTACATCAGAATATCGGCACGCCACTGCTCTTCATATCCGCATAGCGGGATCGTAGACGTCGAATCGGATGTGATTTTTTATGGATGTTCCGAAAGCCGCCGGGCCTCAGAACGCACAAAAGAACAGACCGCGGAAATACAGCTTTGCACAGGAACTCATCCAGCGAAGTCCAGAGGTACCCCCCATCTGGCGGACACCTCTGGAGAGAGAAAATCGCTCAGACGTTTTCTATGTCCCTCACATACTCGTCCACCACCTGCTTCAACGCCCGGGTCTGGCCGGCCAGCTCGCCGGCGGCGGTGTTCATTTCCGCCGCCGCATGGCCGGTCTGGCCGGCGGCATCGGCGATGCCGGCGATGGCGCGCAGCACCTCCGACGTACCGGCCGAGGCCTGCTGGGTGTTGCGGGCGATTTCCGCGGTCGCCGATACCTGTTCCTCCACGGCCGAGGCCACGGCGGTGGTCAGCGCCCCCACCTTGCCGATCGTGCCGGAAATCGACCGGATGGCATCCACCGTCCGCCCGGTGGCATTTGTGGCGGCGTCGATCTGAACCTGGATCTCTTCCGTCGCCCGCGCGGTCTGATTGGCCAGATTCTTCACCTCGGCCGCCACCACGGCGAAGCCCTTGCCGGCTTCGCCCGCACGCGCGGCTTCGATGGTGGCGTTCAGCGCCAGAAGATTGGTCTGGGCCGCGATCTGCTGGATCAGCTCGATCACGTCGCCGATCTTCTGGGCGTTGGTCGCCAGGTCCTGCACCGTGTTGTCGGTGGTGCCGGCCTCGTCCACCGCAGCACGGCTCACATCCGCGGTTTCGGCCGTGCGCGCACCCACCTCGCGCACCGATGCCGACAGCTCTTCCGCCGCCGTCGCCACCGTCTGGACATTGGCGGTCGCCTGCTCGGCCGCGGCCGCAACCGCCGTGCTGCGGCCGCTCTGCTCCTCTGCCGTGCGCGACAGGGCATCGGCGCTGCCGCGCACCTGTTCGGCCGCCCCCGACAGCGTCGAGACGATGCCCGCCACCCGGGTCACGAAGCCCTGGGTCAGTTCCTCGCGCCGCGCACGCTCGGCCTCCTGCGCAGCCTGGGCCTGTGCCTGTTCGCTCGCCAGCCGGTCGGCCTCGATCAGCCCTGCGCGGAAGGTCTCGACCGATTTGGCCATGGCCCCGATCTCGTCGCCACGATCGGCACCCGGGATGGTGATGCCGGTCTCACGCGCCGCAAGCCGGTTCATCGCCTCGGTCATCCGCCGGATCGGCCGGGACACGCTGCGCATCATCAGCAGGGTCGCCGCGATCGCCACCACAAGGCCGATCCCCAGCGCCGCGATCAGCACGGTCATGCCGTTTTCGGCCGCACGCCTGGTCTGTTCGCCCGATCCAGCCGCGGCGGCCGAGTTGAACTCGATCAGATCGTCGAGTTCACGGATCAGCAGCGTGCGGTTGGCCGCCGCGAACAATCCCCGCGCGCCATCCTGATCACCGGTGCGAAGCTCCGCCAGCAGCGGCTCGGTGCGGGCAAGATAATCCGCCCAGGCGACCTTGACGCCCTCGAAATGACCACGCTCCTCCTCGTCGGTAACCAGAGGCTCGTAGGCGGTCAGAAGCCCGCCGACCTGCTCGGCGGCTTTGGCAGCAGCCGCAAGCCGATCCTTCACTTCCGTGCCTTCGGTGGCGATGATCGCCCCGGAGATATTGATGCGATGTTCCGAGACCGCGTTCTGCAGCCGTGCGATCAGCTTCAGGCTCGGCACGCGATTGTCCCGCAGATCGCCCGCCGCCCGGTCCAGAACCGACAACTGGGCAATACCCGACACACTCGTCGCAGCGATGACCAGGGTCAACGCCACGAACGCGACGATCAGCCTGGCGCCGATCGTCCATTTCGATGACTTCATAAAGACTCGCTTGTCTGGAGGGGAAGGTCTGCGATGCATGTGTGCGGGCAGGCACTCTTAAAAATAGACTCATTCAACAGCGTGGTTCAACATTTAAATCCGCGGAAATCTTCGGGCGAAATATTACCAGGATGTCTGATCTGGCCCAAAAAGAAGCCGGCGGGCCTTGCCGGAAGGCCCGCCGGATCCACAATCGAAGGTATTTATCTATACGACCGACGCAAACTTGCGTCGATTATGCAGCCTCAGACCTTGGCCACCTCGTCGACATAGCGGTCAACCACATCTTTCAACTCGCGGGTCTTGCCGGCCAGGGCGCGCGATGCCCCGCTCATTTCCTCCGCCGACCGCCCGGTCAACCCGGCGGCCGATGCGATGCCGGCAATCGATTCCAGCACTTCCGACGTGCCGGACGATGCCTGCTGCGTGTTGCGGGCGATCTCGGCGGTGGCCGCCACCTGCTGCTCCACGGCCGATGCCACGGCGGTGGTCAGCGCCCCCACCCGGGTGATGGTGCCCGAAATTTCGCGGATCGCATCCACCGTGCGGCCGGTCGCACCGGTCATGGCGTTGATCTGGGCCTGGATCTCTTCGGTCGCCCGGGCGGTCTGGGTCGCCAGGTTCTTCACCTCAGATGCCACCACGGCGAAGCCCTTGCCGGCCTCGCCGGCGCGCGCCGCCTCGATGGTGGCGTTCAATGCCAGAAGATTGGTCTGCTCGGCGATCTGCTGGATCAGCTCGATCACGTCGCCGATCTTGCGGGCACTGGCGGACAGCTCCTGCACCGTGCCGTCGGTCGCCTCGGCCTGGCGCACCGCGGCGCGGGTGACGTCGGCGGTCTCGGCCGTGCGCGCGCCCACCTCGCGGATCGATGCCGCCAGTTCCTCGGATGCCGTGGCCACCGTCTGGACATTGGCGCTGGCCTCTTCCGCCGCCGCGGCGACGGTGGTGCTGCGCGCCGACTGGTCATCCGCCGTGCGCGCAAGCCCTTCGGCACTGCCGCGCACCTGTTCCGATGCGCCCGACAGCGTGGTCACGATCGCGGTCATCCGCGACACGAAGCCTTCGGCCAGTTCCTCGCGCCGCCGGCGCCTGCCCTCTTCGGCAGCCCGGTTCCGCTCCTGCTCGGCCGCCAGCCGGTCGGCGCGGACCATGCCGTCGCGGAAGGTCTCCACCGCCTTGGCCATGGCGCCGATTTCGTCGCCGCGATCGGCGCCCGGGATCTCGACGCCGGTATCCTTGTCGGCCAGCCGCCGCATCGCCTCTGTCATCTTGCGCACCGGCGCCGACACGCTGCGGGTCATCACCAGGGTTGCCGCAACCGCGATCACCAGCCCCACCGCCATGGCGATCGCCAGCACGGTCAGCGCGCTTTCATAGGCGGCGCGGGATCGGGCGCCGGCCTCGGCCGACTTTTCGACGTTCATCTGACGCAGCCTGTCCAGCTCCGTCACAACGGCTTCCCGCGCGGCCGCGCTCTCGCCCAGATACAGCGCCGTCACCTGGGATACGTTACCCGCCTGTACGGCGCGGATCAGCCTTGTGGTTGCCTCCAGATAGCGCTCCCGGGCTGCCCCGATCTGCTTCACCATCCGGGCCTCGATGTCGTCGGCGATCAACGGTTGATAGGCTTTGGCCGCGGCCGCGAAAGCATCGACCTGGCGCTGTATCTGCTCCAGATGACCGGAACGGTTCGCCGGATTGTCGTCAATGACCAGGCGGCTCACTGCGATCCGGTGGTTCTGTATCACATTGCTCGCCTCGGCAATGACCTTGAGGCTGGGGATACGGTTGTCGCGCAGTTCGAAGGACGCATGCTCCAGCGTCGCCAGCTGCGAAAAGCCGAACACGCCGGTCAGCACGATCACGGCGGTCAGGGTAGCAAAGGCAAGGATCAGCTTCTTGCCGATCGAGAGGGCGGATTTGGACATCGCGGACGATCTCAAAAAAAACCAGGGACGACCCGCGGATACGGCTGACGGGCCGATAAATACTTAAGATGTGAAGATACGCAAAGATCAATTGCCAAATATAATAGCGATCATTCCAGAATTTTTGTTTATCTATGCCATGGAATTGGCTCATTTTATTTAAAACATTGTTTTTTGCATCAATAATAATGAACAACCCAGGATGAACCGACGCGAAAAAGCCGCCACGGCACAAGGCGCACCGTGGCGGCAGATCCTGCAGTACCCCGATCACATCCGGGCAATCACACCCGCGCGATCTCCGCCACATAGCCGTCCACCACCCGCCGCAGCTCGCGGGTCCGCTCCGCCAGCGCACCCGAGGCGGCATTCATCTCCTCGGCCGCCTGGCCGGTATGGCCGGCGGCCTCGGCGATGCCGGTGATCGATTGCAGCACGTCCGAGGTGCCGGACGATGCCTGCTGGGTGTTGCGCGCGATCTCGGCGGTTGCCGCCACCTGTTCTTCCACGGCCGATGCCACCGCCGTGGTCAGCGCGCCCACCTTGCCGATCGTGCCCGAAATCGACCGGATCGCCTCGACCGTGCGGCCGGTGGCGCCGGTCATGGCGTTGATCTGAACCTGGATTTCTTCGGTCGCCCGCGCGGTCTGGGTCGCCAGGTTCTTCACCTCCGATGCCACCACGGCGAAGCCCTTGCCCGCCTCGCCGGCGCGTGCCGCCTCGATCGTGGCATTCAGCGCCAGAAGATTGGTCTGCGCCGCAATCTGCTGGATCAGCAGCACCACATCGCCGATCTTCTGGGCGTTGGTCGACAGCTCCTGCACGGTCATGTCGGTCGCCTCCGCCTGGGTCACCGCGCTGCGGGTGACATCGGCGGTCTCGGCCGTCCGTGCACCCACCTCGCGGATCGATGCCGCCAGCTCTTCCGATGCGGTCGCCACCGTCTGGACATTGGCGGTCGCCTGTTCGGCCGCCGCCGCCACCGTGGTGCTGCGGCCGGTCTGGGCCTCGGCCGTGCGCGACAGCTCACCGGCGCTGCCGCGCACCTGTTCGGTCGCGCTCGACAGCGTGGTCACGATGCCGGCCACCTGGTCGACGAAGTCTTTCGTCAATTCCTCGCGCCGCTGCCGCTGCACTTCGGCCGCCGCGCGGGCCTCTTCCTGTTCCGCCGCCAGCCGGTCGGCACGGATCATGCCGTCGCGGAAGGTTTCCACCGCCTTCGCCATCTCGCCGATCTCGTCGCCGCGTTCGGCCCCGGGAACCACGACGCCGGTATCGCGCTCCGCCAGCCGGCGCATCGCCGCGGTCATCCTGCGCACCGGCGTCGACACGCTGCGGATCATCAGCAGCGTGGCCGCGATCGCGATCACCGCGCCGATCACGATCGCCGCAATCACCATCCCCCGCGCCGCGGCATAGGTGGCGATGCTGGCCTCGCCCGCCGCCTCGGCATCGTCGACCGTCGCCTGGCGCAGCTCGGCCATGCGCTGGGTCAGCACCTCGCGTGCCTGGCGGGCATCCTCTTCGAACAGGGTGCGGGCGCCCCGGCGGTCGCCCGCCGTCGCCGCATCGACCAGCCGGGTGGAGACCCCCTGATAGGCGCTCCAGGCTGTTTTCAGCCCCTCAAAGGCTTTCCTGTCCGCCTCTCCCGACACCAGCGGCGCATAGGCGCCGATCGCCTTGCCGGCGGCCTCGGCCAACCGGTCCAGCTCCCCCCGATACCGGGCGATTTTTGTCGGCTCGTCTTCCAGAATCAGATTGGCCGCCATGATCCGGTGTCGCAGCAGCCCGTCATTGATCTCGCCGAGCACCACCAGGCTCGGCACATGTTCCTGGCGGAGTTCGGCCGTCCGGTCGTTCATGGCCGAAAGCTGCAGCAGACCGAACACGCCGCTCGCCACCACCACCGCCGTCAGCAGGGTGAAGGCGACGACAAGTCGGGTTCCGATCGATAACCGCGAAAGGGACATAATGTGTCTCCGAGGTGCATTTGTTGTTCCGTCTTGAATCTCCAGATATGTCCGGACAAGTTAAAAATTTGCTAAAATCTGTTGTAAAATGGCGTAAACAGTGTGTTTACCATCGTACACATCTTAAATTATTCAAGAAAATTGATGTTAAAAATGCAACAGACCAAACAGGAGACAGGCAGGCAGTCCTCCGACAAAAACAACGCCGCCGCGGATCGCCCCGCGGCGGCGTTCTTCTTCAGAGACGGGCGCCGGGTCAGACCCGTTCGATCTCCGCGACATAGGCATCGACCACCCGCTTCAGCTCGCGGGTCCGCTCCGCCAGCGCGCCCGAGGCGGCGTTCATCTCCTCGGCCGCCTGGCCGGTATGGCCGGCGGCATCGGCGATGCCGGTGATCGACTGCAGCACTTCCGAGGTGCCGGACGATGCCTGCTGGGTGTTGCGCGCGATCTCGGCGGTTGCCGCCACCTGTTCTTCCACGGCCGATGCCACCGCCGTGGTCAGCGCGCCCACCTGTCCGATCGTGCCCGAAATCGACCGGATCGCATCGACCGTGCGGCCGGTCGCCCCGGTCATGGCGTTGATCTGAACCTGGATCTCTTCCGTCGCCCGTGCGGTCTGGGTCGCCAGGTTCTTCACCTCCGATGCCACCACGGCGAAGCCCTTGCCGGCCTCGCCGGCGCGGGCCGCCTCGATCGTGGCATTCAGCGCCAGAAGATTGGTCTGGGCCGCGATCTGCTGGATCAGTTCGATCACGTCGCCGATCTTCTGGGCGCTGCCCGACAGCTCCTGCACCGTCGCATCGGTCTCTTCCGCCTCGGTCACCGCGCGGCGGGTGACGTCGGCGGTCTCGGCCGTGCGTGCGCCCACCTCGCGGATCGACGCCGCCAGTTCCTCGGCCGCGGTCGCGACCGTCTGGACATTGGCCGTCGCCTGTTCGGCCGCCGCCGCCACGGTGGTGCTGCGGCCGCTCTGGTCCTCGGCCGTGCGCGACAGCTCGTCGGCGCTGCCGCGCACCTGTTCGGTCGCGCTCGACAGCGTGGTCACGATGCCGGCCACCTGGTCGACGAAGCCCTGGGTCAGCGCCTCGCGCCGCTGCCGCTGCGTCTCCTGCGCCGCGCGGGCCTCTTCCTGTTCCGCCGCCAGCCGGTCGGCGCGGATCATGCCGTCGCGGAAGGTTTCCACCGCCTGGGCCATCTCGCCGATCTCGTCCCGGCGATCGGCGCCGGGGATCACGACACCGGTGTCGCGATCGGCCAGCCGGCGCATGGCTGCGGTCATCCGCTTCACCGGCACCGACACGTTGCGGATCATCAGCAGGGTTGCCGCCACTGCGATCAGCGCACCGATGATCATCGCCGCGATCAGCACCGTATGGGCGGTGTCATAGGCCTGATCGGCACGCGTGGCCGAGGCATCCGCCCCCTCGGTGTTGTGCGCCGTCAACGCCGTCAATGCATTGCCGAGGGACAGCCGGGCATCGCGGGTCTCACCGCGATAGATCTGCTGGGCGGCCAACAGGTCGTTCTCCGCCAGCAGGGCCAGCAGCTGGTTGCTCGCCCGCTCATACGGGCCCCAGGCGGTGGTCGCCCGGCCGAACAGGCGGCGGTCCTCCTCGTCGGAAATCAGCCGTTCATAGGCGGCGAAAGATTCGGTGACCGCTTCGCCGGCCTGGCGGGCGCGCGCCAGCAGCGGCTTGCGGTTTTCGGGGCTGCCTTCCAGCACGGCCCCGGCCACTGCCAGCCGGTGTTCCAGCAGGTTGTTCGACAGGCGGGAGATGATCCGCAGGCTGGGCACCCGGTTGTCGCTCAGATCCATCGAGGCCTGGTTGAGCGTACCGAGTTGCAGAAGACCGACGATGCCGGTGACGATCACCACGGCGGTCAGGGTTGCGAAGGCGATGATCAGCCTGGCGCCGATCGATTGGGTAAGTCTGGACATGACAGCGGCCGTATCCCGGGGGGAGGAAAACAGGAAATGACGGGCGGCCGAGGGCGGGGGAGCGCCCGTGGCCGCATCGTCGCGCATGGAACAATCAGGTTGATTAACGAATCGATAATCCCGCATCGGAATTCGGCCGCAGCCGTTTGATTCATGAAGTCTTCATCCCCATTTCACCAAGACATGTCTCTACCGGACCAACGACATTGGGAGGAAATCCGAACGATGCTGATCCGCGCCGACTTTGCGGCCCCCGCCCTGGTCCGTCCGGACCCACAGGACTGGATCGCCTCGCCCGCGGCCGGCGTGCACCGCCTGATGCTCGACAGGGTCGGCAACGAGGTCGCCCGCGCGACCAGCCTGGTGCGCTATGATCCGGGCGCCGGCTTTTCGCCCCATGTTCACGGGGGCGGCGAAGAAATCCTGGTGTTGAGCGGCGTGTTCGGCGACGAGCACGGCGACTATCCCGCCGGGACCTATCTGCGCAACCCGCCCGGCACGTCCCATGCGCCGCGGGCGCCCGAAGGGTGCATCCTGTTCGTGAAGCTCCGCCAGTTTTTGCCGGGCGACCGTCTGCAGCTGGCCCTGCCGGTCGACACGGTGGCCGGCACCGCCCTCGCCGGCACCGTCGGGGTGACGGAACGCCTGCTGCACGGCTTCGGCCCCGAGCGGGTCACCATGCTCGACCTCGCGCCCGGCGCCGAACTGCCCGGCGGCAGGCGGCCGGGGGGTGAGGAGATCCTGGTGGTTTCCGGCACGCTGATCGATGGTGCCCACGGGGTTCTGCCCACCGGCAGCTGGCTGCGCCGGCCGCCGGGGCGGGTGGCCACCCGCCGCACCGACGGCGGCTGCCGGCTTTACGTCAAGACCGGCCATCTGCCGCCCGATCTTCAGGCCTTTGCCGCATGACCGCCGGTGGGCTGCCGGAGGGTTTCCGGATGCGCCGCACGGAACCGGCCGATGCCGATGCCCTGGCTCAGTTGATCACCACCGCCTTCGGCCGCCCCGACGAGGCCGATCTGGTTCGCAAACTCACCGCCGCAGGCGACGTTTCCCTGTCGCTGGTCGCCGAGGATGGGGCGGGGAAGTTGCTCGGCCAGATCCTGTTCGGCCCGCTCGACATCCGCCTCGACGGCCGCGACGATCGGGACGACCCGATCCGCGGCCGCTTTCTGGCGCCGGTCTCGGTCCTGCCCGATCACCGCCGGCTCGGCATCGCCGCCATGCTGATCCGCTTCGGCCTGTCGCGGCTGCGCGCGGGCGGCGCCGAAGCGGTCTTCGTTCTGGGCGACCCCGCCTTCTACACCCGCTTCGGCTTCTCTGCCGACCGCGCCGCCCTGTTCCGCTGCCCCTGGCCCTCCCCCAGCATGTCCGGGCCCCATCTGATGGCGCTGGAACTCACCCCTGAGATCCTGGGCGACGGCCGGGGCACCCTTACCTATCCGCCGGCCTTCGGGGACGGGAACGTCAGCTGATCCCGAAGACGCGGGCAGCATTGCCGCCCAGGAATGCCGCCCGCGTCTTCGGATCGAGATTCAACCCGTCCAGGCCGTCCAGCGCCTTTGCCGGCATGATCATCGGATAGTTGGTACCGAACAGCACCTTGTGGCGGCCATGGCCGCGCATATACTCCACCAGGGCCTGGGGATAGCGGGCGATCGTATAGGCTGAGGTGTCGATGTAGACGTTCTCATGCTTGGTCGCGACCGCGATCGCCTCCTCGGTCCAGGGCCAGCCGATATGGCCCCCCACGATGACCAGCTCGGGGAAGTCCAGCGCCACCTGGTCCAGATGGATCGGCCGGCCCGGCTCCGACGGCATCAGCGGGCCGGTATGGCCGATCTGGGTGCAGAACGGTACGCCCAGATCACAGCACGCGGCGTAAATCGGGTAGAAGCGCCGATCCGTGGGCGGCACCTCCCACAGCCAGGGCAGCACCCGCACCGCCCGGAAGCCCAGCCCGGTGACCGCCCGGCGGATTTCGCGCACGGCGTCCATCGGCCGGGCGATATCGGCACCCGCCACGCCGATCAGCCGCCCGCCCGATGCCGCGACGAACCCCGCAACCTCGTCGTTGGAGATCATCACATTGCGCGGCGCGTACCAGGCACTGATCAGCATGCGATCGACGCCGCCGGCATCCATGGCGGCCAGGGTGTCCGCAACCGGCGCCTCGGCGGTCGGGACCGTCCGGCGCGTCCAGCGCCTCAGCGAATCGAAGATCGGATCGGTCGCATGGCGCAGGGTCTGGTGCTGCCCCCAGGCATCGATGATCATATATGGTCTCCTCCGGATCCGGTCCGGCTTTTGCCGGACCTGGAGCATAACTCTAGAGCAATACTCCAGGACCTGCCATCCATCATGAGCCTGTCCACCCGCGATGCCATCCTCGGCGCTGCCCTAGACCTCTTCGCCCGCGACGGTGTCGATGCGACGACCACCGCGGCAATCTGCCGGGCGGCAGGGGTCTCGAACGGCAGCTTCTTTCACGCCTTTCCCAACAAGGCGGCGCTGGCTGCCGAAATCTGGATCGAAGCACTTTCGTCCTATCACGCCGCCATGCTGGCTGTGGTGGCGGCTGCGCCTCCGGCCGCAACGGGGGTGCGCGCCCTGGTTGCGGCGCATCTGGACTGGGTGGCCGGGAACCGGGCGGCTGCGCATTTTCTGTTCGAGCAGGCCCGCCCGGATTGGGCCGGCCAGATCACCGGCCGCCGTGCGGCCTCGAATGACGATTTTCTGGCTGGTCTCGACGCCTGGCGCCAACCGCTGGTCCGGGCGGGCAGTCTTCATGACCTGCCCGCGGAGGTTTTCGCCGCCACCATCCTCGGCCCAGCCCAGATCTTCTGCCGGGCCTGGCTCTCCGGCCGTTTCCAACAGGATCCGCGCGACCATCTGGACGCCCTTGCCGATTGCGCGGTCAGGGCCCTGGTCGCCTGAACCTCAGCGTTCGAAACAGTCTTCCAACACGATCGCCGATCGCGTGCGTTCCACCCCGTGGAACGCCGCGATCCGGTCGATCAGGGCGTTCAAGCGGTCCAGATCCTCGCAACCCACTTCGGCCAGCAGGTCGAAGGGGCCCGAGACCGCGTGCAGTGAATTCACCTCCGGGCAGGCCTTCAGCTGCTGGATGACCTGCCGCCCCAGCTTGGGGCGCAGCTCGATCATCACATGGGCCCGGACCTTCGGCACCAGCCGCTCGCCCAGCTCCACCCGATAGCCGCGGATCACCCCCGTCGTCTCCAGCACCGCCAGCCGGTGACGCAGCGCCGTGCGCGACAGGCCGACGATCCGGGCCAGCGCCGCGATCGGCATACGTGCGTCCACTTTCAGCGCCGCGATCAGCGCCCGGTTCACCGCATCCAGTTCGGGCTCTGCCATCCCAGCCGTACCTTTCTGACCCGTATTAGCCGATTCGGCTATTAACGGCCCGAAAATAGCCGTTTCGTCAAGTGGTGCCCGCCTCTTCCCAGCCGCAATGATCACCCCAGGGACCCAGCCAACAGACCCCCAAGGGAGACCAGATCCATGCGCATCCTGATCCTCGGCGCCGGCCGCATCGGCACCGCCGTCGCCCATATGATGGCCGCCGGCGGCGCCCACGAGATCACCCTCGCCGACCGCAGCTTCGGCGTGGAGGCCGGTCAGCTGTCGTCGCGCATCCGGCGGGTGGAGGCCGATGCCGCCGATCCCGCCGCCCTGGATGCCGTGATGCAGGGCCATGACGCGGTGCTGGCCGCCGGCCCCTATCATCTCTGCCCGCAGATCGCCGAGGCGGCGGTGCGCAACCGCCTGCACTATTTCGACCTGACCGAGGATGTCCGCTCCACCCGCGCCGTGGCGGCGCTGGCCGCCGATGCCGAAACCGCGCTGGTCCCCCAGTGCGGCCTGGCCCCGGGCGTGGTCTGCGTGATGGCCCATGGTCTGGCCCATGGCTTCGAGACGGTCGATGCTGCACGCATCCGCGTGGGCGCGCTGCCCGCCCATCCGACCGGCCCGCTGGGTTATGCCATGACCTGGTCGACCGCCGGCGTCGTCAATGAATACTGCAATCCCTGCGAAGCGATCTGGAACGGCGAGCGCCGCGAAGTCCTGCCGCTGGAAGGCGAAGAAACCGTCATCCTTCACGGCACCACTTACGAGGCCTTCAACACCTCGGGCGGGCTCGGCATGCTGGCCGACGCTTTCGAAGGCAAGGTCCGCACGCTCGATTACAAGACCCTGCGCTATCCCGGCCATCGCGCGATCATGAAGCTTCTGCTCGAAGACCTGAAGCTGCGCGACCGTCGCGAGCTGCTGGAACAGGTTCTGGAAGCCGCCGTGCCGACCACGGACCAGGATGTGGTGGTGCTCTCGGTCTCGGTCGACGGCATCGCCGACGGCCGCCTGACCCGCCGTTCGTGGAGCCGCGAAGTCGGCGCCCGCGAGGTCGACGGCATGCACATGTCCGCCATCCGCCTGACCACCGCCGCCGGCGTCGCCGCGGTCATCGACCTCCTGGCCGAAGGCCGCCTGCCCCGCAAGGGCCTGGTCCGCCACGACCACATCGACGCCGACGCCCTGCTCGCCAACCGCTATGGGCGGCATTACGCCTGACGCAGCCTGACACCGCGGGCCGTCATCAGGCCCGCGGCCACGATCACAAGGGCGCCCATCGTGGAGATCGGGTCGGGGCGGTCGGCAAAGATCAGCCAGCCGAAGGCCAGACCCCAGAGCAGCTGGCTGTAATGCGCCGGCGCCACGACTGCGGCAGGCGCCGATCTGAGCGCAAAGACAAGGCACAACCGGCCGCCAGCAAGGAAGAGGCCTGCGGCCGCATAACCTGCCCATTCCAACGCCCGCGGCATGATCCAGCCATGCCCGTATGGCATGCCGTTCTCCAGAAGGAACGGTAGCGCCACAAGCACCGTCACCATGACCGGCAGCGCCGCATCGACCAGTGGCGTCGATGCGGCATGCCAACGCCTGAGCATCAACACCGAAGCCGCCTGAAGCGCCGCAGCTCCCAGAGCTGCGGCTGCACCGTCCCAGGGGATAGCGCCATCCGCCACCACCGCTCCGGAAACCAGCCATCCCGGCTTGAGTACGGCCCAGACCCCTGCAAGGCCGACCAGAACCGCGGCCAGATCCCGTGTACGCGGCGGCTCGGCGATCAACAGGCCGCCGGGCATGACGATCAACAGGGGCGCCAGAAAGCGCAGCGCATAGACGTCTGCAATCGCCATCCGTGACAAAGCATACAGGCTGAGCGCGATCATGCCTGCGGACAGCAGCCCCCTCAGCACGACCAGCGCCAGAATGCCGCGCGCCACGCCCTGCATCCCGCCCAGCCATCGCGCGGCGGCCATCATGACCACAAGCATCACCAGCCCCGACAGAACCAGAACCTGCGCGAGCCCATGCGCGCCCATCAACAGCTTCGTGACAAGGTCCGCCGCCGAAAAGCACCCGAAGCCGATAAACGCCAGGACAGGTCCTGCAGGGCGGCGGATCATGCGCAGGCCACTCCACGGAGGATCTCGATCAGGCGCCCCGCCGTGATGGGCGCGACGGTCGCCCCCTCCCGGACATAAAGGGACAGATCCCGCAGCCCGGCATAGCGCATCGGCAATGAGGCGGCACTCAGGGGCAACCCCTGCTCGCGACACAGCCGGTCAAAGGGGATTGCCTGTCCGTTCCGCCAGCCGATGGGCGTGTCAGGCGCCTTCGCCTGCATGCGACGCGGCGCCAGACGCAAAGCGACATGCTCAGCCGGAATGCCCAGCTCCCCGGCCAGTCGTCGCTCGGCCGATGAACGCCCGGCCGGCGCCGTCAGACTGTCGCAGACCTGGTCTTCCAATGCCGCCAGTCCGCGGCCGTCGAGATGCACCATCTCCGGCCAGATGCGGCCCGCCTGCAGATCCCGTGCCGCACGGACGCCCTCCCCGATCGCTGCCTCCCGTTGAGCCACGAGATCCAGAAAGGCATCATCGCCCATCTCCAGCAGGTCGAGATCCGTGAAGGGGGGACGACCGGCGGACAGATCTCCGCCGCCATGGTCGTCGACACTGCGCAGAGCCTTGTCGAGCATGGTATCCGCCGCACATTTCCGCGGATGGAAAAAGGCCTTTTCCGCAACCTCGTAGCGCAGGTCCAGGGTCGCAGACAGGTCGGTCAGGCGATCCATGAGAACCCTGTCGCCGTCCATCGCCTGAATGCCGTAACGGAAGATCGACGCAGGCATGGTCCGCCCCGGGGCCGGCCAGGCCGGATCGCCTGGACGGCAGACAATGATCTGCCCGGCCACCGGCAGCGAAGCCGGCAGG
The DNA here is from genome assembly GCF_039634785.1 of Tistrella mobilis. Classification (NCBI taxonomy): domain Bacteria; kingdom Pseudomonadati; phylum Pseudomonadota; class Alphaproteobacteria; order Geminicoccales; family Geminicoccaceae; genus Tistrella; species Tistrella mobilis. Next base: position 1,945 of record NZ_JBBIAB010000006.1, on the reverse strand, counting down.
TCCCACACGCGCCCGCCCGCAAACAGATCCCGCCAGCAGACATCGATGATATCGGCGCCATAAACCCCGTGAACGAGGTCGTAGACGAAGGTCAGAACCGGCATCAGCCTGTCCGTCACCTCCGTGTCCAGCCGGGGCCCGCCGATGGCCGGCGTATGGCCGGCAAGCAAGCGTGGCGCATGAGCCACCGCAACGGCGAGCTCCAGATGCCACAGGAGGGCTTCGGCCGAAGGCCTGTCGGCCATATTCGGGCGGATCTCGTCGCCGATATTGTCGACGGCCCGCCTGAAACAGCGCGTAAAGCTGTCTGCGCCGTGGATCAGGCCAAGCTGAAAACGCAGCGTATGGCCGAAAGGGAGCAGCGCGATGTCGTGGATGAGAGCGAAAAGCCGCACGACCAGATCCAGAGAGGCCCCTTCATCCGCCAGAATCTGCCGCATGGCAGCGAGATGCCGTGGTCCGTCGGAGTCGGCTGCCGGATCATCGAGCGACCGCATCAGCTCTGCCGTCCACCAGACGGTGCCGATGGTGTGCGCATAGCGGGTGTGATCCGCCAGCGGGGCGGCATGGCCATACAGGCCGATCTGACGCAGTCGTCGGAGACGCTGGAACGGCCGCGTGGCGATGACCTCCGCCTCCGCCTCAGTCAGCACCAGCCTTCGCCCCGGCCAGACCATCACAGACCATGACGGCCCTGACAGCCGCTCCAATACCATCGTCATCACCGACCTCCCGACCCGGCCCCGATGCCACCGCCACCGGGGGCGGTCACCGGCGCTGCCGCTAACCTGTAATAAATATGTCCATAGGCAAAATTAACTTATGAGATCACATTCTCTGCCAAAAATCGCGCAACACACTAAAACAAGCTGCCATACCCCGAACATGTCCACTCGGATTTCGGGGGCGCCTGGGGATGATGCCTCCGGGCCCTCCGCGCCCTGCGCCATCATCCCCAGGCAAACGCTGTTACACCACTCGGCGGGACGTCACCCACCCGGCTGGTTCTTGGGCAGGTGCAGCTCAAGCTGAGCCCACTGTTCGTCCGACAACCAGAAAAGCTGAGACATCGTGTTCCTCCTGGTTACAGACCACTGGAATCACAGGGCGATCTCATTATCAAGAGGTTGGTTTGGTTTTGACCCTAGGCGAGGGTACTATACGTCTCCAGATGCGTGGGTCGGCCGTCCATCTGGGGAATCTTGGCTAAGAACTACGACGATCGAATTGGCGACTTGAGGGGGAGAAGCGCAATGGGGAATTTACCGTTCACACGTTCGATTCGAGAGGTAATTCGTAGTGTGAATGCGCTCACTGAACCGTCATGGGTTAAGGCGGGTGAGATAGTGGATTACCTCGAAGAGAACGAGGGCGATGCGGACAACATTGATGATGTCATTTCCTCGCTAAATCTAGTGACTATCGGTAATCGTTTTTGGGAATTTTACTCCGAGCTAGCGTTCTGTGCGCTAGACAGAGACAATGTCTCCGATCTACATTTGGTCGGAATGTATATGATGTTTAACAACGTTTCCGAGCAGTTAGTTGAGGCTTTTCGCATCCAAGGCCGAAATGTTGCGATCTTCGTGTCCTCCCTTCGAGAGGATCAGAGTATTCCAAACGACCTCGCCACCCTGGTAAAATTAGCTGGTGATGCTGCCTATTATATGGGAGGCGTGCCCGTGCCCGGACGAGCGGTTCCATCGGGGCTTTCAAGCAAAATCGGCAAATTCCTGCACGATCAATTTTTCTACAAGACGCAAGACTTATATACGCTTGATCTTAAAGAATCGAACGTGTTTCTTCAAAAGGTGGCTCTCCCTTTAGAGCAAATTACCCAGCATAGGAATCAGGGGATTCCCCTCAGCCGTCAGTTGTGATTCAAGATAGAGGCTGGAGAAGGAGGCCAGCCTGTATGGCGAAAGCTCTTTCCGTCGACCTGCGC